>JBBAMS010000028.1:1607-5958 GCA_040402415.1 Candidatus Planktophila sp. | reverse complement strand
GTCTTCCAACCAAAGTTAGTAGCTGCTGGTTATCACAAAAACCGACTACGAGAGTTGATGGGCCTTGAAACGGAGGAGCTACAAGCAAAAAGACTACTTGCATCATTTGATCGATTTAGAGGCCGTGAAAAATCTCCAAAGCCCCCCCTCTTTGATTCTGCCAGGCGTTGGTTAGATGAGGTATTTAAGACAACGGTAAGTCTCATTCCTCCAGAACTTGAAGGGCGCATTGAAGTTGCTCAATTTTTCCATGAAACCCTTGAGCACCGCTGGTATTTGAGCGAAAGAGCGGGACACGATGTTGGACTAGAGTTTGCCGCGAAGTCTTATATTGCAGAACTCTTGCCATTTCGGCGCGATTCAGGAGTTGATGTACGAAAAGATGGCGTAATTCAATAACGAATACCAAGTAAAGAGCGAGGAATATTTCATGAGTTTGCCCCCAAATTTTTCACAAGCAGTTGATCTCAGCTCGCTTGGAAAACCGGCACCTGATCTGACATCACCCATTCCCGGTATTGAAGTTACTCCACTTAATTTACAGGCCGAAATACTTCCACTCTCGAAGACAAAACCAGTCATCGTTTTATGTTGGTCGCCACGTTCTGCTGAATCTGTTGAGCTCGTGCGCACCCTTGGAAGAATTGAGAGCGATGATGCAGGCAAATGGATCCTTGCCCAAGTCAATATTGATGAGCAAGCACCAGTTGCACAAGCTCTGCAAGCACGAACCATTCCTTACGGAGTCGTCTTTATCGGGGGACAAGCTGTTCCGTTCCTTGAACAACCACTCACAGAAGAGCAACTTCGGGAAGTGATTACAAAGATTCTTACCCTCGCTGCTCAACAAGGTGTTGGCGAAGAACCCGTTGATGAGACTGAACCTGAAGAAGATGAGGCACTCGTAGCCCTTGATCAAGGAGATTACCCAACTGCTGAAGCTGCCTATAAGCGTTTGATTGCACGTAAACCAACTGATGCCTATGCAAAGTTAGGTCTTGCACAAGTGCAGTTATTGGCACGCACACATGGCGTAGATGCCGCAAAGGTGATGGAGGAGGCCATAAAGTACCCAGATGATATTGCGCTGCAGATTCAATGTGCAGATGTTGAGGTCATGAGCGGATATCTCGAACCTGCCTTTGCCCGACTTTTGCGCTTACTTGTCGCATTACATGGTGATGAGCAAAAGGAAGTAAAAGATCGCTTGCTCGAACTCTTTGCACTCGTCGATCAAGCAGATCCACGCGTTATCAAAGCCCGTGCACAGCTTGCGAATGCGCTCTTTTAAATATGGCACAACCTTCTATTACCCCAGGGCGCGAAGAGAAGTTACTGCACACAGTCTTCTTTCTCTTCGGCTTCTCCATTATGGCCTGGGTTCCACGATTCCCAGAGGTAAAAGCGCAATTGGGTCTAAATAATGGTGCATTCGGATCCCTTATCAGTACAGGTTCCATTGGAGCATTTTTTGGCTTGCTGACAGTTGGACACATCATCCATCGATTCGGGGCAAAGCGAGTTACTGTCACTGCAATTTTAATTTTGCTCAGTTCCCTAGCAAGTGAAGTACACACACATTCGACTCTGCTCTTTCTTATATTTGGTATCACCTTTGGATTTGGAATTACGGCGGTACACGTCTGTATCAATAGCCAGGCCTTCCACTACTTAGAACGAAGTGGCAAGAACTTGATTACTTCATCTGCAGGATTTTGGAGCTTCGGCGCATTGGCATCTGCCATCACATCTGGATTTCTTGTAGGTCATGTTTCCCTAGTGACTCAGATTGATGCCATCTGTGTTGTTGCTGCATCACTCATGATTGGAATCATCCTTAGCCTGCATCCAGTGCTGCTCACCGCAAATAAAGATTCATCACAAGATATCGGCTTCAAAGCGATCTTTACCTCATTTCATATCGATTGGCCGGTGAGTTTAGGAATGGCATGTGCGATTTACTTTGAATTTGCAGTCGGTGACTGGGCAACAATCTTTACAAAAGAGCGATTAGCTATATCGCCAGGACTTGCTGCTGCTCCTTATATTGCCTTCACCGCCGCAATGATCTATGGCCGCCTTGTGATTGTGCAGCACTTAGTGCAGCGCGATGAACTCTATATCTGGGTACGGCGAGCAGCACTCTTTGCAGGGTTAGGTTTCGGTGGTTCAATTATTATCGCAACCCACTTGCCGGCAAGCAGTACGTGGTGGTCCTATGCACTCTTTCTGATCGGTTTTACTATGGGGGGCCTTGGCTCATCATTCCTTGGGCCATCATTTTTTGCAGCAGCCAACCGCAGATCCACCCAGCCAAGTGCTGTCGTTGTTGGTCAATTTGGAGCCGTCAATTCAGTTCTGACATTTTGCCTCAAGTGGATTGTGGCATGGACTATTCAATTCACCGGTTCGATTGCTCTCGCAATGATGATCCCAGCTGCGATGCTTGTGATGACAGTATTCTTTGTGAGCGCCCTGAAAGTAGATAATAAAGCTAAGAGCTAAAACAGTTTTGTCAGCCAGAACCTTCGGTGTTGCCAGCATCTGCCGAGCGCACATCGAAGATACGGTACTTATCAATAGCTTCTTGAATTACAGTTTCCTTTACGTCGCCAGCTTTTGCTAGCTCTGCAAGGGTTGCCACAACGATGGATTCTGCATCAACCTTGAAGTGACGACGCAGCGCTCCGCGAGTATCTGAAAGTCCAAAGCCATCTGTTCCAAGTGATACAAACGCATTGGGAACCCATGGTGAGATTTGATCTTGCACCGCGCGCATAAAGTCAGAGACTGCGATAACTGGTCCTTCTGTTCCGCGTAGTTTGTCGGCGACATATGCCGTCTTCTTACTCTTTGGATTGAGCATGTTGTGACGATCTACTTCAAGACCATCGCGACGAAGTTCATTCCATGAGGTAACTGACCAGACAGATGCTGCTACGCCCCAATCTTCGGCAAGGAGTTTCTGCGCCTTCAGAGCCCAGTTAACGCCCACGCCGGATGCAAGTAGTTGTGCATTCTTCTTACGCTGACGAGAGGCGCCAGAGTAGAGATAGATTCCCTTAAGCAGACCATCGATATCCAAGTTATCTGGTTCAGCAGGCTGCATATATGGCTCGTTGTATACGGTCATGTAGTAATAAATATTTTCGCTGTTCTCGCCATACATACGGCGCAGGCCATCTTTAAAGATATGACCGACTTCGTAGGCAAATGCTGGGTCATAGGCAACAACTGCTGGGTTAGTCGCTGCAAGAAGGTGTGAATGACCATCTTCGTGTTGCAGACCTTCTCCATTAAGCGTTGTGCGCCCTGCTGTTGCGCCGAGTACAAAGCCTCGGACTAATTGATCAGCCGCGGCCCAGAAAGCATCTCCTGTGCGCTGGAATCCAAACATCGAGTAGAAGATGTAGATCGGAATCATCGGTTCGTTATGTGTTGAGTAGGAGGAACCCACAGCAGTAAAGGATGCAACGGATCCTGCCTCGTTGATACCTTCGTGAAGAATGACGCCCGATGTTGATTCCTTATATGACAACATCAAATCGCGATCGACAGCCATGTATTGCTGACCATGCGGTGAGTAAATCTTGAGTGATGGGAACAATGAATCAAGCCCAAAGGTGCGCGCCTCATCAGGGATGATCGGAACAATGCGGCTGCCCAACCCTGGATCTTTGACGAGATCCTTTAACATGCGGACGAATGCCATTGTCGTTGCAACTTCTTGTTGACCAGAACCACGGCGTACTGATTCATAGGCGCTATCTGCAGGTTGTGGCAGGGGACGAGAGACCTTGCGACGACTAGGAATTGATCCACCGAGTTCGCGGCGACGCTCTTCCAGGTACTTCATCTCGGGAGAATCAGCAGCAGGTTTGTAATACGAAGGTGTGTACTTATCTAACTTGTCATCTGCCAATGGAATTTGAAGGCGATCACGGAATTCGATAATGTCTTCAAGAGTCATCTTCTTCATCTGGTGCGTTGAGTTACGACCTTCGAAGTGTGAACCAAGAGTCCATCCCTTAACGGTCTTAGCCAAAATTACTGTTGGGCGGCCATTCTTCTCAGTTGCAGCTGTGTATGCAGCAAAGAGTTTGCGGTAATCATGGCCACCGCGCTTGAGGTTCCAAATTTGATCGTCTGAGTAGTTAGCAACCATCGCTGCAGTGCGTGGATCACGATTAAAGAAGTGCTCGCGAACAAATGCTCCACTTTCTGCCTTAAATGTCTGGTAATCACCATCGAGTGTGGTGTTCATCAAATTAACAAGCGCACCCTCGCGATCTTGTGCAAGAAGTGGATCCCAACCGCGGCCCCATACAACTTTAATGACATTCCAGCCGGC
>JBBAMS010000028.1:0-1507 GCA_040402415.1 Candidatus Planktophila sp. | reverse complement strand
CCAACTTCATAGAGAGCTGCAGATGATGCATAGGTAGAGATGTGTCCGCCCACGCCCACACCTGGACGTTGTGCGCGGTGCACCAAGATTGCCGCATTCCAACGAACTGCGGCGCGAATGCGACGTTCAATATCTTCATCTCCCGGAAAATCTGGTTCATTCTCTGGAGAAATAGTGTTGATGTAATCAGTTGTGCGAAGGTCAGGTAGGCCAATCTGCTTCTCGTGTGCTCGCTTTAAAAGTTGGAGCATTAAATAACGCGCACGGACTGGTCCAGCAGCATTGAGAGCAGCATCAAAAGAGGCTTGCCATTCAGCCGTTTCAGCAGGATCTGTATCTACTAATTGGTCGATTATCTGATCAGGCGATCCGGCGAATTCGGTCATACCCGTATTCTCGCGCCTAAGGCGTTTAAGCGCAAAAAAATCGGCTGTGAGGCAGGCTAAACCCTTGTAAATATCCCTCTCATCGGTTGGACTTATCCCGTGGCAATGCGCATGGGTTTTGCTAAAGGAGAGCTAATCCTCGAGATCGGGTATGGAGCCGATTGCGATGATGCTCTTCGTGATGAGATAAAAAAAATAGTCGGCACAGAATTTCATGAAAATTCCACCAATGAAGTTGTCGATGCAGTCATTCTCTGGTTCCGCGATGATGATGGCGATCTTGTTGATGAATTAATGGATGCAATGGCCTATCTATCCGAGACGGGTCCTATCTGGGTTCTGACTCCCAAGGTTGGTCGCGATGGCCATGTTGAACCCAGTGATATTCAAGATGCAGCACCCACATGCGGATTAAGTCAAACATCCACACTTGCAGTTGCACCCGATTGGACTGCAACTCACCTAGTGGCACGTAAGGCGGGCAAGCGATAGATTCGTGCCATGACTCAACTACCTGCAGGTTTAAGCGTCGGTGAAGCCGCACCAGATTTCGAATTAAAGAATCAATTTGGAGAACTGGTAAAGCTCTCATCATTCAAGGGCAATAAGAATGTCGCCGTTATCTTTATCCCATTTGCATTCACAGGCACATGCACGGGCGAACTATGCGCAATTCGTGATGATCTTGCTGCTTTTCAAAATGACAACGTGCAGGTACTCGCTATTTCATGTGACTCACCATTTACACAGAAGATTTTCGCTGAGCAAGAGGGATATAAGTTCCCAGTACTTGCAGATTTCTGGCCACATGGAGCTGCAGCGCAGGCATATGGAATCTTCAATGCTGATATTGGTTGCGCGTTGCGCGGCACATTTATCATCGATAAAGCAGGCATCATTCGTTGGTCGGTAGTTCAAGGCCTTGGCGATGCTCGCAACAATGGTGATTACAAAACCGCTATTGCTGCGTTGTAATCTCGCATACTTCACGCACGATTTTCGTTCTTTCGCGTATATAAAGTAGTATTCGCACGCATTACTTAGCCGGGTGGCTAGCTCAGTGGTAGAGCGCCTCGTTTACACCGAGGATGTCGGGGGTTCGAAACCCTCGCCGCCCACGT
>JBBAMS010000027.1:0-6666 GCA_040402415.1 Candidatus Planktophila sp. | reverse complement strand
TTGTTATTCGTGTGTGATCGAGGGTATCCATCGCAAGTGCAAAACCTTTTCCAACTTCGCTTATGCGGCGATCATCACCGATAGTGACGCTATCGAAATACACCTCACGGGTCGGTGAGCCACGAAAACCCATCTTCTTTTCTGGTGCTCCAAATGAGACTCCAGAATCAGATTTTTCAATCACGAAGGCTGTGATGCCTTTAGAGCCAAGTGTTAGGTCAGTTTGTGCAATAACGGTGTAGAACTCAGATTCCCCAGCGTTAGAGATCCACTTCTTACTTCCATTGATAACCCAACTGTCGCCTTTGCGTTCTGCCTTTGTCTTTAAAGCCGATGCATCTGAGCCAGCTTCAGATTCAGATAAGCAATATGAAAAACCTTTGCCTTTTGCAAGTGGTCGAAGCCAGCGTTCCTTCTGCTCTGCGCTGCCACTTAATATCAATGGAAGTGAGCCCAATTTATTGACAGCAGGTATGAGTGAAGATGAACCACAAGCACGTGCAACTTCTTCAATGATGATGCAGGTCGCAAGCGCATCGGCGCCATCTCCACCGAATTCTGTTGGAACATGCGCTGCGAAGAGTCCAGCTTTCGCAAGAGCATCATGCGCCTCTTGCGGATAGCGATGATCTTCATCTACAGCGCGTGCATATGGTGTTATTTCATTCTCTGAAAGTGAACGCACACTCTCGCGAAGCTCGTTATATTCGGATGGCAGCGTGAAGATATCTTCAAGGCTCATTCGAGACTGCTCCTTTGATCGCGTTGCTGCAATTGGCTGAGATAATTATTGTATTGGGCTAAATCATCTGGCTCACCCATAGCAGCCATACGAGCCTCATTACGATCAATACGTTTTGCCTCTCGTGAGTCATCGCGCATCCACTGAATAAATGTGGCAATCAGAGCCAAAATAATTGGTACCTCGCCCATAGCCCATGCGATAGAACCGGCTGCATGCTGGTCAGCAAGTAAATTGCCCAGCCAAGGAGTTTTCAAGGATCCGTAAAAACCACCATCTATCAAGGTAGTTGTCGCAAGCAGCGCAATCGCAAAGAAGGCGTGGATGCTCATAGCGCCGAATAGAATCACAATTCGAACAAGGTGTGGAACCTTGCGTGGATTGGGATCAACACCGATGATGACGTTGAAAAAGAGAAAACCTGCAAGCAGGAAGTGGATATTCATAAATATATGTCCAGCATGTGATTGCATCAAATTACCAAATAAATTGGTGAAATAGAGAACAAAGAGTGAGCCATCAAAGAGCGCCAGCGCAGTCAGTGGGTTAGTCAAAATTACTGAATAACGCGAATGCAGCAACACAATCAACGCCCCACGCACTCCTCGTTCGCCAGCTGTGCGACCTTGCGGCAAGGTACGTAGCGCCAAAGTAATAGGTGCACCAAGTACCAATCCAATAGGTGCAAGCATTCCAAGAACCATATGAGCAATCATGTGATATTGAAACGAAAAGAGTGCGTAGACACCCAGCCCACCACTAGTTGCAAAATCAATCACTGCAATTCCAGATGCAAATGCGATAGTACGACCAACCGGCCATGCATCTCCACGCCTTTTAAGAATCGAGACTCCCTTTACATAGAGAGCAACAAGAGTAAGAAGAATTCCAATCATGAGCGCATCCGGATTATAAAGAAGTAACAGTCTCGACAGATTTGGCGCAGCGGGAGTGGCGAAGCCTACGACGCTCAGCGCTGCATTGAATAGTTGACTCTTACCCACGGGTGGCTCCAGTGTAGAGAGCCAACTTCCTAGAACAGTAACAAGTCCCATGATCAAGGCTTCAATAAAAATTACACGTGAAAGTAGACTCCACCCAGTCTTATCGCCTGCCTGTAGCGCTTTGCGATTTCGGTACCCCATGGCGATAAGAACTGCAGTCAGTACTACCTTTGCAATCACAATTTGCGCATACAAAGTTGTCCAGGCCGATGCGAAGTTCAATCTTGCCCACGCATTCGCGATGCCGCTGGCAACAACAGCAATGGCTGCCCATAGCGCCAATTGGCTAAAGCGCGGGAGGGCAACTCTGCGATCTGATTCTTCGAGAGCAATAATGGCAAAGATTCCACCAACCCATAGTGATAGCGCCGCCACATGGATAACGAGTGATCCGATTGCTAAAGCGTGTGAACCACCTGAAGCGCTATGGCTTTGAAAGACAGGCGCAACAAGTGCGAGCAGTGAGAGTAATAACAAGATAGCACTTGGCAATACCGCTTTCACAAAATTGAGTGATACCAAAACAACTGCAATAGCAACTATTTGAAATAGCATGAACTTGCCAAGGTCGACCTGTGTCACAAATGAACGAAGTGTTGTGAGGTCAAGGGCTACGCTAATAGTTGTACCTAATATATTTGCAAGTGTCAGAACTATTTGAAATACGCTAGTAATGAGCCATAGCCCTGCAAGTAACTGTCCACTTTTGCGCAATTTCAGCGCACTCTCTTGCAGTTTCCCATCCTTATCTATGAGTAAGAACGAGATTGCTAAGAGGACGCCGATAAGGCTAAAAGCTGCAAAAAAGGAGAGTGACTTGTTGAAGGTACCCAGAGCACTGAGCACCGGTACAACATCAGATACATATCCTGACAGGAAATTCATCGATCCTTATAAAGCTTTCTTGCATAGAGTGAGAGAGCTACGGTGACAACAATTGCTGCCGCTAGTAATCCAAGAACAAAGATAGTTGTTCCAAGATTATTTCCTGATGGCGCTGGAGAATTACTTGGTTGTGGGGCTGCAGTTGCAATGACAGTTGCTTCAGCAAAGGTGAATGTGAATGTACCGGTGAAAGGCGCATCATTTTCTGCGAGTAATGAGTAATGAACTGTGTAGACACCTGTCTTAATAAGCTGTTTTAAACCAATAACTGCATTGACACCATCAATAGTGAGTGCCCCATCATCGACGCGGACACCGGTGGGGTCTGTAACAGTGATATCGTTACCTGCATCCATGAGTGCAAGTTGAGTGGTGATAGTGATGGCGCTGGGAGCGCTCTGAATCGTTGATCCTACGGTTGGAGTTGTTGCAACAAGAGTGTTGGCCATAGCAGGAGAAATCCCAATAATGAGAAGCCCCATGATCGCAACTGCAATCTGCCTAATTCTCATCATTTCCTCCCTGCTCAAATACCAACCGATTCGCACCTATCGTCTCACTTCTTTAGACTAAGGCAAAGAGAGAATCCGAGATACCTCAAGGGAAAAGGTCACACTGTGCCTACATATCAATATGCATGTGTTGTATGCGAGCATGCTTTTGAGGCATTCCAGACATTCTCAGAAAACCCACTAACAGAGTGCCCTGTATGCAAAGGTGAAGTACGTAAGGTGTATTCCAATGTTGGTGTCGTATTTAAAGGATCTGGTTTCTACAAAACAGATTCTGCCGTTAAGCCCGCGCCGACTGCTGAATAAGAATCAGTCGTGATGAGGGGGCTTATCCCCCTTAATTTCGTCCTCTCGCTTTCGATCTTCCTTCTGATCCTCACGAGGGTCGCGTTCATCGTCAGTTGTTGCAGGAAACACATCGCTCATGCGTAGCCCTCGCCTCTGTCATATGTGAAATTAGTAAAGCCATCCTACATACTTCTCCTTATGTTCGAGAAAATTGGTCATCTTATGTATCGCCGCCGCAAGGCTGCAGTCATCTTCTTTATTGTCGGAATCCTCGCTGCGGGCGGAATTGGATCAATTGTCTTTAGTCGATTAGATTCTGGTGGATATTCAAATCCAAAGAGTGACTCATACAAGGTATATAACTACTTGCATAACACACTCAAAGTCACAGATCCCACTGTTGTAATTGTTGTTGATGCAGGACAGACCGATGTCTCTGATTCAACGGTTACACAGAAGGCTCTTGCACTTGAAGCAAAGATTGCTAGGGAACCTGGTGTTACAAAGACTCTTTCTTATTGGAGCTCTGGTCAACCTGCATCGCTGAAATCAACAGATGGAAAGGCAGCCTTCTTGCTTGTCTATGGACAGGGCGATGCATTTTCACCGGAGAGCTCAAAGCTGGGTGCATACTTCCAAGCTCATTACGATGGAAAAGATGATGGTCTCACTCTCTACTCTGGTGGAGTTGGTGTCGTAGGAAATGCCATCACTCAGAAGATCTCAAAAGATTTGAGTATCTCTGAGGCAATCTCCATTCCACTGACATTTATCCTCCTCGCATTTGTCTTTGGAGCGCTGGCAGCATCTGCAATGCCACTGATTGTCGGAGTTGCGGCGATTCTTGGTGCCTTCTTTATTCTCTATCTCATCTCGCTCTTTACAACAGTTAGTATCTATGCACTCAACCTGACTACAGGTATGGGTCTAGGTCTTGGAATCGATTATGCGCTCTTGATGGTCAATCGATTCCGCGAAGAACTTCACCATGGAAATAGTGTTGAAGATTCAATTATCACGACGTTAAAGACTGCCGGTAAAACTGTCTTCTATTCAGGTCTCACAGTCTTTGTCACTCTGCTTTCACTCACTTTCTTCCCGCTCCCATTCCTTAAATCATTTGGATACGCAGGAACATCGGTTGTTGCACTAGCAGTTGCGGGTGCGCTCTTTGGTCTTCCACCAATTCTTGCTCTGGCAGGTTCCAAGGTTGATAAAGGAGTTATTCGCAGATCAGCAATCACTCCTAAGGAAGAGGGTCGTTGGGCCCAAACAGCGCGCATGGTCATGAAACGTCCAGTTGCAGTCGTTCTCTTAGCACTGATCGTCTTGGGAATCTTTGCAGCGCCATTGAAGAATATCGCATTCTCGCAAGGCGATTCTCGTATGTTGCCTGCATCTAACCCAGCAGCAATCGCAACTGCGATTCAAGCTTCACGCTTTCCTGGACAGACAGGCAACCCAATTGAAATTATCGTGATGAACGGCGTTGGTAAGGATGCAGAGATTGCCACTTACTCAGCCAACCTTGCAAAGGTTCCTGGAATTGTTGAAGTGACTCCACCACAAACATTTGGATCAGATATCCGAATCGTCGCATATGAATCTATGTTGCCGCGTACACCAGAGGCACAAAAGATGATTCATGATCTTCGTGCTGTGAAATCTCCTGCAGGAACTCTTGTGGGTGGAGTTGCAGCCGATTACACAGATTCGCAAGATGGCATTGCCCATACTCTTCCGTGGGCACTTGGATGGATTGCACTCAGTGTTCTCGTCTTAATCTTTATCTTTACCGGTTCAATTATTCTGCCAATTAAGGCAGTGCTACTTAACTTCCTCTCACTTGCTGCAACTATGGGTGCGCTGACATGGGTATTTATCGATGGACATATGCAATGGTTGATCGGCTCCTTCACATTGACCGGAACTCTCGATACATCCATTGTTATCTTGATTTCTGTTGTTGTATTCGGACTTTCCATGGACTACGAACTCTTCTTGCTATCTCGTATTCGTGAAGAACATATGGCTGGAAAATCCAATATTGAATCTGTCGCAACTGGCCTGCAACGATCGGCAAGAATCATCACTGCAGCTGCAGTCTTGCTAGCCGTTGTCTTCGCGGCTTTCATCACAAGTGGTGTTACATCTATTAAATCGATGGGATTCGGTGTTGCACTTGCGGTCATTCTCGATGCAACTATCGTACGAGCCTTCTTGGTACCGGCTTTGATGCGCCTCTTTGGAGAACGTAACTGGTGGGCACCTGCGTTCTTAAAGCGATTTACGATAACTCACTAGTTCCCTTTAAACTCGGGGCATGGATCTCATCGCTTCCCTGCAATGTGCGGATCAGCCAGGCATCGTTCATGCCATGACTACTGCTGTGCTTAATTGCGACGGAAATATCATTGAGAACCAGCAGTTCACAGATCACACAACAAATACCTTTGTAATGCGCACTCGCTTTGAAACTTCTCAAGGATTAGATGCTGCGCAGAAGAGTCTCCATGATGGTCTAGGAAAATTCACACCAGCTCTGCACATCCGCCCCACAGCACAGAAGCCCCGCGCTCTTGTTCTTGTTACTAAAGAGAGCCACTGCCTTCGAGATTTAATGTATCTACTCGAACTCGGCGAACTTCCGATTGAAATTCCATTGGTTATCTCTAACCGTGAAGATCTCAAGCCACTTGTTGAATCGCACGGAATACCTTTTCTCTATCTTTCAGTAACGGCCTCAAATAAAGCCGAGCAGGAAAAAGTTATGCTTGCAAAGATTTCAGAGCTCAAGATTGATTTCGTTGTCCTTGCTCGTTATATGCAAATTCTCTCCTCAGCATTTACTGCAGCAATGCCAGGCAAGATCATCAACATCCATCACTCATTCTTGCCAGGATTTAGAGGTGCAAAGCCTTATCACCAGGCACATGAACGTGGCGTCAAGATCATTGGAGCAACTGCTCACTTTGTGACCACTGACTTAGATGAAGGTCCAATCATCGAACAAGATGTTGCGCACGTAAATCACTCTGCGACACCAGAGGAAATGATTGCACTTGGTCGTGATATCGAACGTCGCGTTCTAGCTCGTGCTGTAAAACTCTATGCCGAAGACCGAATCTTTATCGTTGGTCATCGAACAGTTGTATTTGCCTTGTAATTAACAATTAACTGGTGTCCCCGGCGGGAGTTGAACCTGCGACCTACCGCTTAGGAGGCGGTTGCTCTA
>JBBAMS010000026.1:0-7240 GCA_040402415.1 Candidatus Planktophila sp. | reverse complement strand
AGCCGGGGGATTTACAGTCCCCTCCCATTGGCCGCTCGGGCAACCCGCCAGGGTCATACAAGTCTTACGGCGCTTTGGTAAGTGCGAGAGGCAAACGATACCTTAGGCACTTGAACTTTAAAAATCACGAAGGAGCCGCAGACAATGGCTGATAGCAGTTTCGACGTAGTCTCAAAGATCGACCGCATGGAGCTCGATAACGCTATAAATCAGGCTATCCGCGAGATCGATACACGTTTTGACTTTAAGAACACCGGTGCAAAGATTGAATTAACCGGTGACAAACTTGCAATTGAGGCAGATACCGAAGAACGCGCAAAGGCAACTCTCGATGTTGTCAAAGATAAATTGATTAAACGCGGTGTCTCACTCAAACATCTTGATGCTGGTGAGCCACAACTTTCTGGAAAGATTTACAAGATTGCTTCAACAATGAAAGAGGGCATCTCGACTGAGAATGCCAAGAAGGTGGCAAAATTCTTGCGTGATGAAGGTCCAAAATCCTTGAAAACCCAGATCCAAGGTGACGAGCTACGCGTCACATCCAAGAGCCGCGATGATCTTCAGGAAGCGATGGAGCAAATTAAGAATGGTAAGTTCGAATTTGCAGTTCAGTTTGTTAACTTCCGCTAAGTGAGAAATAAACGTGGCGAATATTCCCTAGGACTACTCTTCGGAGTTAGCTCCTATATCTTGTGGGGGCTCTTTCCTCTTTATTGGCCACTTCTCGAACCGGCTAACCCGCTCGAAATCGTTTCACACCGCGCAGTCTGGACTCTTGTCTTCTGTCTCATCGTCCTTTTGCTCACTAAACAAATTCATTCAACGATTAAGATCCTCAAGAACCCTAAGAAGATGGTGGGGCTTCTTGCCACAACCATTCTCATTTCCATCAACTGGATTACCTACATCTGGGCTACTAATAATGGTCATGTCGTTGAAGCAGCGCTGGGTTATTACATCAACCCCTTAATCATCATCGCCTTCGGCGTCCTCTTGCTCCACGAAAAAATGCGTCCTTTGCAGTGGGTTGCGGTTTCTATCGCAGCTATCGGCGTCACTATTCTGACAATCGATTACGGCAGACTTCCGTGGGTTGCCATTTCTCTTGCGCTCTCGTGGGGCAGCTACGGTCTTATAAAGAAGAAGCTCGACCTTGGCGCACTCGATGGTTTGGCTATTGAAACTCTCATCTCACTGATTCCTTATGGTTTCTACCTTCTCTATCTTGGACATCAAGGCACCGGACAATTTGGCCATAAAACAGCTCTGACTCTGCTGCTCGTTGCTGCCGGAGCCATTACCGCTATTCCACTTCTTCTCTTTAACGGCTCTACAACGCGACTTCCATATAGCACTATCGGATTGCTGCAATACATCACTCCGACAATTCAATTCTCTATTGGTGTCTGGTTGCGACATGAAGCTATGCCTACTGCGCGATGGATTGGATTTATTGTGATCTGGTTTGCACTTGTGGCGTTAGGTGTAGATTTGGTGCGATCAAGTGGAACGATCGACAATAGCGTCGCAGAGAGAAAATAGCGCACCTGTTACATCGCCTACAGGTAGTGGACCAAGCGCTGTGCGCGCATCACGGGCAATCTGATGCAACTGCTCGCGTGATTCATCTAGCGCCGGGTGTACACGAAGTTCGCGCAGTACCTGAGCAACCACTGCCTCATCTTTAATCGGAGAACTTAATAATTTCTTCAATTCGCGATCTTCATTACGTGTTGAACTCATGACATTAAGCGTGACCAAGGTAGGCACGCCTTCACGTAGATCTGTGCCTGGAGTCTTGCCAGATTGATGAGAATCACTGGCAATGTCAATAACATCATCTGCGAGCTGAAAGGCAACGCCAATCTTCTCGCCAAAGACAGTGAGCGTCTCTTTAATATCTGTCGGTGCTCCCGAGACCATTGCACCGAATCGTGCACTTGCGGCAATCAAGGAACCTGTCTTATCTGCGACCACTTGAAGATAGTGCGCCAAAGGATCTTCACCATTTTGTGGGCCTTGCGTCTCCATAATCTGACCGATGACAAGGCGTTCAAAGGTTGATGCCTGAAGGCGCACTGCTTCAGGTCCGATATCGGCCAAGAGAGCTGAAACTTTTGCAAAGAGATAGTCACCGGTAAGAATTGCAACGGTATTTCCCCAACGATGATTGGCGCTCTCAACACTTCGACGAAGAGTTGCTTCATCCATGACATCATCGTGATACAAAGTTGCCACGTGAGTAAGTTCGCATACAACAGCTGATTCGATGATGCCGAATCGGTTCTTATCACCGTAGTGAGATGCGAGAAGTGTCAATATTGGGCGAAGGCGCTTGCCACCTGCGGCAACAAGGTGACGCGAAGTCTCTTCAACAAGTGGGTAGTCACCTTGGATGTGGCTTAAGAGAAGGCTTTCAACTTTAGCCATTCCCTCTTGAAGTTCTGCTTCAAGTCCTGGCGCTATACCTGGGATTCCTAGTTGTGCCATTAGCGAATAAAGAAGGCAGAGGATGCAATGAAGTTAATCAAAGGCGCTGGATAGATACCCAGCACAAGGGTAATCACTGAGGTAATCGCAATAGTTGTGGTTGTCAGACCTGATGGGATGACAACGCTTGTTCCATCTTCAATGGAATCTTTAAAGAACATCAAGACAATGACGCGAATGTAGAAGAAGGCTGCGATGGCAGATGAGAGAACACCAGCGATTAATACTGCAGTGCTGCCAGATGCATAGGCCGCTGAGAAGATAGAGAACTTTCCAATAAATCCAGATGTAAGAGGGATTCCGGCAAAGGTGAGTAGGAAGAAGGCAAAGGCAGATGCAATAAGTGGAGAGCGCTTACCAAGGCCACTCCAACGATTGAGGTCTGTCACTTCTCCGGCTGAGTCTCGAACAAGTGTCACGATTCCAAATGCGCCAACAGTTGCGATGCCATAGGCGAAGAGATAGAAGATGGAGGCTTCCAGCCCTGCTTTGCTCAGCGCAATAACGCCAGCAAGAAGGAATCCTGCGTGTGCAATCGATGAGTAAGCAAGCATGCGCTTTACATCGCGCTGTGAAATTGCAACGACTGAACCAAAGACCATCGTCACTATAGAAATTACGATGAGGGCGGGTTTCCACTGCCATTCGGCGTTAGCAAAGGCAACGTAAAAGATTCGAAGGATTGCACCAAAGGCTGCAACCTTTGTCGCCGCAGCCATAAATCCAGTGATTGCAGTTGGTGCACCTTGATACACATCGGGTGACCAGGCGTGGAATGGAACGGCGCCGACTTTAAAGAGAAGGCCAACTGAGATAAATGCAATTCCAAGAAGTAGGAAGACATCGTTTCCAGCACCACCCATAATGCTGGCTTGAATTCCAGAGAAGGTAACGGAGCCTGAGTAACCATATATATATGCAATACCAAAGAGGAAGAATGCAGAGGAGAAAGCACCGAGCAAGAAGTACTTCAGCGCAGCCTCTTGTGAAAGCAGTCGGCGACGGCGTGAGAGACCGGCCATCAAATATAAAGGAAGTGAGAGCATCTCAAGTGCGACAAAGAGTGTGATCAGATCACTTGATAGTGGAAATAACAACATTCCAGCAACTGCAAAGAGTGTAAGTGGATAAACTTCAGTAACGCGCAAATCTGTATACATTGCCATACGTTCTTCATTAGATCCTGGAACAGATGCGGCAAGGGCTGTGAAGTTCTCTTGATCTGCGATAAGAAAGACCGAAAGAATAGCGATAACCAAGATGGCTGCTTGGAAGAGCACTCCTGCACCATCGAATGTAATCGAGCCCATTGCGGCAGATACCGATACTTGTTTGCGCACACGCAGCAGCGCTGAAAGTGCGATAACGAGCGATGCAATAGTGACAAAGAGTTGGGAGTTGTGACGAGATGCGCGTGGCGCAAAGGCTTCGATCAGTACGCCAAGGAGAGCTCCCCCGAGCACAATCAACATGGGTGCAAGGAGCGCGTAATTGAGTACTGGGGCTACGAAATCCATTTACTTGCCTGCGCTCTCTGATGGTACAGGATCAGTAAAACCTTGTACTTCGAGCACATGCGCCGATGCTGGGTTAATGACCAGAAGAAGTGGTGAAGGATAGAAACCTAGGGCCACGATGATGGCAATGACTGGAGCAATTGCAATCTTCTCACGCAAGTTAAGATCAGGAAGATTCTCATTACCAGGCGTTGTTGGGCCATGCAGCACCTTCTGCACTGGAATTAAAATATAGAGCGCAGCAAGAACGATTCCGAAGGTAGCAATCACAGCTGCTACTGGATAGCGAGTGTATGTACCGACAAGCACAAGGAATTCGCTGACAAAACTTGAAAGTCCCGGCAAGGCGAGTGAAGACATACCTGCAATAAAGAATGACCATGCCATTACCGGAGTAACGCGCTGCAGCCCACCAAAGTCTGCAATCGTTGACGAGCCACGACGTGACTGCATCCACCCTGCAACTAAGAAGAGAGCCGCTGTTGAGAATCCGTGGTTAAACATATAGAGCGTTGCCCCGCTCATACCTTGCGATGTCATCGCAAAGATTCCCATTGTGATGAAGCCGAAGTGAGAGATTGATGTGTAGGCAATCAGGCGCTTGATATCGCGTGCACCAATTGCAAGGAATGCACCGTAGATAATCGAGATCACTGAGAGTACAAGAATCAGGGGTGTAAAGGTCTTTGCTGCATCAGGAAATAACGCAAGACAGAAACGAATCATTCCAAAGGTGCCAACTTTATCGAGTACTCCCAGAAGTAAGACTGATGTCCCAGGTGTTGATGCAGCTGCCGCATCTGGAAGCCATGTATGTAGTGGCCAGAGTGGCGCCTTGATTGCGAAGGCGACAAAGAATCCAAGGAATAAGAGGTTCTGAGTCATGGAACTCATCTGCATGTGTAGCTCTGACAAGCGAGTGATATCGAAGGTGTGGCCACCATTGGCACCTGAGATGACGTAGAGCCCAATGATTGATGCAAGCATCAGTAGACCTCCGAAGAGGCTGTAAAGCAGGAACTTCACCGCTGCAGCTGCGCGATCTCCACTGCCAAATCCGCCGATGAGGAAGTAGACCGGGATCAACATCGCTTCGAAGAAAACGTAGAAGAGGAATACATCCGTTGCTGCAAAGACGCCAATCATCATTGTTTCAAGTACCAGGATAAGAATGTAGAAGACCTTGGCCGACCACCTTCCACCTTCGGATTCATTCCATCCTGCAAGAACAACAATCGGTGCAAGAAGTACGGACATTAAAATCAGAACAATTGCTAGACCATCGATACCGACTGCGTAATTGATGCCAAAAGATGGAATCCACTTCACGGATTCAACAAATTGTAGAGCGGTATTGGAAGAATCAAACTTTATCCAGGCGAGTATCCCTGAGATTGCAACAAGAAGAGTTGTGCCAAGAGCTGCCTGCTTAATGCGCAGCACTTGATCACTTGGGATTATCGCAACAAGAATAGATCCGATAATCGGAAGAAGCATCATTGTGGTCAGAGCGTTCATTGTGTCACCACCCAGATTGCAGCAATCAAGACGATTGCACCGATAAGGATGAGCGCTGCGTAGCTGCGAGCAAAACCAGTTTGAGTTTTACGAAGTGTTGAACCTGCACTGAGTGCTGTTGCTGCAACACCGCGCACTGCACCATCGATTACCTTCTCATCACCTTTAACAAGAAGTGCAGTAAGTGCCTGTCCTGGTCGCATAAATAGCGCTTCGTTCAATGAATCCTGCAACAGATCCTTGCGAGCAATTTCTGTAAATAATGAGACGTTCTGCGGTGCGATGGAATCAATATCTGAGAGCTGATACTTACTAATCGCAATTGTTGCACCGATAATCACTGCCACGAGCGCAAGACCTGAAACGACTACTGGTTGCAATAAGACTTTTCCACCCTCAGTGCGCTCACCAACAACCGGTGATAACCAGTTCACAAGTGCATGTCCGCGAGTAAAGAGGAATCCTGTTGTCACAGAACCAATTGCAAGTACTGCCATGGGAAGCCACATCAACAGAGGTGATTCGTGGGGATGCTGGTCATCTTCCCAGCGCTCTTTACTTGTGAAGGTAAGGACCATTACGCGAGTCATATAGAAGGCCGTGATTGCTGCGCCGAGGAGCGCGGTGGATCCAAGAAGAATTCCCTTTACTCCCCCTGCGTTAAATGCAGTTTCGATAATTGCATCCTTTGAGTAAAAGCCTGCAAAGGGTGGAACGCCAATGATGGCAAGATAGCCCAGACCAAATGTGGCAAATGTAATTGGCATAAATTTACGTAAAGCACCATAACGACGCATATTTACTTGATCGTTCATGCCATGCATCACCGAGCCTGCACCTAGGAACATTCCTGCTTTAAAGAATCCATGTGTCAGCAAGTGCATGATGGCAAAGGCATACCCAGCTGGTCCAAGGCCGGCACCAAGAATCATGTAACCGATTTGCGACATTGTTGATGCTGCAAGTGCCTTCTTAATGTCATCCTTAGCAGTACCAACAAGGGCACCAAAGAGCAAGGTAATTGCGCCAACAATAACAACAAGAAGTTGCGCAGTAGGGGCTGCATCAAAGATAAAGTTGGAACGAACGATGAGATAGACACCTGCGGTCACCATCGTCGCTGCGTGAATCAGCGCAGATACTGGAGTTGGGCCAGCCATCGCATCACCAAGCCATGCTTGCAACGGGAACTGCGCAGACTTTCCGGTTGCTGCAACGAGCAACATAATTCCGATAGCAGTAAGGGCTGCCTTTGAAGCAGTATGTGATGCCTCTTGCACTCCACTAAATGAAACCGTGCCCAGAGTTGCAAAGGCAATCATGATGGCAAAGGACAAGCCCATATCGCCAATACGGTTCATGACAAATGCCTTCTTAGAAGCAGTTGCATAGGCAGGCTTCTGGTTCCAGAAACCAATTAATAGGTATGAAGCAAGGCCCACGCCTTCCCAACCGACATAGAGATTTAGGTAGGAATTTCCAAGAACTAGTAGCAACATCGCTGCAATAAAGAGGTTGAGGTAGGCAAAGAATCTACGGCGGTTTTTATCGTGTGACATATAGGAAATTGAGTAGATATGGATCAGCGTGCCCACACCTGTAATAAGAAGGACAAAGCAGATGGAAAGCTGATCGAGAAGCAAGCCGGCATCGACGTTAAATGTGCCAACGTTGATCCAAGAGAAGAGCTTCTGAGTAATCGCGCGCTCTTC
>JBBAMS010000025.1:0-10343 GCA_040402415.1 Candidatus Planktophila sp. | reverse complement strand
GTGTCCCCGGCGGGAGTTGAACCTGCGACCTACCGCTTAGGAGGCGGTTGCTCTATCCACTGAGCTACGGGGACGTGATACCTCCTACATTGAAGATACTTGGCAAAGGTTATCGGTACGGATAGCCTTCCCTAAACGCGCTTGTTCGAAGCGTGCGTAATAAAGAATGAAAGGCCACCCATGAAAGCGCTCGTTATCGGCGCAGGCGGAGTTGGCAGTGCAATCGCAAATATCGCATCACGTAGACCATTTATTACATCGATGGTCGTTGCCGATCGCAGTCTGTCACGCGCGCAAGCAGCCGTAACCAAGGTAAATGACCCACGATTTTCTGCGCAGGAGGTGGATGCCTCTGATGTGAACGATATTCGCGCTCTCATTCGTAAAGCAGCACCCGATATTGTGGTGAACGCGGTAGATCCGCGTTTTGTCATGCCAATCTTTTTAGCATGTGAAGAAGAGAAAGTTAATTACATGGATATGGCGATGTCGCTCTCTATTGCACACCCTGATGATTCCTTTAATAAGCCTGGAGTTAAGTTAGGTGATGAGCAATTTGCTCGTGCAGATATCTGGAGTAAGAACGGTAACTACGCCGTTGTCGGCATGGGTATCGAGCCAGGTATGAGTGATGTCTTTGCCCGATATGCCGAAGATGAGCTCTTCTCTCGTATTGATTACTTGGCAGTCATGGATGGTTCTAACCTCACCGTCGATGGTTATGACTTCGCTCCATCATTTTCTATCTGGACCACTATTGAAGAGTGTCTTAATCCCCCGCTGATTTGGAACGCCGCTCGCGGTTGGTATACAACAGAGCCATTTAGCGAACTCGAGACATACGATTTCCCAGATGGCATTGGACCTGTCGAATGTGTCAACGTGGAACATGAAGAAGCTGTGCTGATTCCCATGAAGGTCAAGGCGAAAGAAGTTCGCTTTAAATATGGACTTGGTGCGCAATTTATCGAGACTCTCAAAACTATTCACACACTTGGATTAGATAAGAAAGAGAAGGTCTCGGTCCAAGGTGTTGAAGTTTCACCTCGCGACTTACTTGCCTCGTTACTGCCTGATCCTGCAACTCTTGGCGACAAGATGCACGGAAAAACATGTGCTGGCACTTTAGTTAAGGGGCTCGATAAAGCAGGTAAGCCAAAGGCTGTCTATATCTATAACGTTGTTGATAATGAATGGTCAATGAAAAATTATGGAAATCAAGCAGTGGTCTGGCAGACCGCTATTAATCCACTTATTGCAATGGAACTTATTGATAACGGATCATGGAAACCAGCCGGAATTTCTGGTCCTGAGTGGTTCCCAGCGCAACCTTTCCTTGATTTAATTGCTGAGTACGGTTCTTCATGGCATATCCGCGAAGAGGAACCAAAGGGAATCGTGGCATAGATGGCGCAATGGGCTCTGGTAACTGGTGCGACTTCCGGAATCGGCGAGAGCTTTACACGTCTCTTGGCATCTAAGGGTTACAACATCGCACTCGTTGCGCGTGATGAAGCACGGCTTCATGAACGAGCTGCTGGTCTACATGAGAAATATGGCGTGCTGACATTTGTCTTACCTGCAGATCTTTCGACAAATGAAGGGTGTGCAGCCGTTGAGGATTACATCAGTGCCTATGAAATTGAAGTTCTGATTAATAATGCGGGTTTTGGAATCAATAAACCCTTTAGCTCAAGTGCGTTAGATGCAGAACAGCAGATGTTTGATGTGTTGGTACGCACTCCTATGCGCCTGATGCACACCATTATTCCTGGAATGAAAGAACAGAAATCTGGGATTATCATCAACAACTCATCTGTTGCAAGCTTTATCGCAGGTGGCACCTATAGCGCTGCCAAGTCTTATCTGACTGTTCTCTCCGAGTCCCTCAATACCGAACTTGCAAGTAGTGGCGTCAAAGTATCTGCACTTTGCCCGGGATTTACTCGCACAGAATTTCACGAACGTGGGCGAATGAAGATGGGTAGCTTGCCAAACTTTATGTGGCTGAACTCAGATGCTCTGGTAGCTCAATCATGGAAAGATGCTTTAGCAAATAAGCCTGTAAGCATTCCTGGCTGGCAATACAAATTACTTGTTGCAGTTATCTCAACTGTTCCAAGAAAATTTGTACGCCAGATCGGAATGAATGTTCGTAAGAAGCAGCGTTAATTATAATTAATAGCTTCAAGTTAGCTAGAACGACCACGGCGGCTATTGCCACCACGGTATCCACCGGACTTACCTGAACCTGAACCACTGCGACGTGATCCTCCACCTGAACGTGAACCACCTGGGCTCTTTCGCTCCATTACCGGCGGAATGTAAGGAACACCTGATGGCTCTTGAGCACCAGTGATAACCATGAGCTTCTCATCCAGCGGTCGCACATCGTGGAACTTCGGTGTCACACCTGCACGCCCGAGGAGACCAGATACTGCGCGCTGATTCTTTGATGATGACAAGGTAACAACTGTGCCTGATTCGCCAGCGCGAGCCGTACGACCTGAACGGTGCAAGTAATCCTTGTGATCTTGTGGGAGATCTACGTGTACAACAAGTGAGATTCCATCAACGTGGATTCCACGTGCAGCAACATCTGTTGCAACGAGTGCTGAATTGTCTTGCTCCTTGAAGAGTGCAAGTGTGCGAGTACGAACTGCCTGTGACTTTCCGCCATGAAGTGCACCTACCGGAACACCTGCATTAGCGAGCTTGTCGGCAAGACGATCCGCACCGCGCTGAGTCTTTACGAAGAGAATTGTCTTTCCATTACGCGCTGCAATCTGTGATGTGATGTCATCTTTATCGCCAGGGTGCATCTGAAGAACGTGGTGTTCCATAGTTGAAACTGAGGCACGGTCATTCTGCAATGAGTGAGTCTTTGGGTTCTTCAGGTATTGACGAACGAGTGAATCGACACCGCGATCGAGAGTTGCTGAGAACAAGAGACGCTGACCACCGAGATGTGCCTGATCAAGAATTTCCTTCACAACTGGAAGGAAGCCCATATCTGCCATCTGATCTGCTTCATCGAGAACAGTGATCTGAAGTTGGTCCAGCTGAACTTCATTCTTATTGAGCAAGTCAATCAAGCGACCAGGAGTTGCAACCAAGATTGCTGTTGCTTTACGCATTGCAGTGATCTGCTTTGCATATGGCATTCCGCCTGCGATAACGACTGATTCATGTCCTACGGCGCGTGCAAGTGGACGAAGAACTTCGTCGATCTGCTGCGCGAGTTCGCGAGTAGGGGTCAAGATAAGGGCCAGTGGCTTGTGAGGGCGCGCTGTCTTATCTGAAATATTTGTAAGGAGCGCAAGGCTAAATGCAAGAGTTTTTCCTGAACCAGTCTGCCCACGTCCCAAGATGTCATGACCTGCAAGTGCATCGGGAAGTGTTGCAATCTGGATTGGGAATGGATGTGTAATGCCTTGTGCATTCAGGGCATTTGCAAGCGCTGGTGCAATACCAAGATCGCGGAATGTCGTTGTTACTTCAGTAAGTGGTGTTGCCTCTACCAGGTTTGCATCGGCAAGGTTGACTGAAATGTAATTATCATCTGCACCAAAATCGATTGCAGCTTTGTTATGTGTCTTTGACGCACGGAAATCATCGCGAGCATAGGCTGGTGATTCCTGCGAAAAAGAATTACGGCGATCGCGCGCTGGCTTTGAAGGTGTGCGCGGTGAATCTCCACGACGCTGTGCTGCAGATTGTGGTGCGCTGGGATTATATTTTTCACGCTTCTGTGGAACAAAGTTTGGACGACCATCATCTGAGTGTGCAACTTTTGCCTTTACAGCTTCGCGTCGAGTTGTTGGACGAACATCATTTGCTGCAGGACGCTCTAAACGCTCTGGACGAAATGGACGTGCTGCGCGCTCTGTGCGATCTGCAATAAACTTTGCAGCGCGTGACTGTGGCTTTGTTGCTGGGCGCTCTCCTGCTGGTTTGAAAGTCTTCGCAGGTTTGAATGCTTTATTTGGCTTTTCAAAAGTGCGCTCTTCACGAGTCTGCTTAGGGTTGCCCTTTGGAGCACCTTCAATGTTCTTAGACTTTGAAGCTGTACGCTCTTGAAAACGTTGTGCGCGAAGCTTGGAACGATCAGCAAGACGAACTTCCTTCTTGGTCACACTCTCGCGATCTGAATAACGTTGGTTTGATGAAGTCTGGGTCTTGGCAGTTGTGCGTGCTGCAGTTGATGCTGCTTCCTTCACCGGCGCTGAGCGCTTTGCGCTTCCGCGAGCAGCTGGCTTTGCAACGACTGCCTTGCGGGCAGCCTTCTGGACAGTTGTATGGCGGGGTTTACCCTGGGCAGCGCGACGAGCTTTTCCGGGCGCAGCAGTACGCGTTTGTAGAGACATGAAAATTCAACACCAATCGAGACGACAAGCTCGTCTCGGTTAGATGGGCTCAATCTGATTAATAACCAGAAGCCATCAGGGTCTTGATAAGACTCGCAAGTAAGTGGCCATGCGGCGCACTTTGGGGGAGGAACATCGATGCAGGATGCGTCGATTGGATAATCATACAGGACGTTGAGCAGTGCTAATTCACATGAAATTCAATGCTGGTACCGCCGAGTTACGCTCAATTTGTGAGAATGGCTAGATACCATAGTGACATATCTAATGGAGGAAATATGTTTCGCAAGGCATCACTTTCACTTGTAGCTGCGGTTCTTATCGCCGGTGCAATCTCTGCAGTCCCAGCATCAGCTGCTGCAAAGATCAGCAATGGCGTTGCCTGCACCAAGGTCAATGCGACAACCTCAGTTTCTGGCTATAAATATAAGTGCGCAAAGAATGCACTTGTAAAGAATTCTAAGCTCACATGGCTATCTGCTGAGTGCTTGACTGCTGTAACTCAGTACCAGGCAGCTATTAAAGCCCAGGCAGATCTTGCAAATATTTCTGACCAAACAGCAGCCCTTGATACGCAGTACACAACCGCAACCACTGCCCTTGCTACTACATCTGCCGCTCTTGAAAAAGCACGTGCTCAGGTAACACAATTCCAAGCAACGATGAATGCTTCGACTGTTGCAGCCGATAAGCAGAAGCTCGCTGGGGCTATCTCAAAGCTTGCCAACGCAGTTCTTGTCCTCAGTGGCGCCAAGACAAAACTTTCTACTCAAGTAAAGGATCTCGAGGCTAAGAAAGCTTTGCTAGCCAGCGCCCCAGGACAGCTTAAGACCAGTGCAGATGATGCGAAGGCTTCAGCAAATCTCTTGTGTGCAAAGGGCTTCTAATTTAGAAGAGTTTTTCCTGGCCCCGAAAGTAAGGCTTCCCCTATTTATAGGTGGAGGCCTTACTTATTTAATATGCCTATGTATAAGGCGATGCGATGGCTCCCAACCGGGCTCTTGGCGATTCATCTCATATCCAAGACGCTAATACATTCGCAATCACTTGGACTAGATCTCATTCTCTATAATGCAATCTGGATTTTCTCAATTATTGCAATTACTCAATCACCACTGAGTAATGACCCCGTTGCAGTGGCTGCGCTATCGCTCGCGATTGCATTCTGGGGAATCGGTTCGATTCTCAACAGCTACAGCGACTTTTATACACTCCCTGAAGGTACGCAACTCATAGCGCAATTGAGCTACATGCTCTTCTATCCTCTTACCTTTTTTGCATTGCCCCGCCTACTCAATCGTGGACGTAACCTCAATCCAATTGAACTACTCGACTCTGCAATCTTTGGCCTAGGAATCTCATCGATTGCAACAGCGCTCTTTCTATCTCGTGTGTTTCCTACGACGGTGATTAATCTGCAAGATCAATTCTTCGCATTGCTCTTTCCAATCTGCGATCTCTTGCTCTTTGTCATTGCATCCATCGCACTTATCACTCATCGCCTTCTTACTCGAGTCGCTGTACTCTTTCTCGGAGTCGTACTCTTTTCGATCTCAGATCTTCTCTATCTGTGGCTTGCCGTTAATGGTAGTTACAGATTTGGTCAGCTCACAGATGATGGGTGGCTCATTGGGATAGTGCTCATCGCGCACTCACTCTGGTTAGACCAGAGTCCTACTGAACGTGCAATCGTAATACATCCAGTTTTTATCGCTCTCTCAATCTTTATGAGCCCTACATTACTTGCACTAATCTCACTTCGCCCTGGAATTTTCCCAATTTATATTGTGGTTCCAACTATCACCACTCTCTTTCTAGCCTTTATACGGATGTCAATCGTAATTAGACAAGCACGAAATCTGGGCGAAGAGAAAGTTCTCGCCCGCACAGATGAGTTGACCGGTTTACCAAACCGCAGGAGGTTAATTGCAGAACTTGCAGCATTCTCAAAGACTGAAGGTGCACTCTTATTACTTGATCTTGATGAATTTAAACCTGTTAATGACAAATATGGGCATGAAGTGGGAAATGAAGTGCTGCAACATGTAGCTTCTCGCTTTAGCCGCTCACTTCCCACGGGTGCAGTTCTCGCTCGCCTTGGTGGTGATGAATTTGGAGTTCTAGTCAATGGAAGTTATGAGCGAACACTCGAGGCCGCATATGCACTACAAGCGACACTGAGCTACCCGATACATATTCGAGGAACATCGATTTCAATTGGTGTCAGCATCGGCCATGTCCATAACGATGGTGAAGGTAATTTATTAGAACGTGCAGATGCTGCGATGTATGAAGCTAAGAAGAGCGGCGTGGGGGTTGTTCAGGCTTCTCGACCTTAATCTCTTTCAAGCGTTCTAAGGATTCAATTCGTTCTAGTGCGTGGTCAACGATGCGCTCGGGGTATCCATGTGAATATCCATCAAGAAAGAGCCATGGTTCGTGAATTTCAGATGCAGATAAATGCGCCAGCTCTGGAACATATTTACGGATGTAATCGCCATTCTCATCAAAGCGCCTGCCTTGTTCGATGGGATTGAAGACTCGGTAATACGGTGAAGCGTCGGTGCCGGTCCCAGCAGTCCACTGCCAGCCGTGAGCATTAGAGGCAACATCGTAATCAACGAGGTGCTGGGCAAAGAATCGCTCACCTAGCTGCCATTCAAGGTGAAGATCTTTAACAAAGAATGATGCAACAACCATACGCGTGCGGTTATGCATCCATCCCTCAACAACTAATTGGCGCATTGCGGCATCAACGAATGGGTGGCCAGTCTTGCCTTCACACCACGCTGTAAATTGTGCACCGGGCTTGTCATAACGCATCTCTTTAAATCGAGGTGCGTAGTACTCGTAATCCGTATTTGGATTGTGAAAGAGCACATCTGCATAAAACTCGCGCCAGGCGATCTCTTTGCGGAAAGTATCGTGAGCTTTGCTCTCACCTAACCCCTGCAACAGAGTGCGCGGGTGAATCTCACCAAATTTAAGATAGGTGCTCATCTTTGATGTGCCATCGATAGCCGCAAAGTTTCGATTCTCGTCGTAACCGTCGAGACCTTTCTTAGTAAATTCCTTAAAGCGTTTTAGGGCAGCAGCTTCCCCAGCTTCAATAATTGTTGCACCTATTGGTATAGGAAAATCTGGGAATGCTCGGTACTTAGCAGCCGGGATAGGCGCTTTGATCTCTTTCGGAGTCTTTGCTGGTGCACGCCATCCATGTACACACCAGGCTTTATAAAAGGGTGTATAGACCTTGTATGGTGTTGCATCACTGGGCTTTACAACTCGACCGGGTGCAACTGCATACGGGCTTCCGGTGCGCACAAGTGTGATTCCTGCTGCCTCAACCTTTGCATCGCGTTCGGCGCCATATCTTTCATACTCTGCAGAGATATGCACTTCTTTAACGTCATAGTGAGCAATCAACTCTTGTAATACCTCAACGGCATCGCCTTCGATTATATGTAAGCGGTTGCCTAAAGATTCATCGAGTGCGCGAAGTGATTGCCCCATGTAGGCAAGTAATTTCTCGCCCGCTTCAGCGATCTGTTCTTTATTGAGGATAAATACAGGAACTATCTCGTCCGCACCTTCCATCGCTGCAACAAGTGCGGGATGGTCACCAATACGTAGATCGCGACGGAACCAGACGATATTTCTCATGCGGAGAAGGTTACTTGTGGAGCTGCTCCACTGTGGCATCCCAGCCCTGTACATCTTCAGGCTTACGAGGAGCCTTTCCAATGTAGCGAGCAGATGGACGAATCAAACGACCGGTGCGCTTCTGCTCGAGAATATGTGCCGACCAGCCTGCGGTGCGAGCTGCAGTAAACATAGATGTAAAGAGCGGTGCTGGAACTTGTGCAAAGTCCAAGATAATTGCGGCCCAGAATTCAACGTTTGTCTCTAGTACGCGATCTGGTTGACGTTCGTGAAGTTCCTTGAGCGCTGCCTTCTCAAGAGCTTCGGCAACTGCATAACGGGGAGCATTAAGTTCTTTAGCGGTGCGACGCAATGTGCGAGCGCGTGGATCTTCGGCGCGATAAACGCGGTGACCGAATCCCATAAGACGTTCTTTGCGATCGAGCAGATCCTTAACGTAGGCCTCTGCGTTACCGGTCTTCTCAACTTCTTCGATCATATGCAAGACACGTGATGGCGCTCCACCATGAAGCGGGCCTGACATTGCACCGATTGCACCAGAAAGTGCGGCGCAAACGTCTGCACCCGTTGATGCAATTACGCGACCGGTAAATGTTGATGCATTCATTCCATGTTCGGCCGCAGATACAAAGTAAGCATCGATTGCTCGAACATGTAATGGATCTGGCTCTCCGCGCCAACGAATCATCATGCGCTCTACAACTGTATGAGCCTTATCAACTTGTGATTCAGGAACCATTGGAGAAACAATTCCACGAGCTGCCTGTGCAAGGTAAGAAAGCACCATGACCGAAGTACGAGCCAAGTTGCTACGCGCTTCTTCATCTGAAATATCAAGAATTGGCTTAAAGCCCCAAGCCGGTGCCAGCATTGCGATTGCAGATTGAATATCTACGCGCACATCGCCTGAGTGCACTGGAAGTGGGAATGGCTCAGCATTAGGTAGTCCTGGATTAAATTCGTCATCAACAAGAAGTCCCCATACGTTTCCGAATGAGACGCGACCTACGAGATCATCAATATCAACACCGCGGTAGCGCAGCGCACTACCTTCTTTATCTGGCTCTGCAATCTCTGATTCGAATGCAATTACGCCTTCCAGACCTGGCTTGAAATCATCTGACACAGTGAGCTCCTCTAGAAATGACCTTGTAATCCTGCGGGTAATTCTGCACCTTGCGCAGGGGTGGTAGCCACCAATCGCGGCGAAGATGCATCAGAATCGAAAGTGAGGTTCGATACACCTATGTCCCATGATGAACCGCAGGTAAACGGCCAACTCGAGCGCGATGCGATTCGTGCAATGCGCCGCTCCTACGGCGAGGTCGGTCTTGAATCCTTACCCAATGACCCATTCGTCGCATTCCACTCATGGCTGACAGAAGCTGCCGCCAATTCATTTATCGTTGAAGCAAATGCAATGGTGCTTTCAACTCTTGGCAACGATGAGAACGGTGCTGATGCAATTACAACGCGTACGGTTTTATTAAAAGATGTTTCGCAAGGTGGCTTTACTTTCTTTACCAATTACGGATCTCGCAAAGGGCAAGCAATTGAATTGCATGCGCAAGTCACTCTGCTCTTTCCTTGGTATGCGATGGAGCGCCAAGTCTCTATTAGCGGGTTTGCAGAAAAGATTTCGCGGGAAGAATCTGATGATTACTTTGCAACGCGACCCTGGTCTTCACAGATTGGCGCATGGGCATCTGCGCAATCGGCACCCCTTTCATCCCGCGAAGAACTTGAACAACGATTCAAAGGCGCATCGGAAAAATGGCCTGAAGGCACAACTGTTCCATGTCCACCACAGTGGGGCGGATATCGTGTAACGCCAGTCAATATTGAATTCTGGCAGGGTCGATATTCGCGACTGCATGATCGCCTTCGCTATGAGCGGTCTAACATCAATGCGGATTGGGAAGTACATAGGTACTACCCGTAGTCTGTCCCAATGAGCGCAGAGATCGTAATTCCAGAGAACATAAAACCGCGTGATGGTCGTTTCGGTTGTGGCCCATCAAAGATTCGCCCTGAAGCACTTGCATCCCTTACTGCGCCCGGAAGTGATTACATTCTCGGAACATCGCACCGACAGAAGCCTGTCAAGAACGTTGTAAAGAGCGTTCGCGAAGGGCTTAACTCACTCTTCTCACTACCTGTTGGCTATGAAGTAGTACTCGGCAACGGTGGTTCCACTGCATTCTGGGATATCGCAACATTTGCTCTTATTGAAGATCGTTCACAGCATCTAGTTTTTGGCGAATTCTCATCAAAGTTTGCAGCCTGCGCAAAGGAAGCACCATTTCTTGGCGA
>JBBAMS010000024.1:0-11496 GCA_040402415.1 Candidatus Planktophila sp. | reverse complement strand
CTAGCACATGGGCCTTTGAAGCCCAGGGTCCAGGATCGATACCTGGTGGCGGAGCAAGTAGACTGCGCACATGGTCCTAGAAACCGTAGTGATTCTCGCTGCAGGTGAAGGTACTCGCATGAAGTCGAGTACCCCAAAGGTTCTCCATTTGATATCAGGTCGCACACTTGTCGGCCACGTTCTTCACGCCGTTGATGCGCTCACTGCGCAGCAAGTACGCGTTGTTATTGGCGCAGGTCGCGAACAAGTTGAGGCGCACCTTTCTGAAATCGCACCACATGTTACAACTGTCTTCCAAGAAAAGCGTGGTGGCACAGGACACGCAACGCAACTCGCACTCGAGGGCTTAAAGGCAACGGGCACCATCTTGGTTCTTGCTGGCGATACCCCCCTGCTTACAAGTGGCTCGCTAAAACAACTTCTTGAAGAGCATCACGCTGGTGGTTTTACAGCATCAGTACTTACTGCAGAACATCCAGATCCAACTGGGTATGGCCGCGTTATTCGTGGCGATGACGGCTCACTTTTACGTATTGTTGAAGAACTCGATGCCGATGAAATCCAGCGCGATATCTATGAAGTTAACTCTGGGGTCTACGCATTCGATGCAGCAAAGCTCAGCGCCACAATTGGCAAGCTGAAGGCCAACAACTCACAAGGTGAGCTATACCTGACCGATGTTATTGAAATCTTGCGCAGTGAAGGTGGAAAGATTGCAGCAGTATTAATTGATGATTTCATTGAAATTCTTGGAGTCAATGATCGTGTGCAGCTTGCAGAATCTGCAGCCCTATTGCGTGATCGCATCAATGAAGATCTTATGCGCGATGGCGTCACCATCGTTGATCCACTGAGCACCTGGGTTGATGTTACTGCCACTGTTGCAAGTGATGTAGTACTGATGCCTGGCACTGCAATTAGCGGAAAGACCACCGTAGCAACGGGTGCCGTTATTGGCCCCCGCACAACTTTGGTTGATTGCACAGTTGGAACAGGTGCACACGTTGTTGAATCCCGTTGCACCGAAGCGATTATTGGTGATGGATCAAGCGTTGGCCCATTCACATATCTGCGCCCCGGCACCAAGTTGCTTAGTAATACAAAAGTCGGCGCATATGTTGAGATGAAGAATGCGACGTTAGGTGAAGGCTCCAAAGTTCCACATCTTTCATACGTGGGAGACGCAGTTATTGGCGAAGGCAGCAATATCGGCGCTGCAACTATCTTTGTTAACTATGACGGCGTAGAAAAGCATTACACCGTCGTCGGCGATCATGTTCGTATCGGAAGTGATTCGATGTTAGTTGCCCCAGTTACAATTGGAGATGGCGCATATACCGCTGCCGGTTCTGTGATTACAGAAGATGTTCCAGCCGGTGCAATTGGTGTCGGTAGGGCAAAGCAGCGAAATGTACTAGGTTGGGTTCTGCGTAAGCGCCCAGGAACTAAATCTGCTGAGGCCGCACTGCGCCACAGTAACGACGAGCAGAAGGGCTAACTTCCTTGAGCGAAATCCGTTTATCCTCAGAGAAAAAACTTCGTCTCTTTTCAGGCCGCGGATTTCCAGAGTTATCAGAACAAGTTGCCACCGAGTTAGGTATTCCACTTACTCCGACCTCTGCTTACGACTTTGCCAATGGTGAAATCTTTGTTCGCTTTGAAGAATCTGTTCGCGGTTGCGACGCATTTGTGATTCAGTCGCATACCTCACCGATTAATAAACAAATCATGGAACAACTCATCATGATTGATGCTCTCAAGCGTGCATCAGCTAAACGCATCACTGTGGTTGCACCGTTTTATGCATATGCTCGTCAGGATAAGAAGAGCCGTGGTCGCGAACCGATAACAGCGCGCCTCATGGCTGATCTCTTTAAGACAGCTGGCGCAGATCGCCTCATGGTTGTCGATCTTCATACTTCACAGATTCAAGGTTTCTTCGACGGTCCCGTCGATCATTTATTTGCACTTCCTATGCTGGCAAATTATGTTGGCAGTAAGGTTGATCGCAATATGCTGACAATCGTCTCCCCTGACTCAGGTCGTGTTCGCGTTGCCGAGCGCTGGTCAGAACTTCTCGGTGGTTGCCCCATCGCATTTATCCATAAAACTCGCGACCCACTTGTTCCTAACGAATCAGTCACCGGTAAAGTCGTCGGTGATGTTGAAGGTCGCACATGCGTTGTTATCGATGACATGATTGATACTGCAGGCACCATCATCAAAGCAGTAGATGCCCTATTTGAAGGTGGCGCAAAAGATGTCATCGTCGCTGCAACTCACGCAGTTTTCTCAGGACCTGCAGTCGAGCGCCTCAGAGATTCACGCGCCGTCGAGGTCGTTGTTACAGATTCACTTCCATTAACTGAGGATCAGAGATTCGACAAGCTGACAGTGCTCTCCATCGCCCCTCTCTTGGCTCGCGCCATCCGCGAAGTCTTCGAAGATGGCTCAGTAACTAGCCTTTTTGACGGACATAGCTAAGTCGCGCTAATCTTCACCCGTTCCGGCGAGGGTGAAATTTATCCGTAATCGACGGTGTAGGTATCAACTCCTGCTGGAACTTCGCAACATAAAGAAGTATCCGATAACAGCAACTAAATTAATTTATTAGGGGAGTTCTAAAATGGCAGAAGTATCAATCAAGGGAACCACACGTACCGAATTCGGTAAGGGTGCATCACGTCGTGCACGCGTTGCTGGTCTCGTTCCTGCTGTTATCTACGGACACGGCGAGAAGCCTGTTCACATCACTCTTCCAGCACGCGAACTCGGCGTTGCACTCAAAGAGTCAAACGTTCTTCTTAACATTGACATTGATGGAAAGGCTGAGCTCACACTTCCTAAGTCTGTTGTTCGCCATCCACTCAAGCAGATCCTTGAGCACATCGACCTCGTACTTGTTCGTCGCGGCGAGAAGGTAACTGTCTCAGTTCCTGTTCACCTCGAAGGTAAGCATGATCCAGACGGAATCCTTGAGACTCAGCACAACTCAATTGAAGTTGAAGCAGAGGCAACAGCAATTCCTAAGTTCCTTACTCTTGATATCGAAGGAATGGTTGCTGGAACTTCAAAGCATGCTTCAGATGTTGTTCTTCCTGCAGGCACAACGCTTGTCAGCCCAGCGAACACAATCATCGTTCACTTGTCTGAGCGTTCAACAGCGGTTGAAGAAGTTGCAGTTGTAGCACCTACTGCAGATGCAGCTGCTGCGGCACCTGCTGCAGATGCAGAGAAGAAGGACTAACAACCCTTACGATTTCACATATGACGTGGTTGGTAGTGGGTCTCGGTAATCCCGGGGATGAATACGCTGCCACCCGTCACAATGTGGGTCAGATGGTCATTGATTATCTTGCTAAACGCCACAACGTAAAACTCTCTTCGCATAAATCCCGTACCGATATTGCAGCCTTCAAATTGGGCGTTGGTGCCGATGCAGAATCAATTATTCTCGCAAAGTCTAAGAGCTATATGAATGAATCAGGTGGGCCGATTAAGGCACTCGCCTCTTTCTACTCTGTTGAACCTGCCAACATTATTGTTCTCCATGATGAACTCGATATTAGTTATGCGGCAATCCGCGCAAAGGTTGCAGGTGGCGATAATGGCCATAATGGTTTGAAATCACTCACCTCATCATTTGGCACTGCCGAATATTTCCGCGTTCGCCTTGGAATTGGTCGCCCCATGGGACAGCAAGATCCAGCAGATTTTGTCTTGAAGCAATTTAGTAAAGAAGAGAAGAAGTCTCTCGATGAGATCATCGATCGAGGTGCAGATTGTGTTGAGTTCCTGATTGAAAATGGGCTTGATTTAACGCAATCTAAATTCAATAGTTAATTAGATGAGTGAGCCTCTGAGCTCGAAAGCCTCTGCAACTCTGCCGACCGAGACTACAAATGCTGCAGTTCGTAAGTCGACCGAATATTTCTTGGAAACCTCATGGACATTAACAAATGCCTTTTCCATACGTGAATCCAATTCACTTCTAAACTTCTCAATAGGCCAGCTAAATTCCTGGATATTCTGTGTCCACTCAAAGTATGAACCCATTACACCACCAGAGTTAGCGAGAATATCGGGAACGATTATTGCGCCTTGAGCGCGTAGTTCTCGATCTGCTGAAATAGTAATTGGCTGGTTAGCACCCTCCACAATGAAACGAGCATTTATTGAAGAAGCGTTCTTCTCATTGATAACTCCACCCAATGCGGCAGGAATCAAAATGTCACACTCAACCTCTAATACATCCGAAGAACCGATTCGCTCATCTACCTGAACGTCTTCTAAGGTCTTATGAGCAAAGATGGCAGCAATATCGATGCCCTTCTTATTCACAATCCCACCTGAAACATCTGAGATTGCAATTACCTTCATTCCTAGTTGTTGGCACACGAGCGCTGCATATCGACCAACATTTCCAAACCCTTGAATTGCAACAGTTGCACCTTCGACTTTGACCTTATGTTGTTTGAGAGTGGCTGCAGCAATCAGTGCGACGCCACGGCCGGTAGCTTCTTCACGCCCAGGCGCCCCGAAAAGTTCGACAGGTTTACCTGTAACGCACGCCGGTTGGAAGCCTTCGAGTCTGTGGTATTCATCCATCAGCCATGCCATTGTTTTTGCATCTGTTCCCATATCCGGCGCCGGAATATCGCGATGATGTCCAAGAACGTGAACGAGTGATCGAGTCCAGCGACGGATGATCTCTTCTTTCTCAATCGCAGTTAGCTTGGAGGCATCAACTGCAACCCCACCTTTAGCACCACCGAATGGAACATCAATAAGAGCTGTCTTCCACGTCATGAGCGAAGCGAGGGCACGCACATCATCAAGATCCACATCTTGGTGAAAGCGAATTCCACCTTTGCGTGGACCGCGAGCACTCGAATGTTGTACTCGGTAACCAGTGAGCACTTCAATATCATCTCCACGACGAAGCGGGATAGAGATCACTACTTCTCTTTCGCAGCTACTCAGCGCCTTAATCACGCCACTCTTTAAGCCGAGAATATCTCCAGCCTGAGCTACCTTTTCGTTAACTTCTGAGAATGCCGATGAAACTGAATGTGTCATGAGTTAAAAATAGAGATTTACGATTCGCGACGTAAGTGCTCGAATGTATATTTTGGGTGAAATCTATCTGAACTGCATTGAGGATTGAGCGTAGAGGGTTGGCTTATCCCGTATTACGAAGCCCTGCAGCAACACCGTTAATAGTCAGCAATAAGGCGCGAATTAGCGCAGGATCTGCGTTTTCACCTTCTGCGCGAACACGGTGCAACAGGTTTACCTGCAGCAACTGAAGAGGTGCAAGGTATGTATCGCGCACTTGCAGCGTTCGGGCTAGAACTACTTGATCACCAAGTAGTTTGGATTTTCCAGTAAGGGTAAGAATTTCTGCAACAGTCAGATCAAATTCAGCCTTGATGGTGCCAAGGAAATGATGAAGCTCTTTCGGAACAAGTGTGTCGACGTAACGCTTTGCTGTTTCAAGGTCTGTCTTGGCAAGTGTCATCTCGACATTGCTGATAAATGTTGAGAAGAAGTGCCATTCGGCAAGCATCTTCTTCAGAACATCAGAGTTACCTCCTTCACGCGCAGCTTTCAGACCTGAACCGACGCCAAACCAACCAGGAACGATCTGACGTGATTGTGTCCAACCAAATACCCATGGAATAGCGCGCAGTGAATCAAGACCGCCAGATGCATCGGGGCGACGTGATGGACGAGAACCAAGGAAAAGATTTCCTAGTTGTTCAACAGGAGTAGATGCGTAGAAATATGCAGGTAGATCCGGGTGATCAATTAATTCGCGATAGCGAGTAAAAGAGTTGTCGCTGACTAAGTTCATACATTCATTCCACTGTGCGAGATCTTCTGGACTCTGTCGCGGGCCACGGTTAAGCACGGTTGCTTCAAGAGATGCAGCAAGTGTGAGTTCTAGGTTTTCACGAGCGAGTGCAGGTAGAGCATATTTATCAGAGATAACTTCACCTTGTTCAGTCATTTTTATTTGACCATCGACAGATCCCCACGGAAGAGCAACGAGCGCTTCATAAGTTGGTCCGCCACCACGACCTACTGAACCACCACGACCATGGAATAATCGAAGTTTGACGCCATGCTTCATTGCAACATCGCGCAGAATGCGTTGTGCACGGTGGATTTCCCACTGAGAAGTTGCGATACCTGCGTCTTTATTTGAATCTGAATATCCCAGCATTACCTCTTGAATATTCCCACGAAGTTCAACAAGTGTGCGATAGGTCGGGTCTGCAAGAAGTTTTTCGAGAATTTCACCTGCTGCACGAAGCTCTGCAACCGTTTCAAGAAGTGGTGCAAAACCAATCTTTGCAATCTTCTTATCGATATCAACAAGCCCTGCTTGCTTTCCAAGGACTGTCGCAGCGATGAGGTCATCAGCACCCTTTGTCATAGAAACGATATAGGTTTCGATGACTTCTGGCCCAAAGCGTTCGATCAGATCTTCAATTGCAATAAATGTATCAAGTGTCTTTGCGCCCGCGGCATCAAGCTTGCTGGAATCGAGTTTGGAAGATGAAGCAAGTTGCGCTGTAAGAATTGGGAACTTATCTGCGTGTGAAAGCTCGATGTAGTTACCCGAGATCATCTGCTTTAGAGCATGGTGATGGGCATCTGAATGTTCGCGAATATCGAGCGTTGCATCGGTGAGACCGAAGGCTGCAACAGTGCGGATAGTGCGCTCAAGCAAACCGGTCGCTAACAATTCGCCTCGGTGAGCAAAGAGTGAATCGCGCATTAAAGTAAGGTCTGCAAGGAGTTCGGCGGTGTTTTTGTAGTCACGACCTGCAACATGTGGAGTGCGCTCTGCGTGACGAACGCGTGTAAAGGAAAGCCGGTGCACGATTGCAGTTGCCTTAAGGCGGTATGGCTCTTGTGCATTCAGACGCAGGAAGCGAGCTTCAAACTCAGGAATATTCTTTAGATCTTCTTCGACAGATGCGCTCAGTTCTGGGGTGGCGCCTGTGATGCGCGTTGATACAGAGAGCATTTGGCGCAATCGGTTTAGCGCTGCGATTGTTGAGCGGATTGCATGGCCCACTTGTAGAACAACAGCATCCTCAGTCACTTCAGGTGTGATGTTGGGGTTGCCATCGCGGTCTCCGCCGATCCATGTGCCAAATGTGAGTGGACGCGCAGTTACTGGCAGATCAATATTCAGGCGCTTGAGCTCGCGTGCAAAATCATTGAGAACTTCAGGAACTGTATTCGCCGCTAAGTCATCGAAGTAATAGAGCGCATTCATCGCTTCATCAAGTGGTTCAGGGCGATTCAAGCGAAGTTCATCTGTCTGCCATAACAAGTCGACTGTTTCAGCAAGACGTTCATCTTGAACTACCGACTTTGGAGTATCAAGCAGCGATGCAATTTCTCCGAGTTTAATCAAAATAGAGCGGCGCGCTGCTTCGGTTGGGTGTGCTGTAAAGACTGGTCGAATATCGAGATCGTTGATCCACTTTACTAAATCTTCTTGTGAAATTTCGTGCCCTACGACAGGATTCTTCATCGCATCTTCAATTTTATCGATTGCTCGAGTAATCCATGAACCACCTTGGGTGCGAACCTCCGCCAGAACTCTTGAACGGTGTACTTGTTCTGCAACGTTTGCTAAGTGGAAATAGGTACTTAGTGCTCGCACGAGTTGAGTTGCATCATCGACAGAGAGTTTTTCAAGTATTTCTAACCCGCCACCTTCTTTAACCCCTTTACGTACGCTTTCAACGAGATCGAGAAGTTGTTGTCCTTCTTGTCGCACAAGTGACTGGCCGAGTAGATCGCCAAGATGGCGCACATCGCTGCGCAGCGTTGCATCATCTGATTCAACGATTTGCTTCGTTTTGGAGGTCTCGGTCACTGGAGAATTATCACAGATGGATAGGGCCCGATAGACTGTAATTGTTCGCCCCCCTTCTTTTTGAAGTGGGGCCTTAAGGCGTTTGGAGGCATCTCACATGAGAGGAATTCTCGCGGTATTACATAGTGATACCGAAGTTACCTCTGCCCTCAACGATTATTCGAAGATTATTGCTCCAGCCTCGAGCTACCCATTTTTGATCTCACTGCTTGCAGAAAATAAGCCTGTGCTCGTGGTGACAAGTTCAAGTCGTGGTGCAGAAGATTTAAGTGAATATCTCACCAGTTTGCATCCACGTGTATTCGAATTTCCTGCATGGGAAACGCTGCCACACGAGCGTTTAAGCCCACGTAGCGACACGGTCGCACGCCGACTTGCAACGTTGTATTCACTGACTGAAAATCAGAGGAACCCGATAGTTGTTGCGCCGGTGCGCGCCGTGATTCATCGCTTTATTGCATCTCTTGCAAAGAGCCCCTTGTGGACTTTAGAAATTGGCCAAGAGATTGGTCTTACCGAACTCATCAACTATCTGACTGAACTTTCATTTACGCGAACTGACCTTGTTGAAAAACGTGGAGAGTTTGCCGTACGTGGCGGCATTGTAGATGTTTTCCTTCCCCTTGCAGCGCACCCAGTACGCATTGATTTCTTCGGAGATGAAATTGAAGAGCTTCAATATTTTGAGGTTGCAGATCAACGTACCAGCGAGCCAGTTATCGGAAAGCTTGCGATATTGCCGTGTCGTGAACTATTACTGACCGACGCAATTCGCACCCGCGCAGAGTCACTCAAAGACCGTTACCCAAGTGCCGTTGAGATTCTGGATAAAATTGCACAGGGAATGATTGTTGAAGGAATGGAATCCCTTATCCCACTTCTTACAGATGACTTTGAAACAATTCTTGATCGCATGCCCGAGGGCACTGAAGTAGTTTTTATTGATGATGAACGCATTCGTTCTCGTACCGCCGATCTCATTGAGACAAATAAAGAATTCCTCGAAGCTTCATGGTCTAGCGCTGCAATTGGTGGTGCTGTACCTCTTCCTGTTGAACAAGTGACATATTTGGATTGGAAGCAATTACAGGAAGAGATTGCTCGACTGTCACTGCCTGTTCGTGCGCTCAATGCATTTGGAAGCGATCTCGATGAAGATGCACACTTTCTTGATATTTCAGCAATTGACCCCATGCGTGCAAATGTGGAAGCTCTTTGCGAATTATTGCGAACTGGCTTAGAGGCGCACCACAGTGTTGTATTTTCGACGACAGGTCATGGAATGGCTGAGCGCTATGCAGGAATTTTCCGTGATGCAGATTTACCTGTGCAGATGGTCGAAAGTTTAAGTGCCCACCCCACAAAGGGCTCGATCCACGTTACTCAATCTTCACTTGGGTATGGCTTTAAGAGCGATCATGCGCAGATTCTCTTTGTCACGGAGCGTGATTTATCTGGCAGCAAGACCAGCGCTAAAGATGGTGCGCGTATGCCAACAAAGCGTAAGCAGGCTATTGATCCACTCGAACTTCGTACAGGTGATTTTGTTGTACATGAGCAACATGGAATTGGTCGATATGTCGAATTAATCCAGCGCACTGTTGGGGAAGTAACGCGCGAATATTTAGTTATTGAATATGCCCCCGCTAAGCGCGGTCAACCTAGCGATCGCATCTTTGTCCCCACAGATACTTTGGAGCAAGTGAGTAAGTATGTGGGTGGTGAAACCCCCACAGTGCATCGCATCGGCAGTGGCGAGTGGCAGAAGGCAAAGGGCCGTGCTCGTAAAGCAGTGCGTCAGATTGCTGGTGAACTTATCCGTCTCTATGCAGCGCGCACAAGTGCACCAGGCTTCGCATTCTCTGCGGATACGCCGTGGCAGCGCGAACTTGAAGATGCATTTTCTTACATAGAAACCCCTGATCAACTATCAACTATCGAAGATGTGAAACGGGATATGGAACGCCCGTATCCAATGGATCGCATCATTTGCGGCGATGTCGGTTATGGAAAGACAGAGATTGCAATCCGCGCAGCATTTAAGGCGGTGCAAGATGGTAAGCAAGTTGCAGTCCTTGTTCCCACAACTCTGCTAGTGCAGCAACACACGAAAACATTTGCCGAACGCTACTCCGGATTTCCTATCAAGGTTGCAGGGCTTTCACGCTTTAATACTGCAAAAGAGAGTAAAGAGATTCTTGCCGAACTTGCAGGTGGCTCTGTCGATGTGGTCGTGGGTACGCACCGTTTGTTATCCCAGGATGTGCAATTTAAAGATTTAGGACTTGTTGTTGTCGATGAAGAACAGCGATTCGGTGTTGAGCAGAAAGAATCGCTTAAGAAGATGCGCACGACAGTTGATGTATTGGCTATGTCTGCAACGCCTATTCCTCGAACGCTAGAAATGGCGGTCACTGGTATTCGCGAGATGTCGACGATTACAACCCCTCCAGAGGAGCGTCATCCCATCCTTACCTATGTGGGCCCAGCTGAAGATGCCCAGATTAAGGCTGCAATCCACCGCGAACTGCTTCGTGATGGTCAGATCTTCTATATACATAACCGTGTTGAATCTATCGATCGCGCTGCCTCCAAACTTCAAGAGTTGGTGCCAGAGGCGCGTATTCGTATTGCACATGGGCAGATGTCTGAAGGACAGTTAGAAGATGTGATTCTCGCTTTCTGGAATCGTGACTTTGATGTATTGGTGTGCACAACAATTGTTGAAAGTGGCCTTGATATCGCTAATGCAAATACTCTCATTGTTGAACGTGCTGAAAACTTTGGTCTTTCTCAACTTCACCAATTGCGTGGACGCGTAGGTCGTGGTCGCGAACGCGCATATGCGTATTTCTTATACCCACAAGATCAACCACTTTCTGAAATTGCACTCGATCGATTAAAGACAATTGCAACCAATACAGATCTAGGTTCAGGAATGCGCGTGGCACTGAAAGATCTTGAAATTCGTGGAGCCGGAAATTTACTAGGTGGCGAGCAGTCGGGCCATATTGCCGATGTGGGCTTTGATCTCTATATGCGCATGGTCGGTGAGGCCGTCAATGATTACAAGACTGGAATTATTGAGACTGAAGCGAAGACCCACGAGTGCAAAGTTGAGCTTCCTGTAAATGCCCACCTTGCTGAGGAGTATGTTCCAGGGGAGCGTTTACGTCTTGATCTCTATCGCAGACTTGCTGATGTACGACATAGCGAAGATGTCGAATCAATTCATGAAGAGCTGGTCGATAGGTTCGGCGAACTTCCACCAGAGGCCCAATCTCTTCTACGGGTTGCTCAACTTCGCGCCCATGCAAAATCATTGGGCATCAGAGAAGTTGTTGCAGCTGGTAAATTCTTGAGAATCTCTCCCTTGGTCTTACCTGAATCAAAACAACTTCGACTTAACCGTCTCTTTCCCGGATCTCTCTATAAGACCGCGACAAATACTGTGATGATTGCAATTCCTCGTGCGGCGGCATGGACTCCAACGGCGCAAGGCTCTGCAGTTCTAGGGGATACTTCTCTTCTGGAGTGGGCAGCGAAGTCCCTCAATGAATTAACGAAAGCGGGCACGACGTGAAGAAGATCCT
>JBBAMS010000023.1:0-12719 GCA_040402415.1 Candidatus Planktophila sp. | reverse complement strand
TAATCGTGAGGAAAGCGCGTTGCGGTAAAGAGCATGCGATCGAGACGGATCTCGCCAGTCTCGTGATGGATCTCGTACTTGTTACGGGAACCCGCCGGGATTTCAACAACGACGTCGAAGATCATCTGGAACCGACTCTCTGTAAGTAATAGGTATATACAAACTTGGGGTGAACGACGGGGCTCGAACCCGCGACATCTCGGACCACAACCGAGTGCTCTACCAGCTGAGCTACGCCCACCATGTGCTGTGCAGGCCCTACTTTACCCGTTCGGTTGTTCAGAGGTCGAATTGATTGGCGGGTTGATGAAGATTGATTGGCGGTAATACGCCAATTCAACGATGGAATCGCGGATGTCGCCGAGTGCGCGGTGGTTGCCGGTCTTGGCAGGGGCTGCGAAGTAGGACTTTGGGTACCAGCGACGAGTCAACTCTTTAATCGACGAGACATCGATGGTGCGGTAGTGCAGATACTCATTGAGCTTCAACATGTCTCGGGCGATAAATCCGCGATCGACAGAGACCGAGTTTCCAGCCAGAGGTGACTTACCTGGTTCAGTCCCGGCAGATTGCAGGTAGGCGAGAATTTGTTCTTCAGCTTCTGACATCTGAATTCCATTGGGAATCTCGGTGATCAAACCAGAGGATGTATGCATTTGGCGAACAAAGTCATTCATGGAATCCAACTGACCCTGGGTTGCATGGATAACGACATCCACGCCATCGCCAATGACATTGAGTTCTGAATCAGTGACCAGAACCGCGATTTCCACGAGCGCATCGGTGGCAAGGTCTAAGCCCGTCATTTCGCAATCAATCCAGATTAAGTGGGGGAGTTCAGTGGCCATGGGGACACTTTAGAGGGCGCTCGCGGGGCTGGGGAAATTCAGATTCCGTTCACCTTCTGTTCACTTTCGCGCCAACAAAAAACCTTGAATCAGGGACAGTATCTGGGGGTGAGTTTGAGCCAAATGACAAATGAGAACCAGATTCCGCCGAAGCGCGAGCTAACAACGGAGCCGCGTCTTTCGGATAAGTTATTTCAAAAAATTGTAACTACAGGCGGACTATCTTCACTCTTAGTTCTAGGGCTGATTTTTAGCTTCCTCCTTTATCAAGGCTTCGATGTTCTGAAAACTCAGGGTATCCACTTTCTTACATCAAGCCAGTGGATTGCTGCCGTCGATTCAAATAATGCTCCAGACGCCGCAAACTCTCACTTTGGAATTGCAGCGATGCTCATCGGAACAATTCTTTGCGCTCTCATAGCAGTTGTGATTTCAGTTCCGATTTCAGTTTTAACGGCACTCTTCTTGAGTTTCTATGCCCCAGGCTTTATTAAAAAAGTGATGGTAACAATCATTGATTTAATGGCAGCTTTCCCTTCAATACTTTTCGGTCTTTGGGGTTTTTATGTATTGATGCCGAGCGCTGTCTACTGGGCGAAATTACTTCATAAATATTTGGGCTGGATCCCGTTTTTCAAGATGCAAGCGCCTGTATACGGCCGATCACCATTTATAGCTGGATTAGTTCTCGCCGTAATGATGGTCCCAATCGTGACATCCATTGCACGTGAAATTTTTGCTCAAACACCACCTGATCGAATTCAGGCTGCTTATGCTCTGGGGGCAACTCGCTGGGGAATGATTCGCGCCGTTGCGTTTCCATATGGACGTTCAGGAATTATTGGCGGAGCAATGCTTGGATTAGGTCGCGCCATGGGTGAAACTGTTGCGGTATATACAGTGCTCAATATCGTCTACCAGATTAATTGGCAGGTACTTCTTGGGGTTGGCGGAAACGTTGCCGCAATGATCATGCTTAAATTTGGTGAATCTACAATTCTAGAAGCCAAGGCCTTAATGGCTGCCGGCTTAGTTCTCTTCCTTGTTACCTTGGCTGTCAATTCGATTGCCGATTTCATTGTTGAACGCACCGGAAAGAGTGGGCGATGAGTACTCACACTTCGCACCCAACTATCCCAAAGCCCCAAAAACCTTGGAAAGCCACGAGGCGCCAACGCGCTGAAACTTTCTCGATTCTCTTCCTTTCATTCTTAGCCACGGTTGTGTTGGTTCAAGTCACTCCGCTAAAAGGCAAACTCGCATACGCCTTAGTGATGATTACGATTTATTCGTTAACTGATTACACGGTGGTTCGTATTAACCATGGCGCGCATGCAGCAAAAGATGCGCTTGCCAGAGCCTTTGTCACCACTGGCCTCATCATCGCTATTTTTCCGATAGTAAGCATTTTGTGGGCTGTGTGGACTAAGGGCCACAAAGGGCTTTATCCAGGATTATTTGTGAAGGATATGCACAGCACGGCCTTCACCGATGACAACCTTGCTAACGGCGGTCTCTTCCATGCAATCTTGGGGTCGGCTCTTATCGTTGGATTTGCACTGATCATGAGCGTCCCTGTGGGATTCTTGACGGCAATTTACTTGACGGAGATAAAAGGCAGATTTACCAGACCAATCAGATTTTTAGTTCAATCAATGTCAGGAGTCCCTTCTGTTGTTGCGGGTCTGTTCATCTTGGCGGCAATTGTCTATCCAATAACCAAGGCCTATTCAGGCTTTGAAGGTTCTCTTGCATTGGCAATTTTGATGATTCCAACTATTGCTCGCACAGCTGAAGAGGTTTTACTGTTAATACCAAATGATCTACGTGAATCCGGTGTTGCTCTCGGGGGAACTCAATGGAAGACAGTCCAGAAAATTGTTTTACCCGCAGCACGAAGTGGTTTAGTTACAGCCCTAATTCTTGGTGTTGCTCGCGTTGCCGGTGAGACAGCTCCTATTGTCCTTCTGACTGGCGGTGGAGACACCACGCATTGGAATCTTTTTAGTGGACCTATGGGAACCCTTCCCTTCTATATTTGGCGCGGTTACGCTACGGGAACAGATGCATCGATCGCACGCGCTTGGACCGGTCTGCTAGTTCTTTTAATTGTTGTCTTATTCCTCTTTGGGCTAGCTCGATATTTAGGTGGGAGAAAATCAAAATGACCGATGAAAGCGAGAAGTCAGATATGAGTTCAGCAACAAAGGAATCACCACTCGCGGCGATAGCTGCGGCCAATTCCGCGCGAGTTCCAGGGAGTGCAGCTCTTGGCGTTGGTCTTGAAGCGCGCAATATTCACGCATGGTTTGGAGAGAAGTTAGTCCTACGTGACGTCACTTTGGATTTCTCTTCAGGAACCGTTACCGCTCTTATCGGCCCCTCCGGTTGCGGCAAGTCAACTTTTCTTCGCACCCTAAATCGGATGCATGAATTCATTCCCAGTGCAGCTATGGCAGGTCAAGTGCTTCTCAACGGCTCTGATATTTATTCGCCGGGTGTGGATGTGACTAAAATTAGATTGAAAATTGGCATGGTCTTCCAGAAGCCAAACCCATTCCCTTCCATGACTATCGCTGAGAATGTTCTGGCTGGATTGAAGTTAGCCAATATCAAAGTAGAAAATAAAGATGATCTCCTTGAAGAATGTCTAGAACGAGCAGGCCTCTGGAGCGAAGTCAAAGATCGCTTAAACGCCTACGGTGGCTCGCTCTCTGGTGGACAGCAGCAGAGGCTCTGTATTGCAAGGTCTCTTGCGGTTCGCCCTCAAGTTCTCCTCATGGACGAACCATGCTCTGCACTTGATCCCGGTTCTACTCTAAAAGTCGAAGAGACCATTGCCCATCTGTCATCGACCATGACAATCATCATCGTGACCCACAACATGCAGCAAGCCGCGCGTGTATCCGATTACACCGGATTCTTTCTCTCAGATGGTGGCCCTGGTGAACTCATCGAGATGGGTCCTACAAATGAAATCTTCTCGCGCCCTAAGAATTCTCGCACCGAGAACTACGTAACTGGAAGATTTGGCTAAATCACCAAAACTCAGTTAACCGATTATTCATGTAATGGACACCCAGCGTTAAGCGTCGGTCTACGACAAGTTTCTTCGCGAACATACCTTTAGCGTTACAAGTCCAATCCAAGGACCATACTTCTGGGGGAATACATGAAGATTTCACGTTCATTCAAGGTTACAGCTCTTGCTGCAACTGCTGCAGTCATCGCGATGGCTCCAGCGATGGCAGCTGGTGTAACAATCACCGGCGCAGGCTCATCTTTCGCTGCGCCTCTCATCGGCGTGTGCAAGACAGCATGGCAGAACGCAACTGGCAACACAGCAACATACGGTTCTGGTGGTTCAGGCACAGGACGTTCAAATGCAGATAAAGGCGTTGGCGATTACAACTTCTCTGATGCGACATATGTTCCAGCGAAGAGCACAATCCTTCTCATTCCTGCAATTGCTGCACCAATTGCGGTTGCCTACAACCTCAACTCAACCAAGACTCTTTACTTATCTCCAAAGACAATCTCTGGAATCTTCTCTGGCTCAATCACAATGTGGAACGACCCAGCGATCGTTGCAGATAACAACGGATCAACAAAACAGTTTATTTTTAAGAAGGATGCAAAGGGCAATGTAGTTAAGGATGCGTCAGGAAAGCCTGTCGTACTTAATACTCGAACCATTTCACGTATCTTCACTCTTCCAAATAAGAAGATCACAGTTATCTATCGCTCAGATTCTTCAGGCACAACTCAGAACTTCGTCAACATGTTGATCAAGAAGTTCCCATCAGATTGGACCAAGGCTTCTTCAGGAGTCTTCACAACTGCATTCCCTGGAGACATTAACTCAGGCGACAACCTCGGTCGTTTCCAAGGAGCATCAGGTTCTGAAGGCGTTTCAGCACTTGCTGAAAAGACAAAGTACTCAATCACATACGTAGAATCTTCATACGCAACAGCGCACAAGCTTGGTAAGACAGCAATTAAGAATGCTGCTGGAAACTACACGCTTCCTGATGCAGGTGGAACAGCTTCATTCTTGAGCGCTGCAACAGTTGCTGCTGACGGAAAGATGACTTTCGACTACGAAACTATGGAACCAGCTGCATACCTCTACGGAATCGTTACATACGCTCTCGTAGATTCAGCAGCCAAGGGTGAGAATGCAGCGGCTGTTAAGTCGTTCATTTCTTACATCTTGGATCCAAAATGCCCAACTACAGATGCAAGCCTTGAATACACAACAATCACCGGCAAACTGCTTGATGCAGATAAGGCCTTGATTGCTAAGCTCAATGGCTAATATCTAAATCTCTTAGTCAAAGAACCCGGGCCAACAATGGTCCGGGTTCTTTGCTTTATGTGCGCCCGGCTGGAATCGAACCAGCGACCTACCGCTTAGAAGGCGGTTGCTCTATCCGACTGAGCTACGGGCACATGTGTGGTGCATCTTGCGATTGTGGAGTAAGTCTACCGAAGCATTGGCGGGTAGAGTCTCGCCTTATGGCTGAGTTCATTTACACGATGAAGAAGGCGCGTAAAGCGCATGGCGAAAAGGTAATTCTCGACGACGTAACTTTGATGTTCTTGCCTGGCGCAAAGATTGGTGTTGTTGGCCCTAACGGTGCTGGTAAATCAACAGTCCTTCAGATCATGGCTGGTTTGCAACAGCCTTCCAATGGTGAGGCTTATCTGTCACCTGGATACACCGTCGGAATTCTTTTGCAGGAACCACATTTAAATGAAGAGAAGACTGTTCTTGAAAATGTGCAAGAAGGCGTTGCTGAAACTATGGAGATGGTGCGCCGCTTCAATGAGATCTCTGAAGAGATGGCAAACCCAGATGCCGACTACGACAAGTTATTGTCCGAGATGGGCGAGCTGCAAGAACAACTCGACCATCGCAATGCATGGGAGTTAGATTCACAGTTGGAACAAGCGATGGATGCGCTGCGCTGCCCACCAGGAGATGCCGATGTAAAGGTTTTATCTGGTGGAGAAAAGCGCCGCGTGGCGTTATGTAAATTGCTCCTTGAAGCACCCGATCTTTTACTTCTTGATGAACCTACAAACCACTTGGATGCTGAATCTGTCTTGTGGCTCGAACAACATCTGAGCAAGTATCCAGGCACAGTTGTTGCGATTACGCACGATAGATACTTCTTGGACAACGTTGCACAGTGGATCCTCGAACTCGACCGAGGCCGCGCTTATCCATACGAGGGAAATTACTCAACCTATCTTGAGACTAAATCTGCACGACTTAAGGTCGAAGGTCAGAAAGATGCAAAGCGTGCAAAGCGCCTAACTGAAGAACTCGATTGGGTTCGTCAGAATGCGAAAGGTCGTCAGACAAAGTCAAAGGCTCGACTTGCCCGTTACGAAGAGATGGCAGCTGAAGCAGACAAGATGCGTAAGTTGGACTTTGATGAAATTCAGATTCCACCTGGCCCGCGTCTTGGAAATATTGTCGTTGAAGTCGAACATCTCGTGAAAGGTTTCGGCGATCGCGTTCTTATCGATGATCTCTCATTTACCTTGCCCCGCAACGGAATTATTGGAGTCATTGGGCCTAACGGCGCTGGTAAAACAACTCTCTTTAAGACAATTCTGGGGATGGAGACACCCGACTCTGGAACTGTGAAGATCGGTGAAACCGTAAAGATTTCCTATGTCGATCAGTCACGAGGTGGCATCGATCCTAAGAAATCACTCTTTGAAGTTGTCTCTGATGGCTTGGACTTTATGAAGGTCGGACAAGTTGAAATGCCATCGCGTGCATACGTTGCAGCATTTGGTTTTAAAGGTCCTGATCAACAGAAGCCTGCAGGGGTACTTTCTGGTGGAGAACGTAACCGCCTTAATTTAGCGCTGACCTTAAAACAGGGTGGCAACTTATTACTTCTCGATGAGCCAACGAACGACCTTGATGTCGAAACACTCGGCTCCCTTGAAAATGCGTTACTCGAATTTCCTGGCTGCGCCGTTGTGATCTCCCACGATCGATGGTTTCTTGACCGCGTGACAACACATATTTTGGCCTACGAGGGTGATTCCACATGGTTCTGGTTTGAAGGAAACTTTGAATCCTATGAAGAGAATAAGATTTTACGTCTAGGTGCAGATGCAGCACGTCCGCATCGCGCAACCTATCGAAAGCTGACTCGCTGATGATTTACACAGGCAAGCAATTCGTTCGATGGGATGACATCGATGCCTTTGGCCATGTCAACAATGCAAAGTATCTGACCTATATTCAAGAGGCACGATTCTTATGGTCGCCAATTATCGAGATGGTGGTGGCACGAGCTGAAGTCGATTTCATCGAACCAATTTACGAAGGTGGTCGCTTCTACGATGTAAACCTTTGGGTTGAAGCTATTGGCAATTCATCTTTTACGATGGGATATCAAGTAGTCGGAGATAACGGCGTTGTACATGCCAAAGTCACGACTGTGCAGGTTGCAGTTTCTATGGAGACCAAAAAATCACGTCCGCTCACTGATTCAGAACGCGAGTTCCTCAACAAATATTTGAAAGTGTAAGTAATGGCTAAGCAGAAAATTCACCCAGGGTGGATAGCAGTAACAGTTACCTTCTTTACCTTGATGGCATCTGCTGGATATCGATCAGCACCGTCTGTTTTGATTGTGCCGCTTGAAGAGGCATTCGGGTGGTCGCGTTCTCAGATTTCATTTGCAGTGTCCATCAACGTTCTCCTCTTTGGTTTGGTTGCACCCTTTGCTGCGGCGCTGATGGAGCGATTCACGGTCCGTAAGGTCGTGATGTCAGCTCTGGCACTTGTTTCACTGAGTGCAACGTCCACAATATTTATGACACAGCCATGGCATTTGTGGTTGTTGTGGGGTCTAGGTGTAGGTGTCGGTGCAGGCTCAATGGCCCTTGTCTTTGCCGCAACTATTGCCAATCGCTGGTTTGTGGCACGCAAAGGAATTGTTATTGGTGCTCTCACTGCTGCAACTGCAAGTGGTCAGCTTGTATTTCTTCCCTTGCTCTCGCACTTTGCTATTACCTATGGATGGAAGAGCGTCTCATTAACAGTCGGTGGCGCATCTGCGCTCATCATTCCTTTCATCTTCCTCTTTCTGAAAGAGAAGCCAGAGTTAATGGGCATCACTCCTTATGGAGCACCTTCTGATTGGCAACCACCTGCGCCGAATGAGATGTCCGCAGGAAAGATTGCGATAGATACATTGACGAAATCATCAAAGTCGAGAGATTTCTGGATTCTCTTTGGAACATTCTTAGTCTGTGGTCTTTCGACAAATGGCCTCATTGGTACTCACTTTATTCCTGCAGCTCATGACCACGGAATGGGCGAAACAGTCGCAGCGAGTTTGCTTGCCCTGGTCGGTCTATTCGATGTCATCGGAACCATCTTCTCTGGCTGGCTGACAGACCGCATGGATCCACGAAAGTTGCTCTTCTTCTATTACGGTCTTCGAGGGCTATCACTCTTTCTCTTGCCCTCAATTCTCTTCAGCACTTTGCATCCATCAACACTTGTCTTCATTATTTTCTACGGACTCGATTGGGTTGCAACTGTTCCTCCCACAATCATGCTCTGCCGCGCAATTCTTGGCCCACAACGAGCAACAGTTGTCTATGGATGGGTCTTTGTCGGCCATCAAATAGGTGCATCGGTCGCAGCTATTGGGGCAGCGCTGCTTCGAGTGAAGCTGGGTGATTACGCACTTGCGTTCTATATCTCAGCCACAATGTGTTTAGTAGCGTCCTTTGCAGTGCTACAAATAAGTAACGAAAAGACAACCGCAGAAGTTCGAGGTTAATGTGGAGCGCGATACAACCAATTACTACGAGCTCTTTGGGGGAGAAGCATTCTTCTCTGATCTGGTCTCGCAGTTCTATGCCCATGTTGCGACAAATGAAATCTTGCGCCCAATGTATCCCGAATCAGATATGAAAGGCGCAGCACACCGCCTGCAGATCTTTCTTGAACAGTATTGGGGCGGACCAACTACATATCAAGAAGAGCGCGGACATCCACGACTTCGTATGCGCCATGCAGGCTTTCATATCAATCCTGCAGCGAAAGAGGCGTGGTTATCGTGCATGAAGGCTGCAGTCGATGGAGTCGAGATGGAGGCAGGACATCGAGAAAAGTTATGGCGTTACCTAGAAGGAGCAGCGCTACATATGGTCAACGTGCTGGATTAACTCTTTTGGGATTTATTTCCTACAACAAGAATTTCACCATTGCGGATATACCAGAGCACATTCTTCTCATCGCGCACCTGGGTGATTCTTAGCCCAACGCGTTCGACTTTGCCTTCAACTTCTTGAACTTTCACGTCATCGCCAACACCATACTGATCTTCAATAAGCATGAAGATTCCTGAGAGAATATCGCGCACAAGTGTCTGTGCACCAAGGCCAAGAGCAACGCCGATAACGCCGGCAGATGCGATAACAGGGCCAAGGTTGAATCCGAATTCGCCTAAGATCATTCCTAGTGCAATGATCCAGACACCTGCATTAAATGTTGAGCTAAAGACTGTTCCTATTGTGCGAGCACGTTCTGCTTGACGCTTTGCAGTTCCTGGACCTGGCTTTAAATCCGCATTTGCCAGCCGAGCGATGGCTCGATCAATGGCGCGATGGCCTACTAAGTGGCTGATGAGAGCGGTGAGGAAGATGACCAGGACTCTTAGAGGGCTGCCGTTGAACCATTCCCAGATTGCCCGCGTATGTTCGCTCATAGGTGTTAAGGGTAGTGAAATCTTTATCTAAACTTCACCACAAAATACCCCTCAAGGGCGCAGTTTTGAGGCAATATATGCCAATCGACGCGAGCCACGCGTTGGAACCGAGGTAATGATGAACCGGACGCTTGTGCTCAACGCCACTTACGAACCACTGGGCGTTGTCACAGATCGTCGTGCTCTTATTTTGGTTCTCAATAATCGAGCCACCATGATCGAATCGTCAGGCATCGTTCTTCACTTTGCCACTGGTCAACTCGATCTCCCATCAATTATTCGCCTTAATAAATTTGTGAAGATTCCTTACCGGCATGCAGTTCCACTTTCACGCCGTGCAATCTTTGCTCGCGATGGCGGACGTTGTGTCTATTGCAGTGCAACAGCGACATCTATTGACCATGTCATTCCACGTTCTCGTGGCGGCGGTCACAATTGGGAGAATGTCGTCAGTGCATGCCACAAATGCAATCACGTCAAAGCTGACAAACCGCTAAAAGAACTTGGATGGCGACTTCGTTCGCTGCCTCGCGAACCTGTTGGTGCGGCATGGAGAATTCTTGGAACAGGTCGCACTGAATCTCGTTGGCTGCCATACCTTGAACCATTTGGAGTCGCCGCTGCAACTGCATAGACTGCGCTCATGATCAAGCACGTAGTCCAATTAATTAATCAGGAACCAGGAACCCATGCGGGTCTAGGCCTGACCGCGCTGCAGACATTTACCTATTTTGTAGCAGCACCTATTGGATTATTTCTTATCATCTCAATCGCCGTATGGGCTTTTACAGGCACAAAGAAGAGCGCAAAGCCTGCTTCAGTCATTACAACTATCGAATAATTACTTATCGGCAGCGCGTGCTTTAATTGCACGAGATAGTGCATCGCGACCTTCAGTCACTGAACGGCGAAGTGCATGTGATGCATCTTTGCCAGTGACATCTAGCCAGTGCTGAGCTTTCTTCACAGTCTCATCGCTGATAACCCAGGCAGGAAATGCCAGAGTTGCTGTTGTCTCAGCGATTTCATAGCCCTTGGTCTCCCAGACCTTAAGAAGCACATCGAAGTATTGATCAACAAAATCAGCAAGGATTTCGTGGTGGATGTTCTCGTTAAATCCGCGACACATATATGAGTGAATTGTGTTGGATAAGTTATCGGTTGTGATTGATGCAAATGCCTTCGCTTTGGCTTCCTTTGTTGGAATCGCTGCATAGGCATAGGCGTGGTACTGCTTGCCATGTGCTGTCTTATCTTTGGCAGACTCTGCCTCGATTTCTGCGGGTCCAAATACTCCACGCTTTACACCGCACAAGAAGAGGTACCAACGTTGTTCAGCATCAAGGACTAGGCCTTTTTCAGAACCATCGAGCATCGCCTTGATCTTTTCGAAGTGCGCCGAATTAATTGCATTGTTTGCAAAGGCGCGAGCAAGTTGCAGTTGGTGATCGCTACCAGGGGCAGCGGCTGCAAGCATGAGAGCAGTTGCATCAGCAACCTGTGCACGAAGCCCATCGCGCTTTGCAGGGGTTGCATATGCCCAAATTGCTGTCTCGAGTTGGATATATGTTGCTGCAACAATGGAGATATCTGTTTCAGTCTTGAGCGCATTGAGAGCAATTGCGACGTAATCAGATGTTGCGAGCTCGCCATCGCGACATGAATCCCATAGGGATGCCCAGATAAGGCCGCGTGCGAGTGAATCATCAAGTGCGCCAAGGTGGCTCTTCATCGTTGCGATAGAGCGATCATCAAAGCGCAACTTTGCGTATGTCTGATCCTTATCGTTAATAAGAACTAGGTCTGCAAGCTTCTGGCCTGCCAGTTCGGTGACATCTGTCAGGGCACCAGCAACATCGAGTTCGACGCTGGTACGGCGAGAGAGTTTGCCGTCTTTGATATCGAAGAGTCCAACGTGCAGACGGTGAGGGCGAAGTTCCTGAGAACCAACGGGCATGGTTGGTGCTTCTTGCTTAATACCAATGGATTTATAGGAATCGCCAGCGATTTCAATGACAGGGCGCAAAGTATTCACGCCCGCTGTGCGAAGCCATGTGGAAACCCATGGAGTGAGATCGCGACCTGATGCTGCCTCTAGCTGATCGATTAAATCTTTTAGCGTTGTATTGCCGTACTGGTGCTTTGCAAAGTAGAGGCGTAGACCCTTAATAAAGTTATCGCGCCCAACGTGTGCAACGAGCTGCTGCAATACCGATGCGCCCTTTGCATATGAGATTCCATCAAAGTTCGTACGCACTGCATCGAGATCTTCCATCTCAGTGGCGATTGGGTGGGTAGTAGTCAACTGATCTGCGCGATATGCCCAGTTCTTGCGAAGTGAGTTGAACTCAGTCCATGCATGTGTGTACTTCGTAGATTCAGAGACAGATTGGTATGAAGCCCATTCAGCAAATGACTCGTTAAGCCACAAATCTTCCCACCACTTCATGGTGACCAAATCACCGAACCACATATGCGCCATCTCGTGATGGATAGTGGTTGCGCGGCTTACATAGTTGCGCTCGGTGACCTTGGAGCGGAAGATCAAGACATCTTCGTGGAAAGTAACGCACCCTACGTTCTCCATTGCGCCCCAGTTGTATTCGGCAACTGCGATCTGGTCGTACTTGCCGAATGGGTATGCCAGACCAAAGGTCTTTTCAAAGTAGGCAAAGCCTTGCTTGGTAACTTCAAAGATTTTTTCTGCATCGACATATTTAAAGAATGATTTACGGGCATAGATACCAAGGGGGATTGTCTTCTCGCCCTTGTACTCATCGTGAACAGATGTGTAGGCACCGGCAACAATTGCGGTGACATATGTTGCGATGACTTGTGACTCTGCAAATTGTGTGAACTCACGGTCGTTATCTAGTTCCTTAGTAGATTCAACGCCGTAGTTAGAGATGACTTCCCAGTGCTTAGGGGTAATTGTGCTGATCTTAAATGTGGCCTTCTGATCAGGTTGATCAAAGCAGGCATACATACGGCGAGCATCGCCAGTTTCAAATTGTGTATAGAGATAGACCTCGTTATCGGCTGGATCTACGAAGCGGTGCAGGCCTTCGCCTGAGTTTGAGTAAATGCCATCGTGTTCGATTTCAAGAACGTTCTC
>JBBAMS010000022.1:0-12945 GCA_040402415.1 Candidatus Planktophila sp. | reverse complement strand
GCAAAGGGCGAGACAACATCTGTCGAACTTACGCAGGCACACCTTGATCGCATTGCATCTGTTGATGGCCAAGTAAAAGCATTTCTTCACGTTGATACAGAAGGTGCACTTGCGCAAGCAAGAGATGTTGATGCTCGCCGCAAGAGTGGAGAAAAACTTTCTGCTATCGCTGGCGTTCCCTTAGCTCTCAAAGATGTTCTTGCACAGAAAGGCGTTCCCACCACGGCGGGTTCAAAGATTTTGCAGGGATGGCTTCCTCCCTATGACTCAACTGTTGTCAGCAAACTTAAAAGTGCTGGCGTTGTCATTATGGGTAAAACCAATATGGATGAATTCGCAATGGGTTCATCGACCGAGAATTCTGGTTACGGGCCAACATTTAATCCGTGGGATTTAACGCGCACTCCTGGTGGTTCATCCGGTGGATCTGCAGCGGCAGTCTCGGCCTTTGAAGCACCGCTTGCCATTGGTTCTGATACCGGAGGATCGATTCGCCAACCAGCAGCGCTCACCGGAATTGTTGGAGTACGCCCCACATATGGCGCCGTCTCTCGTTATGGCCTCATTGCATATTCATCGAGCCTTGATCAAGCAGGACCATTTGGTCGCACAGTATTAGATACAGCACTACTGCACGAAGTGATGGCTGGCCATGATGTGCGTGATGCAACAAGTATCAATGCACCAGTTCCTGCAGTAGTAACTGCGGCAAAGAGTGGCGATGTTAAGGGAATGAAGATTGGCGTCATCAAACAGTTGCAGGGTGAGGGTTATCAGAAAGGTGTACAGACACGTTTTGATGAATCACTGCAAGTACTTGCAGCCCTTGGTGCTGAAATTGTGGAAGTAGATTGCCCAAGCTTTGAATACGCACTTGCTGCCTATTACTTAATCGCACCATCTGAATGTTCTTCAAACCTCGCACGCTTTGATGCGATGCGCTATGGACTTCGCACAGGCGATGTTGATGGTGCATCGGCAGAAGCTGTGATGAGTTCTACACGTGATGCTGGATTTGGACGCGAGGTAAAGCGCCGCATCATCCTTGGTACATACGCTCTTTCATCAGGATATTACGACGCTTACTACGGTAGTGCGCAGAAGATTCGCACCCTGATTATTCAAGATTACGCAAAGGCTTTTACTAAGGCAGATGTTTTGGTCTCTCCTACTGCACCAACGACTGCTTACAAGATTGGCGAGAAGGTCGATGACCCAATGGCTATGTACTTGGGCGATGTTGCAACAATTCCAGTAAACCTTGCAGGTATTTGTGGAATGTCACTTCCTGCAGGTTTGGCCGAAGAAGATAACTTGCCCGTGGGTTTCCAAATCATGGCTCCTGCAATGCAGGATCAGCGCCTCTACAAGTGCGGTGCAGCACTTGAAGCAGCACTTCTCTCTCAGTGGGGCGCACCCATTCTTTCTAAAGCTCCCGAGTTGAAGGGAGCGAAGTAATGGCTCTTCCAACATATGACGAAGTAATCGCAAAGTGGGATCCTGTATTCGGACTTGAAGTTCACGTCGAGCTCAATACTGCGAGCAAGATGTTCTGTTCATGTGCAACAGAATTTGGTGCAGCACCAAATACACAGACATGTCCTGTCTGCTTGGCACTTCCAGGCGCACTTCCAGTTGTCAATGCAAAGGCGATTGAATCAACGATTCTGATTGGTCTTGCACTGAACTGCAAGATTGCTCCCTATAGCCGCTTTGCACGTAAGAATTACTTCTATCCAGATATGCCCAAGAACTTCCAGATTTCACAGTACGACGAACCCATCTGTTTCGATGGTTATGTCGATATTGAGATTGAAACTGATGAAGGAACCAAACAGTTCCGGATTGAGGTCGAGCGCGTACATATGGAAGAAGACACAGGAAAGTCACTTCACGTAGGTGGTGCTACCGGTCGTATCCATGGCGCTGATTACTCGCTCCTTGACTACAACCGTGCAGGTATTCCATTGGTTGAAATCGTTACCAAGATTGTTCCAGGCACAGGTAAGTACGCACCAGAAGTTGCAAAGGCATATGTTGCAGAACTGCGCGATATTTTGCGCGGCCTTAAGGTCTCCGATGTGAAGATGGAGCAAGGTTCCCTTCGTTGTGATGCAAACGTATCTCTCAAACCAATTGGTTCTGATGTATTGGGTACTCGTTCTGAGACAAAGAACGTCAACTCTCTTCGTTCAGTAGAACGTGCAATCCGCGGAGAGATGATTCGTCACGCTGAACTTCTCAATGATGGCAAGAAGGTAAAGCAAGAGACTCGTCACTTCCAGGAAGACACCGGACTCACACGTTCTGGTCGTTCAAAGGAGCAAGCCGAGGATTACCGTTACTTCCCAGATCCAGATTTAGTTCCAGTAACTCCTGCAGCTGCATGGATTGAAGAACTTCGTGCAACGCTTCCAGAGCGTCCATCTTTACGCCGCAAGCGCATTAAAGAAGAGTGGAACGTTCCCGATAAAGAGATGGAAGCGATGATCAACGCTGATGTCTTAGATATCGTGGAAGCGACAGTTCTATTGGGTGCCGATCCAACAAAAGCTCGCACGTGGTGGCTCGGTGAAATTTCACGCATTGCAAACGATCAAAACATTGCGGTTGCAGACCTTGCCATTACGCCAGCCGACGTAGCAGAACTTGTAGCACTCGTTGCCAAGGGTGAGCTCACAGACAAACTTGCCCGCCAAGTAGTTGAAGGCGTCATTGCTGGCGAAGGAAAGCCCTCAGAAGTTGTTGCAAAGCGCGGAATCAAGGTCGTCAACGATGATGGTGCGCTCATGGCTGCGATTGAAAAGGTCTGTGCGCAGCAGGCAGAAACTGCCGAGAAAGTTCGCGGGGGACACCTACCTGCAGCTGGCTCCCTTATTGGAGCAGTCATGAAAGAGACAAAGGGCCAAGCGGATGCTGCCAAGGTTAGAGAGTTATTACTCAAACATTTAGGTCAAGGCTAAGATTCGCATATGTCAAAGATGAAGCCCCGCTCTGGTCTTGTCACAGATGGATTAGAGCGCGCCCCTGCCCGCGGAATGTTGCGTGCTGTGGGAATGGGAGATGAAGATTGGGTCAAGCCGCAGATCGGTATCGCATCTTCCTGGAATGAAATCACCCCGTGCAATCTTTCACTCGATCGTTTAGCAAAAGCATCGAAGAAGGGCGTCATTGATGCCGGTGGATTCCCCATGCAATTTGGAACCATCTCAGTCTCTGACGGAATTTCTATGGGCCACGAAGGAATGCACTTCTCACTAGTTTCTCGCGAAGTAATTGCAGACTCTGTTGAAACTGTGATGCAGGCAGAGCGCTTCGATGGAATGGTCACATTTGCTGGCTGCGATAAATCCTTACCGGGAATGATGATGGCAGCAGCTCGTATCGATGTTGCATCCGTATTTGTCTACGCAGGTTCCACTCTTCCAGGACAAGTCGATGGCAAAGATGTCACCATCATTGACGCCTTCGAAGCCGTTGGGGCATGCGCTCGCGGTTTAATTACACAGGATCGCGTTGATCAAATCGAACGTGCAATCTGTCCAGGTGAAGGTGCATGTGGCGGTATGTACACCGCAAACACGATGGCAAGTATCGCCGAGGCCATCGGTCTATCACTACCGGGGTCTGCAGCCCCTCCTGCAGTTGATCGCCGCCGCGATGCCTATGCTGAACAAGCAGGCGCTGCAGTTGTTAATTTGATTGCAAAGGGAATTACAACTCGTGACATCTTGACAAAGAAGGCATTTGAAAACGCCATCACAATCTTGATGGCACTCGGTGGCTCGACCAATGCTGTTCTGCATCTACTTGCAATCGCACACGAAGCAGAAGTCGACCTTACCCTTGATGATTTCCACCGAATCGGATCAAAGGTTCCACTATTGGGCGATCTCAAGCCATTTGGAAAATATGTCATGACCGATGTTGATCGTGTCGGTGGAATTCCTGTCGTTCTGCGCATCTTGCTTGATGCTGGCTTCTTACATGGTGATTGCCTGACAGTAACTGGCAAGACGATGGCTGAGAACTTAGCTGATATCAATCCACCACTTGCCGATGGAAGCGTTCTTCGCGCTATTGATAAGCCACTCTCTACCGATATTGGAATCACTATTCTTGGTGGATCTCTCGCATCTGATGGCGCAGTCTGTAAGACAGCGGGAATCGGAATCGAAAAATTTGAAGGACCAGCTCGCGTCTTTGAACGCGAACAAGCAGCAATGGATGCACTTGAAAATGGAACTATCCAAGCCGGTGATGTCGTTGTTATTCGTTACGAAGGCCCAAAGGGTGGACCAGGTATGCGCGAGATGTTGATGATCACTGGCGCCATTAAAGGTGCAGGACTTGGCAAGACAACTCTCCTTCTTACCGATGGTCGCTTCTCTGGAGGTTCAACGGGTCTCTGCGTAGGACACGTTGCACCAGAAGCTGTCGATGGGGGACCGATTGCATTTATTAAAGATGGCGACATCGTCCGTATCGATATCCCAAATCGCACACTCGATTTGCTGGTAGATCCTTCCGAACTTGAAGCCCGCAAAGTTGGCTGGAAGCCGCTGCCCCACAAGTACTCCCGTGGAGTACTTCATAAGTATTCAAAGCTTGTGGGATCAGCATCCAAGGGCGCTGTCTGCGATTAACCGTTTCAATTATTGAGACGTTCATCTCATCTCTTGACTCACACCCGGCGACGATGGAGAATAGGGTCATGACTTCAACACACGCTTCAGTACTTTCAGTGGTGGTGATTCGATAGCGCGTGCCTTCATGTCACGCGCGCCCTCAGATATCTGAGGGTTTTTTCATTTAACAACGGTTCATAGATTTAAGAGAGATATAGAGAGAAAGGAGCAAGAAGATGCCGAAACATGTTCACACACCGAACGGCACAGAAATGACAGGAGCTTCTTCATTGGTGAAGAGCCTTGAAGCAGCTGGCGTCGATGTGATGTTTGGACTTCCTGGTGGCGCAATTCTTCCTGCCTATGATCCAATCTATGACTCAACAATTCGCCACATCTTGGTTCGCCACGAACAAGGTGCAGGACATGCTGCAACTGGATATGCCCAAGTAACTGGTCGCGCTGGTGTCTGTATTGCAACATCTGGTCCTGGAGCCACAAACCTTGTCACTCCCTTGATGGATGCTTCAATGGATTCAGTTCCACTTGTTGCAATTACGGGCCAAGTTCCATCTGCTGCAATCGGAACTGATGCATTCCAAGAGGCAGATATCCGCGGAATCACTATGCCATTTACCAAGCACAACTATCTTGTTACTGACCCAGGGCAAATCCCTGGTGTTATAGCTGAGGCTTTCCATATTGCAACTACGGGTCGCCCTGGTCCAGTTCTTGTTGATATTGCTAAAGATGCACTCCAGAAGATGACCACATATAACTGGCCAACTTCAATCAAACTTGCTGGCTACAACCCAAAGATAACTCCTGACGCACAGGCGATCACCGATGCGGCAGCTCTTATTGCGCAATCATCTAAGCCTGTCTTCTATGTTGGTGGCGGTGTTATCAAAGCCAATGCGCATGCTGAACTTCACCAGCTTGTTGAACTTCTTGGTGGACCAGTTGTGACAACTCTGATGGCACGTGGTGCTTTCCCTGATTCACACCCATTACATATGGGTATGCCTGGCATGCATGGAACTGTTGCTGCAGTAACAGCTCTGCAAAAGGCTGATCTATTAATCACTTTAGGCGCACGTTTTGATGACCGTGTTACTGGCAAGCTTTCAACATTTGCACCGAATGCAAAGATTCTTCATGCAGATATCGATCCTGCCGAAATCGGCAAGAATCGTCATGCAGACGTTGCAGTTGTCGGCGATGTCCGAGAAACAATTGCGGCGCTTATCCCTGCGCTCAAGGCTGCACTCGCTAAGAACAAGCCAGATCTGACTGCATGGTTGCGCCAGATGAACTCACTGAAATCAACATATCCATTGGGCTTTGATACTCCCGATGATGGTTCGCTATCACCACAACTTGTTATCCAACGTCTTGGACAAATTTCTGGAACAGATACCATCTTTACTGCCGGTGTGGGTCAACATCAGATGTGGGCATCACAATTTATTTCATACGAACATCCACGCACCTGGCTTAACTCAGGTGGCGCTGGAACTATGGGTTATGGCGTACCTGCTGCGATGGGTGCAAAAGTTGGAGCGCCAGACGCAACAGTCTGGGCAATCGATGGTGATGGTTGTTTCCAGATGACTAACCAAGAGCTTGTTACATGTGCACTCAATAACATTCCTATCAAGGTTGCCATCATTAATAATGAATCTCTCGGCATGGTTCGCCAGTGGCAGACCTTGTTCTATGACAGCCGTTATTCAAATACTTCACTTGATTCAAAGCGTGTTCCAAACTTCCCCATGCTTGCTGAATCCATGGGATGCGTGGGTCTTGCCTGCGAACGCCCTGAAGATCTTGATAAGACAATTGAAAAGGCGATGTCAATTAATGATCAACCAGTGGTTGTTGATTTCCGCGTTCATCGTGATGCGATGGTCTGGCCAATGGTTGCTGCCGGAACATCCAATGATGAGATCATGATCGCTCGCGCTACAGCCCCTGATTGGGATTCACAGGAGCTCTAATGACTACCAATCGCCGTCAACATACCCTCGAAGTTCTCGTTGAGAACGAACCGGGTGTTCTGGCGCGAGTTTCAGGGCTATTTTCGCGTCGTGCATTTAACATTGAAACTCTTAGCGTTGGACCTACTGAAGATTCATCAATCTCAAAGATGATTATTGGAGTAGCTGTTGAAGGCCACTCTCTCGAGCAAGTCATTGCTCAGCTCGACAAGCTCATCAGCGTCATCTCCATCAAAGATGTGACGCCTACAGCAAAGGCAGTACACGACACACAACCCGACTATCAAAACTAGCAAGAAATAACTAAAGGAGAAACACCGTGGCAACGATGTATCACGAAGAGGATGCAGATCTCTCAATCATCCAAGGTCGCAAGGTCGCGATCATCGGTTACGGCTCACAGGGCCATGCGCATGCACTGAATCTTCGCGATTCAGGTGTTGATGTTCGCGTTGGTCTTAAGGAAGGTTCTCCTTCCCGTGCAAAGGCGGAGGCAGAAGGACTTCGCGTTACTTCCGTAGCGGACGCAGTCAAGGAAGCAAGTGTCATCATGATCTTGGCTCCTGATCATTTACAGCGCCATATTTACGCAGAATCAATCTTGCCTAACCTAGAAAAGGGTGATGCTCTCTTCTTTGGTCACGGTTTCAATATTCGCTTCGGTTACATCAAGCCAACGGTTGATGTTGATGTATGCATGGTCGCGCCAAAGGGTCCCGGACACTTGGTGCGTCGTGAATACGCAGCAGGTCGTGGAGTTCCAGTAATTGTTGCAGTCGAGCAAGATGCAACAGGTAGCGCATGGCCGCTGACACTTTCATATGCAAAGGCAATCGGTGGACTTCGCGCAGGCGGAATCCTTACAACATTTACAGAAGAGACAGAGACTGACTTGTTCGGTGAGCAGTCAGTTCTTTGTGGTGGAGCATCACAGTTGGTTATGTATGGCTTCGAAACATTGGTGGAAGCTGGATACCAACCAGAAGTTGCTTACTTCGAGTGCTTGCACGAACTTAAGCTCATTGTTGACCTCATGTATGAAGGTGGAATCGCAAAGCAGCGCTGGTCAGTATCTGACACAGCTGAATTTGGTGACTACGTATCAGGCCCACGTGTTATCGACCCACACGTGAAGGAGAATATGAAGGCAGTTCTTGCTGATATTCAATCTGGTGCATTTGCTAAGCGCTTCGTCGATGATCTCGAGAGCGGTGCAAAGGAATTCACAGCACTCCGTGCAAAGGGTGAAGCACACCCCATCGAGACCGTTGGTCGCGAACTTCGCAAGATGTTTAGCTGGATGAAGAACACCAATAAAGATGATTACAAAGAGGGAAGTGCCGCGCGTGGCTAAACCCGTTGTACTGATTGCTGAAGAGCTCAGCGCTGCGACCCTTGATGCACTAGGTCCTGACTTTGAAGTTCGTAACTGTGATGGTGCAAACCGCGCAGAACTTCTAGCTGCCCTTGGTGCTGGCGTAGATGCTGTTCTTATTCGTTCTGCAACAAAGATGGATGGTGAAGCGATTGCCGCAGCAAAGGGCCTTAAGGTCATTGCTCGTGCTGGTGTTGGTCTTGATAACGTTGATATTCCTGCAGCAACTGCAGCAGGAGTCATGGTTGTTAATGCGCCAACATCAAATATCGTCTCCGCCGCAGAACTAGCAATCTCATTACTTCTGGCTTCAGCTCGTTTTATCTCACCAGCTCACGCTGCTCTTAAGGCAGGTAAGTGGGCACGCTCTAAATACACAGGCGCCGAACTCTTCGAGAAGACTCTTGGCGTAGTTGGCTTTGGTCGCATCGGTCAATTGGTTGCTCATCGCATGCAGGCATTTGGAATGAACGTCGTTGCATACGATCCATATTTGCAACCAGCTAAGGCTGCGCAACTTGGTGTCGAACTAGTAGAACTCGATGATCTTTTAAAGCTTTCAGACTTCATCACTATTCACTTGCCTAAGACTAAAGAGACTGCAAACCTCATCGGCGTTGAAGCGCTCAAGAAGGTGAAGAAGGAAGTTCGCATCATCAACGCTGCACGCGGTGGAGTACTTGATGAGTCAGCTCTCTATGACGCAATCGTCGAAGGTCGCGTTGCAGGGGCAGGACTTGATGTCTATGTCACTGAACCGTGCACAGATTCACCTTTATTCCAGCTTGATCAAGTTGTTGCAACGCCACACCTAGGTGCATCAACGGATGAAGCACAGGAGCGCGCAGGTATCGCGGTTGCTGTTTCAGTTCGCAAAGCACTTGCTGGCGAATTGGTACCGGATGCGGTCAACGTCAAAGGCGGAGCAATCCACGACGAGATTCGTCCATCACTTCCACTTGTCGAAAAGATGGCACAGATTGCAACAGCAATCGCTGGCGAGACTCCTGTCTCCATGGAAATCACCGTTAAGGGCGATATCTCAGGACATGACTCTTCAATTCTTGCAGTCAGTGCACTCAAGGGCGCACTTGCTGCATCAGGCTGCGAAGACGTTACCTATGTCAATGCTCCAGCACTTGCTACCGAACGTGGTGTTACATCGAATGTGACAACAACGCCAGATAGCCCGGAATACCGCAGCATGATTTCTCTTCACGCAGCTCTTTCAAACGGTAAATCAATCAAGGTTGATGGCACGTTGATGGGTATCCGCAAAGTTGAAAAAATCATCGCAATCGATAACTTCGATCTCGATCTTCCTCCCACAGATAACCTTCTTTTCTTGCGTTATGCAGATAAGCCAGGTGTTGTTGGTGCAGTCGGTAACGCTCTCGGTAGTTCAAAGATTAATATTGCGGGAATGCAGGTTGCTCGCGAATCAGCAGGTGGAAGCGCTCTGATGGCAATTACCGTTGATTCACCTGTCTCAGATGCAGTTGCTGATGCCGTTAAGAAGGAAACTGGTGCAGAACTTGTCCGTTCTGTGACCTTGGTGAATTAATGTCACGAACAATCAATCTTGCAGTCATTCCAGGTGATGGAATTGGTACTGAAGTTGTTAATGAGGGCTTAAAAGTTCTTGATGTTATTGCCACTAAATACGGTGTGACATTTAAGAAGACTCACTACGACTTAGGCGCGGGTTACTGGCATCGCACTGGCGAAGTTCTTCCAGATTCAGTTCTGGCAGAGCTTGCACAATCAGATGTCATCTTGCTCGGCGCAGTGGGGGATCCATCAGTTCCTAGTGGTGTTCTTGAACGTGGTCTCTTGCTCAAGATTCGCTTCGCCTTCGAGCATTACATCAACCTTCGCCCAGCGAAGTTGATGCCTGGTGTGACAGGCCCACTTGCCACAAAGGCGCCCATCGATTTCGTCGTTGTTCGCGAAGGAACCGAAGGCCCATACGTTGGTGCAGGCGGCGTTTTAGCTGAAGGCACTGATGCAGAAATCGCAACGGAGGAATCACTGAACACCCGCCGTGGTGCTGAGCGCGTCATCCGTGATGCTTTTGCGCGCGCATCTGCTCGTGATCGCAAGAAGCTTACACTTGTACATAAGAACAATGTTCTGACTCGCGCTGGTGGCTTGTGGACACGAACCTTTAACGAAGTTGCCAAGGAATTTCCCAACATCACAACTGATTACTTGCACGTTGATGCAGCATCAATGTTCCTTGTAACCAACCCTGAGCGCTTCGATGTTGTTGTCACTGACAACCTCTTCGGAGATATCTTGACTGATATTGCAGCAGCTATCTGTGGTGGAATTGGTCTTGCTGCATCTGGCAATATCAATCCAACTGGCGAATTTCCATCAATGTTTGAGCCAGTACATGGTTCAGCACCAGATATTGCTGGAAAGAATTTAGCTGATCCAACTGCAACGGTAATGTCTGTTGCGATGATGTTGGATCACTTAGGCCTCACAGATGCAGCCCGCGATGTTGAAAAAGCGGTAGCGGCCGATCTATTGACGCGCGGAGATACAAAACGTGGCACAACTGAAATTGGTTCGGCCCTAGCGGAGCTGGTGAAGTAGATGAAGTTCACTCTCAATCCACATGCAGTTCCAACGGCTGAGCGCGATGAAAAGGTCGCAAACTGTGGTTTTGGAAAGTATTACACCGACCATATGGTCATCTGCGAGTGGAATGAAGAAGGTGGTTGGCAAGAGCCAGAGTTAAAGCCATACGGGCCAATCTCACTTGATCCTGCAACTGCAGTTTTTCATTACGGCCAAGAAATCTTCGAGGGTATGAAGGCCTATCGCCAACCTGATGGGGGCATCTCACTCTTTCGCCCCGAAGCAAATGCCGGACGTTTTGCACGATCTGCAGCGCGCTTGGCACTTCCTGAAATGCCTGAAGAGTTATTCCTGGAAACAATTCACACACTTGTAAAACAAGATGCAGGTTGGACTCCAGGAAAAATCGGCGAAGCGCTGTATATCCGCCCATTCATGATTGCCACAGAAGTTGGTCTGGGTGTTCGTCCAACAAATAAAGCAACTTACTTACTTATTGCAACTCCCGCAGGTGCTTACTTTGATCCATCGAAGGCTGTCTCTGTCTGGATCTCAACGGAGTATGTGCGCGCAGCCCAAGGTGGCACAGGTGAGGCCAAGTGCGGTGGCAATTACGCAGCTTCTCTTGTTGCCCAGAAAGCTGCCGCAATAGAAGGTTGCGACCAAGTTGTCTGGATCGATGCGGTAGAACGTAAATGGATCGAAGAGATGGGTGGCATGAACCTTTACTTTGTAAAAGGTAAAGGCGCCGATGCCACTGTCATCACTCCAAAGCTCACCGGAACTTTATTGCCAGGAATTACCCGCGACTCAATTTTGTCTGTAGCAAAGGATCTTGGTTACAAGACAGATGAGGTCATGCTCTCAGTCGATGATTGGCGTGATGGCGTTGCCTCTGGTGAAATCTCTGAAATCTTTGCCTGCGGAACTGCCGCAGTTGTCTCTCCCGTCGGCCAAGCAAAATCTGCGATGGGTACATGGGTAACAGGAGACGGACAACCAGGCTCCATCACCATGCAGATCCGTAACCATCTGCTTGCGATCCAACATGGAACAACATCAGATAAGCACAGCTGGATGAAGAAGGTTGCGCTCTAATGTTCGACAAAGAAGCGATGCATATCTATGACACCACTCTTCGTGATGGCGCCCAGCAAGAGGGCCTCAATCTTTCGGTTCATGACAAGCTGACGATTGCTCGTCACCTAGATGACTTAGGCGTTGGCTTTATCGAAGGCGGATGGCCTGGAGCAAATCCAAAGGACACCGAATTCTTTGCACTCGCTAAGAAAGAACTGAAACTTAAGAACGCAACTTTTGTGGCATTCGGTGCGACTCGTCGCCCCAATGTGAAGGCGGCAGACGACGTTCTACTTGGAGCCTTGCGTGATTCCGGCGCTCCTGCTGTAACTCTCGTTGCCAAGGCCTATGACCGCCACGTTGATCTAGCGCTGAAGACAAATCTTGATGAAAACCTTGCCATGATTCGCGATTCTGTCTCTCACTTGCGCCAAGAGGGTCAGCGCGTATTCCTTGATGCGGAACACTTCTTCGATGGATATCGCGCAAACCGTGCATATGCACTCGAAGTCATTCGCGTGGCGATGGAAGCAGGCGCTGATGTTGCAGCGCTCTGCGATACCAACGGTGGCATGTTGCCTGATGAAATTGCTGATGTAGTACATGATGTACTCGGTGCAACATCTGCTCGCCTTGGAATTCACTGTCACAACGACACAGGGTGCGCAGTAGCAAATTCAATGGCAGCTGTTGCTGCAGGTGCAACCCATGTTCAAGGAACTCTCAATGGGTATGGTGAGCGCACAGGAAATGCCGACCTTGTCACCATTATTGCTAACTTAGAATTGAAGAAGAAGAAGGAAGTTCTGCCACAGAACGCTCTGCGCGAAGCATTCCGCATTTCACACGCTGTTGCTGAAGTGACCAACATTTCTCCTTCTCCTCGTCAGCCATATACAGGTGTCTCAGCCTTTGCTCATAAGGCAGGCCTTCACGCATCTGCTATCAAGGTTGATCCATCGCTGTATCAGCATGAAGATCCTGAATCTGTTGGAAACGATATGCGCATGCTTGTCTCTGATATGGCAGGGCGTGCTTCTATTGAACTCAAATCTGTGGAGCTCGGCGTTGACCTCAAGGGAGACCGCGAACTCATTGGCCGCGTAGTTGATCGCGTAAAGGATATGGAATCGCGCGGATTTACCTTTGAAGCAGCCGATGCATCTTTCGAACTTCTTCTTCGCGAAGAGGCCACTGGCAAGCGTCCATCTTTCTTCACCATCGATCACTGGCTGACAACCACAGAGCGTGAAGTTAATAACTCAATCATTAC
>JBBAMS010000021.1:0-15344 GCA_040402415.1 Candidatus Planktophila sp. | reverse complement strand
AGCTCAAGCCAATTGTGCGAAATAATTTCGTGGCTCTGGTTTCAGAAACTACAGGCGGCGTATCCCCTATCGGTTGGATAACAGAGCCAGAAATAACATTGATTGATGAAGCGTTAAACGATTACGAGGTTGTTTGGGCAGCTTCCGGTCATCCTTATGCTGTTTATCCAACAAGTTACAGAGAACTCATTGCATGTACCGGTGCAACACCTATGGTCGTAGGCGATTAAGCAAGTAACTCAGCAAGTAACTTTTCAACTCGCGTCTTGATGTCATCGCGAATCACGCGGACAGATTCAATGCCCTGTCCTGCAGGATCATCCAGTACCCAATCTTCATAGCGCTTACCTGGATAGAACGGGCACGCATCGCCACATCCCATCGTGACCACTGCATCTGATGCCTGTACAGCCTCTGGTGTAAGAATCTTGGGAGTGTTATTGGCAATATCTATTCCAATTTCAGCCATTGCTTGAACTGCTACTGGGTTGATTGAATCTTTCGGAGCAGAACCTGCAGAGAGAACTTCAATACGCCCTTGACCGAGTTCGCGCATAAAACCTGCCGCCATCTGTGAGCGGCCTGCATTGTGAACGCAGACAAAGAGAACGCTTGGCTTACTCATTACTTCCCTGACTTTGATGTAGAGGTGACGTATTTGAACCCAAGATACCCCAGAATGGCACCAACTATTTGAGCCGCGATAAATGCTGGAACGGATGAGATATCAATTCCAGAGAATGAGTTGGTAAGGCTTCGTGCGATTGTCACCGCTGGGTTTGCAAAAGATGTAGATGATGTAAAGAAGTATGCGGCGCCAATCCAAGCTGCAACTAAACGTGGAATCTTCTTATCAAGCCCCTGCTTTACCGCGAGGAAAATAATAAAGATAAGACCTGCCGATGCAATTACTTCACCCAGTAACAGGTGTCCTCCGTTACGAAGATGCTGAGACGGTTCGATTGCTGGATGTTTGAACATGAGGTTTGCTAATAGTGCGCCCAGTGATCCCCCAAGAATCTGCGTGGTGACAAATGTGATTGTACGAGACAGGGAAAGTTCTTTACGTAAGTAAGCGATACCACTGACCAGCGGATTGAAGTGGGCGCCACTAATGGGGGCAAAGAGCGTAATAAGTATGTAGAGAACAAATACCGTTGCACTGGTATTGATCAGTAGTTGGATACCGATATCAGCACTGAGGTTCGTTGCCATGATGCCTGAACCGACAACCGTTGCGACAAGCGTTGCGGTGCCCACAAACTCTGCAAAGAGGTGCTTTCGAATCATTACTTGCCCCAGTTCATGAGAAACTGTGCGCATGAAACGCACCGTGGTCTACTTTTTCACTATTAAAGGGAAGAGTATACCATTCGCCCTTCGCAGCATGGCAGTAGATCGCTTACGAAGTCGTCAGTTCGCTGGAATTTCATTTTCAAAGCTTCTTGGTACAGGTAGTGGCAAAACATTTACGACACAGGATGCCAACCTTTATCGGTGGGGAATCGTCGTTGTCATTGATGAGAACCGTATTGAGGCTTTCGATTCATCACCCATTATTACCGGTTGGCGCACGAGATCAACAGCAGAGGTGAGGGCAGTACTTGCACCTCTCTCATCTCACGGTCTCTGGTCTAAGAAGAATCCATTTGATTTCACTTCGCCTCTTTCAAACCCTGACGCACCCATTGCAGCGATTACTCGAGCTCGAATTAAGTGGAATAAGAACTTTATTTTCTGGAGATCTGTTCCTCCCGTAGTAATCGATCTCCATGGCAATCCTGGACTTATTTCGGCAATTGGAATTGGTGAAGCACCCATCGGATTACAAGGAACTTTCTCACTCTGGAAATCTGGATCAGCGCTACGAGATTTTGCGTACAAGGGCCAGGCACACCAAAGAGCCATAGAGCAGACGAAAGAAATCGATTGGTATAGCGAAGAACTCTTTGCTCGCTTTGAAGTTCTTGATCTCCGTGGTGAAATTACTGCCAACGTAGGCAATTAAGGCAGACTTAAACCATGTCGATTCGTCACTACAACCCGCGTCGTAGGCGTCGTGGCGGAATTTCTCCAAAGGCAAGAAATTTCCTCTTTTCCCTTGTTGGATTAACTATTGCGTTACAGATTTCCTATCCACTCATTCATGGTGATGTTCTTCGCATAGTGACAATTGCAACCGTGTATGTCGGCGCCCTTGCCATGGTGATCCATGGCCATCTGTCTTATGGTGTGAAGTATTCAAGTCGCTATCTTCCACTGACCGCGCTCTTTGGTCTTGGAGTTGAAGTGCTAGGGGTGCATACAGGATGGCCATTCGGTGTGTATCACTATGACAAATCTTTGGGCCAAGCGCTATTCGGTGTCCCCCTCGTTGTTCCGTGTGCGTGGGTGATGATGGTGCACCCAGCACTAGTTGCAGCTAGGCGAGTCGCAGGTGGGTGGGTATTTCTCTATGGCGGTGCGCTACTTGCGGCATGGGATTTATTCCTTGATCCGCAGATGGTTGCAGCGGGTCGTTGGAAGTGGGAAGTAACGGGATCTCATCTTCCTTTCACTCCTGATATTCCATTATCGAATGCTTTCGGATGGTTATTGGCGGGAATAATTATTGTCGGCTTATTGCATCTAGTGCTCCCTCGTGAACGCAGAAAGGTAGCTGCATCACTTGCAGCTGTCGATGCACTGTTGCTCTGGACCCTCTTCGCAGGATTTGTTGGAAATCTCTTCTTCTTCAATCGACCTGGGCTAGCTTTTTTTGGAGGCGCAATCATGGGAGTGATTATCACTCCCTACTTTTTCTCCAGCTGGCTTAGCGATAAGAAGCAATGATTCATGATACGACTTCTGCTTAATCTCAACATCATCATCTTCACAATATCAGTAATTAACTTTGCAACCATCCGCATTCCTAAGAATGATGAGACCGTCACTGGCGCCATCACAGTTCTCGCGCCGATGCGTGATGAAGCTGAAAATGTACATGAATTTGTTGGCGCTCTTTCGGTGCAACAAGGTGTAGAAAAATTACGAGTCATGCTAATTAATGACGGATCTAGTGACAGAACATTGGAATACATGAGCAGTGCTACCGCTCACGATGGACGTTTTTTCATCATCGACTCCCCCAGTCTCCGCTCGGGCTGGCTTGGAAAGGTATCAGCTCTTCAGCGCGGGTATGAAGAATCGACTTCTGAATACATCATTACCCTCGATGCTGATGTTCGCCTGAAACCACAAGCGCTAGTTCGCGCGGTCAACCAACTAGAAGATTTGAAGCTAGATTTTCTATCTCCCTACCCCCGACAAATCGCAGGCACTTTCGGAGAGAATCTGATCCAACCGATTCTGCATTGGTCATGGATGAGCACCATAGTTCTGCGATTAGTTGAAAAGTTCCCCCGGCGTTCGACTGCGGTCGCGAATGGACAATTCTTTGTGGTGCGTAAATCAGCGCTTGATGCTGTTGGTGGATTCGAATCTGTGCAGAATCACATCCTCGATGATATCGAATTAGCTCGTTCTTTGATTTCCGCTGGATTTAGGGGCATAGTCACCGAAGGTTCAGCTATCGCAAGCACTCGCATGTATTCATCGTTTAATGAAATCCGTCAGGGGTATGGAAAATCTCTTTGGAAAGCATTTGGTGGTCTACCCGGAAGTGTGATTGCTGTTCTCTTTATCTTCGCAACAGGCATCCTTCCAATTCTTCTCCTGCTCAATGGATATGTAATTGGCCTCGCACTCTATTTCTACATTGTTCTGACCCGCGAGATCAGTGCGATGCGCTCTCGCGGTAATCCGCTCTATGCTTTCTTACATCCACTCACTAGCGCGCTGCTCATCTACCTGATCATCTACTCATGGGCAAAACGCGGAAGCATCCAATGGAAAGGTCGCATCGTATGACCGGCCATTTGGGCAAGGTAGAGAACCCTGAAAACATTGCCATTATTGGCGCTGGTATCGGTGGCCTCTGCACTGCAGCGCGATTAGCCAAAGCAGGTCACAACGTCACAATCTTTGAAGCATCTAGTCGAACTGGCGGAAAGTGCCGTACTGAATGGATTGGACGATATGCATTTGATACAGGTCCATCTCTTCTGACGCTGCCTGCGGTGTATCGCGACTTCTTCCAACGCACAGGTGATGTCATGGCTCGCGTACTTGAGATAGAGGAAGTAAACCCATCATTTGATTACCGCTTCCACGATAGAAAATCTGTGAAGTTTGCCAACTTATCTCGTAAGAAGACGCTTGCATCAATCGAGGAATCGTTGGGCGCAGATGCAGCGCACGAATGGGATCGAGTTCTTCTGCAGGCAGAAGCTATGTGGGATGTATCCCGCGAACCATTTATCGAATCAGAGCTGAAGTCCCCAGTTTCACTCCTCAAGCGCCCACGTTTGCTCAGAGACCTCAAAACGATTTCCCCATGGAAATCTCTGCGTGGATTAGGAATCACTAACCCATACCTTGCAAAGATTATGGACCGCTATGCAACCTATAGCGGTTCTGATCCCCGCTTCGCCCCTGCAGTCTTATCAACCATCGCCTTTGTTGAAGAGGCATTTGGCGCATGGCATATCAAAGGTGGTGTCGGAACGCTTTCTGAGAAGATCACAGAACGATGCGAGAAGTTAGGTGTAGATATTCGCCTTAACTCTTATGTTGAAGAGATAACACTCAACGGTGGTCGAGTGACGGGTCTCGTTGTCAACGGCAATCAGCAGGGCTTTGATCGCGTTGTCGCAAATGCAGATGCGCGATTTATTTATGAAAAATTACTTGCTCCTACCAACAAGGTGGTCAAGATTCGCAAACAATTAGCTAAGCAAGAGCCATCCCTTGCTGGATTCTCGCTTCTCTTGGGCCTAAAACCATCGGATGCAACGCCTCTTGAGCATCACACAATTTTATTCCCCGAAAATTATGACCTTGAATTCGAATCTATCTTCACAACGAAGACTCCGGTTGAAAAACCAACAATTTATATCTGCGCCCCGCGCGATCCACTTATGGTCAAAGATCAGGGCCATGAAGCCTGGTTCGTGCTAGTGAATGCACCACGTCATAGCAGCACAGGAGCTAGTTTCGATTGGAGTGATGAAAACTTCAATCGTCAGTATGCAAATTCCATCATCGACCAGATTGAAGCTGCTGGAATTCCGATCCGCGAGAGACTTGAAGTACTTGAAATCCGCACTCCTTTTGATTTAGAAACCAGCGTTAACGCACCGGGAGGTTCAATCTATGGAACTTCAAGTAATGGTGCGCGTTCTGCCTTTGCGCGTGCAAAGAATCGCTCACCTATTAAAGGTCTCTACTTAGTAGGCGGGTCTGCGCATCCCGGTGGCGGATTACCGCTTGTTGGATTGAGTGCCGAAATGGTCGCGCTAGCTATCCTCGATTAGGTAATACCGTCTTAGCCGCTCGCATTACCTGCAAGAAACTAAATGCAAGAAGTGCGAGAAATGCATATGACATCGGCAACGTTCCTGGGATATCAAAAATATAAAAGATTAAAGCAAAAGCCATGAAGATTGCACGGACTGGTCTTTCAGTCAATGTCACAACACCAACTTCTGAATGACCAAGAGATGCAAGTCGTGCACGTGCATATTCCTGTGTTGATGCAACAGTCCACATCGTGATAGCTAACCAAGCAGGAATTCCTAGTCGCCATCCCGTATAGAGCCAGAAAGCTTCTGAGATACGGTCAGCAACTGAATCGAGAAGTGAGCCCCATCGACTTTCACTACCACTGAGAATCGCAACACTGCCATCGATACCGTCAAAGAAGAGTGAGATTGTAAGAAGTAAGAGGGAGACTGCAGCGTAGGTAGACAGTCCCATCGCAATGGCACTTCCTACCCCCAGAAATGTAAGCACATTGGGAGAAATACGAAGTGCAACGCATACACGAGCTGCTTGATAGGAAAATTTGAGCCACCCACCTACAACGCCTTCGACATCGGCACCACCGTGTAATTGGCTCCAGCGGTCTTTGAATTGCCCTTCTGACATTGGAATGGCTGTCATCGCTCATCCTTGATCTGAGAATAGATCTCACGAGTGGCAGTTGATGTATTCATTGTGTAGAAGTGAAGTCCAGGTGCACCAGCTTCAAGCAAGTCCTCGCATAGCTTCGTCGCAATTTCAACACCAAGTTTACGAACATCGTCTGGTTTATCTTCAATCTTTGCAAAGGCACCAGAGATGTGTGCCGGAATCCGCACGCCACTTAATTCAGCCATGCGATTAAGTTGCTTCACATTAGTGATAGGCAGAATGCCAGGAATAATCGGAAGTGCACAACCTTTGGCTGCCAATTTTTCGACAAGTGATTTCCACTTATCTACTTGGAAGAAGAACTGAGTTGTAGCAAATGTCGCACCACGTCGTTCTTTTTCAAGTAGGACATCAACATCATGTGCAAAATCTCCATCCGATGCAGGATGTCCATCAGGAAAAGCTGCTACACCAATAGTGAACCCACCAAATTCAGCGGCAAGAGTTACCAATTCGTCCGCGTGATTGAGTCCGCCTTCTGTTGCACTCCAAGGTGCAAGTAGACCACCAGTGGGATCTCCACGAAGTGCCAGAATGCTTTTAATTCCAGCCTCACGATATGTAGTGAGAATATCAAGTAATTCTGTGCGAGTAGATCCAACGCAAGTTAAGTGGGCAACTGTTGGAATATGAGTGCGAGCGGTTATTTCAGATGTAATACGAATCGTGCGATCTCGAGTGGAACCACCTGCGCCGTACGTCACAGAGATGAAATCAGGGGTTATGGATTCCAATTGTGTCATCGCAGACCAGAGACGTTCTTCACCCTCTATATCTTTGGGAGGAAAAAACTCAAATGAATAGGTTAATTTACTCTTCGTACTGCGCATCTCCACGGCGTCAGGGTACCGTTGCGCCGTGGATAAAGAGGTCATGAAAAGCGCATCAGAGGTACGTGATGCCGTCAAAGTCGAACTCACACAATATTTGGCCGAACAACGCGACCACCTCACCAGAATTGCATCAGAGTTAGTACCTGTGTGCGATGCCCTGGAAGATTATCTCCTTGAAGGTGGAAAACGACTACGTCCGCTCTTTGCCTATGCAGGCTTTCTGGCAGCAGGATCAACTCCAGCGCCAACAGATATTCGTGCTATGGCTAGCCTTGAATTACTGCAAGCATGTGCACTGATTCACGATGACTTAATGGATGGATCTGACACTCGTCGCGGCAAGCCAGCAATACATCGCCAATTTGAAAACTTACATCGCCAAGGCTCAATGGCAGGAGTTGCAGAACAATTTGGAGAATCAGCAGCAATTTTGCTCGGCGATCTTGCCCTTGTCTGGTCAGATCACATGCTGCATAACTCAGGGCTCTCGCACGAATCTCTGACTGCAGCACTTCGCATCCACGATGAGATGCGCATCGAACTTATGGCAGGTCAATATCTTGATGTACGTGAATCAGGCGAACGCGAACATAGCGTCGAGCGATCATTACGTATCGCAAGGTACAAGTCAGGTAAGTACACCATTGAGCGCCCTCTACATTTAGGTGCGGTGATTGCTCAACCGTCCGCATCTGATCACGCTGAACTTCTTCACGTCTTATCTGCTTACGGGCTTCCTCTCGGTGAAGCATTCCAATTGCGCGATGACTTGCTCGGAGTATTTGGAGATCCAAAAGAAACTGGTAAGCCTGCAGGTGATGATCTGCGCGAAGGTAAGCGCACTGTCCTGATGGCAATGACCATGGAGAAGGCAACGCAGGCTGCCCGCACAGAACTTTCTGCGCATCTCGGTAAGCCTGACCTCTCCCCTGAAAAGATTGAAGCACTTCGCACGCTGATAGTTGATACCGGCGCCATCGCCGACGTTGAAAAATTGATTGACCACTTAGGTGAAGAATCAGTAGCTGCAGCAAACTCTGCTGCGATAAATGAAAATGCACGTCCATTTCTCTTAGCTCTGGCTGAGACAGCAATCCATAGGAGCTATTAATGACAAAGACAGTTAAGGGACCTACAGATCACGTTGTAGTTGTCGGTGCAGGACTTGGTGGATTAAGCGCGGCACTTCGCCTTGCCGGTGCTGGTCGTAAAGTCACAGTGGTTGAACGTGAGGCCGTGCCCGGAGGACGAAATGGCTTGTTGAAGAAAGATGGCTTCTCATTCGATACCGGTCCTTCAGTTTTAACAATGCCTTCCTTGATTCAAGATGCATTTAGTTGTGTCGGTGAGGATATGAAGGATTGGCTTGAACTCACACCTCTATCTCCCCTCTATCGCGCCTTCTATGCCGACGGATCGCAGATTGATGTCCATGCAAATACTGCGCAGATGGAGGAGGAGATTCGCACAAACGTGTCTCCTGAGGAGGCGCTTGGATATCGTAAATACGTCGAATTCGTTACCAAACTCTACAAGTATGAGATGAATGATTTTATCGATAAGAATATCGATTCACCGCTCAATCTTCTGACTCCTAACTTGGCGAGATTAATTGCACTCGGAGGCTTTAGGCGTTTGCAGCCCAAGGTCAATCAATTCCTTAAGGATCCGCGCTTACAGAAGGTCTACTCATTCCAAGCAATGTATGCAGGCGTCAGCCCACAACAAGCGCTAGCAATCTATGCAGTGATTGCCTATATGGATTCAGTCAACGGCGTCTTCTTTCCTAAGGGCGGTATGCATGCAGTTCCTCGCGCACTTGCAGCCGCAGCTACGAAGCACGGTGTTGAATTTAAATACAACACAACAGTGACAAGTCTTGATAAGCGGAACGGCCGCGTCAAGGCAGTGCTCACCGATACAGGCGAACGTATTGAATGCGATGTCGTAGTCATGAACCCAGATCTGCCAGTCGTATGGCGTGATTTGCTGGGCAAGACTCCCCTTAATATCAAGCGCCTTAACTACTCGCCATCATGTGCCACTCTTCTTGTCGGATCTTCAAAGAAGTATGACCATATTGCTCATCACAATATTCATTTCGGACAGTCTTGGGATGGAGTTTTTGACGAACTCATCAATAAGAAGGTCCTGATGACTGATCCTTCAGTACTGGTCACAGTTCCCACACATGACGATCCAACACTTGCACCTGCTGGAAAGCACTCCTATTACATCTTGTATCCAACACCTAACTTGGATGCGGATATTGATTGGACCAAACAGGCAAAGCCATATCGCGATCACATGATTAAGACTCTGGAAGCTCGAGGCTATTCAGGTTTTGGCGATGCCATTGAAACAGAAGTCATGACAACTCCACTTGATTGGCAGGCACGAGGAATGGAGCGCGGTGCACCGTTTGCTAGCGCTCATACCTTCTTCCAGACTGGTCCATTCAGGCCGCGCAATATGGCCGCAGGTTTTGAGAATGTAGTTTTCGCAGGGAGTGGAACTCAACCTGGCGTTGGTGTACCGATGGTATTAATCTCAGGTCGCCTTGCTGCAGAGCGCATTGTAGGTCCGGTTAAGTAAATGGATGCAGCTCTTACCGCATCGTATGAAGAGTGTAAACGATTAAATTCGTTGCATGGAAAGACGTATTACTTAGCAACTCTTCTGCTGCCTAGGAATAAGCGACCCTACGTGCACGCTCTCTATGGTTTTGCGCGCTACGCCGATGAAATTGTGGATGATCTTGCGTCCACCCTCTCGCCCGCTGAGAAAGCAGATGCGTTGCGAAGCTGGAGTAGTGGTGTTCTTGCTGATTTGAAAGCTGGAACAAGTAGTGATCATATTGGTCGCGCACTTGTCGATACAGCGCACAAATTTAATATTCCACACCAACACTTCGTCGATTTCTTGCACTCGATGGAGATGGACTTAACCGTTACGCAATATCAGCGATATGAAGATTTACTGGAATACGTTTATGGGTCTGCCGCAGTCATTGGCCTCGAGATGGTTCCAATCCTTGGATATTCAGATGAGCGAGCATTCGAGGCTGCGAAGAAGTTAGGTATTGCTTTTCAACTAGCAAACTTTATTCGTGATGTCGGCGAAGATCTCGATCGCGGACGAATCTATCTGCCACTGCAAGAACTTGCTCAATTTGGTGTTGATCGTGCGATGCTTGAAAGACGTGTGTTAACTCCAGAAATTACTGCGGCTCTCAAATTTCAAATTGCTCGCGTTCGCCAACTGCAACGCGAATCAGATGAGGGAATTGCTTACCTCGATAAGGAGTCAAGGCCATGCATCCACGCTGCTAGCGAGCTGTACTGTGGAATTGTCGATGAAGTCGAAGCCATCGGTTATGACATTTTTAACAAACGCGCAAAGACTTCAACTAGTCGTCGAGCACGAGTTGCGGGCCGTGCTTATATTCGAGCAATTGTGGCTCGTATCCGCTAAAGTTCGAGCTAACGGGAGCCACAGTGGCTGAGAGGACTTCACTTTGAAGTCGACCGTCTGACTGGTCCGGTAATGCGGATCTAGAAATGAGGTTGGGTGTGTTTTCCATATTCTTTACAGCGTGGGGCTATGACGTTTCCTATCTTGAATTCGTAGCATCGGTAGTTTCATTTGTTGGCGTCGCACTCGGTATCACCGCAAAGCGCATCACGTGGCCCTGGTGGGCTTTGAGTAGCCTGCTTTATGGAGTTTTCTTCTTGCAGTACAAGTTATATGCAAGTGCTGCTCTGCAAATTGTCTTTATTCTTGCTGCAGTTGCTGGTTGGTATGGATGGGAACCAACGGGTGCCAAACCTGGTCCATTTAAAAATAAATACCGCATATATACAATCGCAGCAATTCTGATATCAACTCTGGCACTTGGTCCAGTACTGAAATGGTTGGGTGCGGCATCTACTTATGTCGATGCCATTCTCTTCTTTGGCTCAGTAGCTGCGCAAATATTGATGGTCTATGAGAAGTATGACAACTGGCCAATGTGGCTGGTTGTAGATGGTGGATATACAGCGCTCTATGCATCGCAAGGTCTACTCTTTACAACGCTGCTCTATGTGGCATTTACCGCTATGGCAGCGCTGGGATGGAGCACTTGGTATGGATCTCATAGGCGCGCTATTCGATCTCTGTAAATCAACGCCGCAACCCATCATCGCAATTGATGGGCCTGCTGGCGCTGGAAAGACGACTCTTGCTCATGACATCAAACTTGCACTGGCTCAGAGTTACTCCATTTCTGAGATACATATGGATGACCTCTATGAAGGCTGGGATAACGCTCTGACATCTCAGCTCTCTGATGTACTCACCCATCTCGTTGCAGCGCATAAAAAATCTTTGGCCATCTCATTATCAATTTATGACTGGCATGTGGGAGCATTTAAGCAGGCTACAAAGTTGGAAAAATCTGAACTCTTGATTCTTGAAGGAGTTGGAAGCGGCCAAAGCACTATACGCGATTCATTAACTGCACTGATCTGGATTGAGATAGAAGCTACAGAAGGATTGGCACGGGTTTTGCAAAGAGATGGAGATGAAATTGAGAACCGGATGAGAAAGTGGCTCGCCACACAAGAACAACACTTTGCCATCGATGGTACTCAGAACGCGGCTGATTTCGTGCTCACTAACTAGAATTTGCCATATGTCCGACCTTACTGGCGAGCTCATTGATGGGCGATATCAGCTCATTCGCCAGTTAGCCACGGGTGGAATGGCCAGTATCTATGAGGCCCTCGATACTCGACTCGACCGCAAAGTTGCAGTCAAGATTATGCACCCACATCTTGCACAAGATGAACAATTTGTCGAGCGTTTCATTCGCGAAGCAAAAGCTGCCGCTGCCTTATCACATCCAAATATTGTAGCTGTGCAGGATCAAGGCTGGAATCAAAATGGAACTCCAGCAATCTTTCTTGTTATGGAGATGATCGAGGGCCACACACTGCGCGAATATCTCAACGAACAAGGCAAACTTTCGATCCAAGATGGAATTAAGTTTCTTCTACCGGTATTAAGCGCACTTTCTGCCGCACATAAGATTGGCATCGTCCACAGAGATATCAAACCTGAGAATATTCTGATTTCCAAGGAAGGCCGTATCAAGATTGCAGATTTCGGTCTCGCAAAGGGCCCATCGATTGGAGGAACTCTCACAGCGGAATCAAGTGTCATTCTCGGAAGCGTCTCTTACCTCTCCCCCGAACAAGTACAACGAGGTGTTGCGGATTCGCGCAGTGATATTTACTCCATAGGAATAACTGCCTTTGAAATTTTCACTGGAAAGAAGCCATTTGAAGGCGAGGCTCCGATTCAAATTGCTTACATGCATGTTAATAATCGCGTTCCTCGCGTAAGTACCCTCGTTCCAGGAGTTCCCAAAAAGCTCGATGACCTCCTTTACAGTGCGACAAGTGCTAATCCTGATGAACGGCCTCGCGATGCAACCGCCTTGTTTGAACAACTGTCCGCAATCAGCGTTCTCCTCAATCCAAAAGAGAATCAACTCAGCCTTGAACTAGATATCCCTATCGAGCCAATGCGCCCTAAGAGCGCCCGCAAAACTCTGCGAAAGAAAGTTCAAGAGCTCACTGCCGTGATTCCTGCCCCTTTGATAACCCCTAAAGCGCAAGAGAGCACTCAAGAAATTGCAAAGCGCAAAAAAGCAAGTAAACGTGTACGTCGCAACCGCAAGATTGCACTCGCTCTTGCAGTAGGCGTAGGAATTCTAGGTTGGTATCTACTGATCGGCCCTGGTTCGCGCGTTGTTGTTCCGTCAACGGTAGGCGCCACTCAGAGCGAAGTCACGGCAGCGCTGACTCCCCTAGGACTTAGTTCTGTGATCTCCGAGAAACAATTTAGTGAAGATATCGCTGAGGGGCTTGTCATTCAATCCATTCCACAGAGTGGTGGTCGTATCGATCAAGGTGGTGCAGTCAAGCTTATTATTTCAAAGGGAGCCGAGCGATATGTCCTTCCCTCTATTAAGGGTCTAACACCAGATGCCGCTGCGAAGGTTCTTTCACAATATCCTCTTTCACTAAAAGCAAACTCTGCCGAGTTCAGCGTCAGTATTCCCAAAGGATATGTTATTGATTCAAATCCACCAGCTGGTGAAAAGGTAAAGCGAGATGCGATGGTCGTCATTCGTGTTTCTAAAGGTATTGAGCAGATTGCACTGACTTCGTATATTGGGAAGAGTTCAGATCAGGCTTTGAATGAATTACAAACTTCTGGATTTAATGTGGTTTCAACATATGCATTCAGTGAAACTCAACTCGCTGGTGAAGTAATTTCACAAAAACCTGCTGGTGGTGGCACCGCCGATAAAGACACAAAGGTTACTTTGGTAATTTCAAAGGGAACACAATATGCCTACATCCCTAATCTCTTCTCAATTGAAGAAGGTAGTGCAGTCCAATCTCTCAAGGATCTCGACCTCAAAGTTGTAGTGAAAAAGATTGGTAAAAAGAGCGTTAAGAAGGTGACAAGTATTTCACCAAAGGTGGGAAGTAAGGTTAAACGTGGCAGTACTGTGACCATCACAGTAGGGTAGGTAAATGTCTCCAGCAGCTATGCCAACACGCAAACCTCGAATCGGCGTTCATACTCCTACATCCGGAGGTATGGCAAAGCGTTCGATTGCATATGCAGAGTTAACACAGGCAGAGGCAATTCAAGTCTTCACATCTAATCCACGTGGTTGGGCGATGCCTGAGACAAATCACGAAGCAGATGCGATCTTTCGCGAAAAAGCGCAAGCACTTGATATCGAGACATATGTACATTCTCCCTTTCTCATCAACTTAGGTTCACCCACTGAGGAGACCTACAAGAATTCACTCGCATCTACCGCCTATTCACTCAAGCGAGGCCAAGAGATCGGCGCGCTCGGAGTTGTTGTCCACACAGGTTCTGCAGTGAAAGAAGATAACGTCAACGATGCGTGGAAGCAGATTCAGAAGGGCGTGATGCCAATTCTGGAAGCGCTCGATGATGATGCGCCATATCTGTTGCTTGAACCCACCGCCGGTCAGGGTCAATCACTCGTCAAACGTCTTGAGGATTTAGAGAATTATTTGAAGGCGCTCGAATACCACCCCAAGGTGGGTATCTGTCTTGATACCTGCCACGTCTTTGCGGCAGGACATGACATCGCCAAAGAAGGCGGAATGAAAGAGACGCTAGATCTTTTGGTTCAAGTTGCTGGAATCGAACGTATCCAATTAATTCACGCTAATGATTCAATGGATGTATGTGGTGCGCTCAAAGATCGGCATCAAAATATCGGTAAAGGTTTTATCGGCGTCGATCCATTTGCAGAACTTCTTAAACATCCCGCTGTGGTAAACGCTCCTCTTATCCTGGAAACACCCGGTGTTGAGAAGGAACATGGTGAGGAAATCGCACTCTTAAAGAAGTTGCGTGGATGAGTTCTTCGCACGCGTTAAGAATCCGACTGGCCCCCTGGGCCCTGCTCGCAGTATCCGCAGCCTGGGGATTGTCTTTTGTTGTCATGAAAGATCCCATTGCCAAACAGAGCGTCAATAGCTTCCTCTTCACTCGCTTTGTGGTCGCAGTCCTCGCCATGCTGGTCCTTCAACCATCAGTATTGAAGAAAATAGATCGTGAAATTCTCGGTAAAGGGTTCATCGCCGGCCTACTTCTGGGTTCTGGTTTTATTCTGCAGACACTTGGACTTGCCCGTGCAGGGGCTGCAATTACGGGATTTATCACCGGACTTTATGTAGTGGCTACTCCTGTCATCGCAGCACTTGTGTTGAAGGCGAAGATTTCGCGCTTTACCTGGGGCTGTGTCGCTCTCGCCACTATGGGACTTGCACTGCTTTCGCTCACAGGCTGGAGCATAGGCATTGGAGAATTCTTTGTTCTTCTCTGCGCCATTGTTTTTGGAGCACACATCGTTGCTTTAAGTCGATGGAGTAATGGTCTTGATGCATATGCGATGACGGTGGTTCAACTTACAACGTGCGCACTTCTGACAGGAGCCATCTCTTTCGGCCAAGGGTATGAGGCGCCAGCAAATCTCAGTGGTTGGCTGGTTATTTTCTACACTGCAATGATCTGCACAGCAATTGCATTTGTTATCCAGACTTGGTCGCAGGCTCATATGTCAGCAACGAAGGTCGCGGTGATCATGACGATGGAAGTTGTCTTTGCTGCGATATTTGCTGTCATCTTTGGTGGCGAGACGCTGACTTTGAAGGTCCTCATTGGCGGAGCTATGGTCCTTGCCGCTATGTTTATGATTGTCCTCAAGGAGGCATAAGCCATGGCAATCGATCTTCGTTCAGATACAGTCACTAAGCCCAGTGCAGCAATGCGCCAAGCGATGGCAACTGCTGAAGTTGGCGATGATGTATACGGCGATGATCCAACAGTGAACTC
>JBBAMS010000020.1:0-16374 GCA_040402415.1 Candidatus Planktophila sp. | reverse complement strand
CCCGAAGCCTTTGTTGATGCCGGGGTCATGGAACGCGCTATTGCAATCAACTGTGCGTAGGTAATGCCACCCACGCCTTGCACCTGCATCTCAACTTTCTTCATTCCGTAATAACCCGGCAAGGTAAAGAGCAGATATCCGCCCACGGTAGAAATCTTTGTGGTGCTGCAATTCTTTGCAGCATCTTTCGTAGTCGGATCACAATAGACAAATACTTCTGCGGAAATTCCATTGACCTTTGCTGCCGGCATCTTCACCGACATGCCAGGATTTGAACAATGCGATCCCGCCATTGTCTGCATTACCTCAATCTGTTTCTTGCCTTTGCTAAACCTTGTATAGACCCATTCCTCGCCGCCACCGCCACAGGCCAAGACTTTAAAGGCACTCTGCGGTAAGCCCAGAGTGTTGACCGGTTTATAGAGTGAATATGTCAGCCCTGTCTGTGCATCGAGGTATGGGTTCCCCGAACCCATTGCATGTGCAGATTGGAGAGAGAAGAAAGTTGCGGCAATGAGCAGAAATGAAATACACAGCCTCTGAAATTTCATATTTCAACAGTAGTCCATGCAGCAAGAAACCCACCGGCAAGGGGCGACGATGGGTTTCTTACTTCTACGAAAGCTTCGCTAGACCCTCATCCACGCGAAGTCTTTCTTTATTGCTGTCCCGTTTGGAGGAAACTCATGGACCGGAAGGAGGTTTCTAAGTTTCGTAAGCGGACTATCGCCCTTCTGGATGTAAAGCAAGGAAATCTCAAGTGCCATATAGGTGAACACATCCTTAACGAACTCTGTGAAAGTACACTTGTGAGCGTGCCGAAAGACCCAGCCCGCGAGGCCCACTTCCCCTCCATCGAAAAGCGCTACGGCGAGAAGATGACGTACTGGCATAAGGTTATGAAAGAGATCAAGGACGAGAAGTATCCGCAGCAGATTGCTCACCTTCGCGAGAACTACGGCTTCTCGCAAGCCCATGCCAATGCACTGGTGATGTATTCACGCGGCTCTACCAGTGCCAAGAGATTCGATACACCCGCCGACTATTACAAGACCGTTGATCCCAAGCAGGCAACAACGATGCGCAAGATTTTTAAAGTGATCCAAGCCAAATATCCCAAGACAGAACTTGTTATTGCATGGAACCAGCCGATGCTCAAGCTGGGCAACGATTACATCTTCGGCGCCACAGCAACAAAGAAGCATATTCTGATGGCGCCATGGTCAACTGATGTGTTGGCAACATTCGCGGGCCACCTCGAACACCTTGATCTTAAGAAGAAGACCATCGGGATTCCCAACGATTGGAAAGTTGAAGAGAAATTAATTCTCGATTTGGTTAAGGCACGAATTGCGGAGACCAAATGACAAAGCGCGCACTCTTTATCGAACATGATCACGTATCTCTGGGTGGTCCTATCTGGCGGGCATTTGAAGCTCGTGGCTATGCGATTGAAAGATTTCTCATCGTTCCTGAAAGTAGTTACAAAACCCCGAATGTCACCGTGACATTTCCTGACTTTTCTCAGTACGACATCATCGTTCCGATGGGCGCTCCCTATGGTGCCTATGAAGATGAGCGCATCGGCAATTGGCTCACGCCCGAACTTGCAGCGCTAAAAGCTGCCCATAACGCCGGCCAACCTATTATGGGAATTTGTTTTGGTGGACAGATGATGGCGCGCACCTTAGGTGGCTCTGTATCTCGCGCACCAGAGGCAGAACTTGGTTGGTATCAGATTCATACAGATGATCCATCACTGATTTCATCAGGTCCTTGGTTTCAATATCACTGGGATCGCTGGATATCTCCACCTCTTGCAACCGAAATTGCGCGTACGGGATTGGCGGTTCAGGCATTTACCTTGGGTCGCACACTCGCTCTGCAATTTCACCCAGAGATTGACCCTGAAGTACTAGAGCAATGGCTTGCCATGGATGGTGGATGTGCAGAAGTTGAATCAGAGGGAGTCGATCCCGACGATTTGCGCACACAGACAAGAGCGCTCCAACTAAAGACCGATCAGAACGCTTTTGACTTGGTAAATACTTTTCTCGACCGTATCGCTACAGCCGAAGTTATTACTGTCGATTAATTGTCGAGCGGAGTTACATAGGCTCCTGAAATTCCACCATCAACGAGGAAGTTGGCTGCAGTAATAAAGCTGGAATCATCACTGGCAAGAAATGCCACAGCTGCAGCGATTTCAGTAGCCTCTGCAAATCGTCCCATAGGAATATGCACCAAACGACGCGCTGCGCGCTCTTTATCTTTGGCAAAGAGCTCTTGTAGCAAAGGAGTGTTGACTGGTCCAGGAGATAGCGCATTGACGCGGATTCCTTCGCGGCCAAATTGCACACCGAGTTCGCGGCTCATCGAGAGCACGCCACCTTTGGATGCGGTGTATGCGATCTGCGATGTAGCAGCTCCCATCGTTGCAACAAAGGATGCAGTATTAATAATTGAGCCTTTGCCGGCTTTCTGCATATAAGGAATAACAGCCTTACAGCATAAGAAGACGCTGGTGGTATTGACGCGTAAAACGCGCTCCCAGGCATCGAGCCCTGTAGTCAAAATTGAATCATCATCTGGTGGTGAGATACCCGCATTGTTAAAGGCGATATCGATACGGCCGTACTTATCGAATGCGACCTTATACATATTCTCAACTTCAGCAGAGTTTGTGACATCTGCCTTGACGAAGATTCCGCCAGTTTCGGCTGCAATAGCGTTGCCGGTAGTTTCATTGGTGTCGACTGCAACAACATGAGCACCTTCTGCTGCCAAGCGAAGCGCGGTTGCATAACCGATTCCACTGCCTGCACCCGTAATGACTGCGACTCTGCCCTCTAAACGCTTACTCATCAAGTATCCCCTAGTTATTTCTCTGTTGAGATAAAAACGTTTTTTACCTCAGTAAATGAATCAAGTGCATCTGGGCCAAGTTCTCGTCCCAGACCAGATTGCTTATAACCCCCGAATGGAGTCCAATATCGAACAGATGAATTTGAATTCACAGATAAGTTACCGCTCTCTACTGCGCGCGATACGCGAATTGCTTTACCAGAATCTTTCGTCCAAATTGATCCGGATAAACCAAATTCGGTGTCATTGGCCTTTGCAATCGCATCATCTTCGCCTTCAAATGTCATGACAGATACAACAGGTCCGAAGATTTCATCATTCCATGACTTTGATTTCGTTGATGTGGGCAGCAAGACTGTTGGTGGCAACCAGAAACCTGCACCACTTGGCGCACTGCCTGTAAATGCCACAGGTTCATCGAGATACTTTTCCACCGCAGCCTTCTGCTTTGCCGAAATCATCGGGCCCATATCGGATGTTGCAAGCGATGGATCTTCAACACGAAATTTCTTCACCGCTACTTCAAATGCTGACATAAATTTATCAAAGGCAGATTTTTCCACCAAGATGCGAGAGCGCGCACAGCAATCTTGGCCAGCGTTATCAAAGACCGCCCCAGGTGCATTTGCAGCAGCCTTTTCAATATCGCTATCGGCAAAGATGATGTTGGCGCTCTTGCCTCCAAGCTCGAGTGTCACACGCTTTACCTGATCTGCGCACCCGGCCATGATGGATTTACCAACTTCGGTGGAACCGGTAAAGACAATCTTGCGAACCTTGGGATGTGTGACAAAGCGTGCACCGACGACAGAGCCTTTGCCAGGGATGACGGTAAAGACATCCTTCGGAATTCCTGCCTCAAGCGCTAATTCGCCCAAGCGAATCGCAGTCATCGGTGTGTACTCGGCAGGTTTTAAGACAACCGTATTTCCCGCAGCAAGTGCTGGCGCAAATCCCCAGCCAGCAATCGGCATCGGAAAGTTCCAGGGAACAATCACACCGATAACACCGAGTGGTTCCTTAAAAGTAATATCGATTCCGTTGGGGACTGGAATCTGCCTACCGAATAAACGCTCAGGAGCAGCTGAGTAATAATTTAAAACATTGGCAACGTTATCTGCCTCCCACAAGGCGTTACCTCGTGTGTGACCTGAGTTTTCAATTTCCAGGGCGGCAAGTTCTTCGCGATGGGCACCGACAACGGATGCAAAGGAGCGCAGCATCTTTGCGCGATCTCCCGGTGCTACATGGCGCCATGTTTCAAAGGCCTTATGTGCGCGCTCGATAGCAGCATCGGTGGCAGCCTCATCGGCTAGTTCAATTGCTTTGACAACCTTTTCGGTTGCAGGGTTGATTACCTCATATACCGAGGACATATTTTTAAAACCTTTCGAAGTTTCTAAAGAGCTCCCAATCGGTGACAGCCTTGCCATATGCATCGAGTTCGACCTGCGCCATGTTGGTGTAATGCGCCTGTACTTCTGCGCCAAATACTGATTTCACCCACGCGCTATCAGACCACAACTTCTGTGCTTCCAGCATGGTGGATGGTACTCGCTCTGAATCAGATGCGTATGCGTTGCCTTGGAATGCATCCTCTAACTTCAACTTACGATTAATGCCATCAAGACCTGCTGCAATGATTCCGGCAACTGCCAGATATGGATTGACATCTCCACCGGGAACTCGGTTTTCAAGTCGCAGTGATTGTCCATGTCCTACCAAGCGAAGCGCACAGGTGCGGTTATCGCGTCCCCAACGAATTGCAGTGGGTGCAAAAGATCCAGGCACATACCGCTTAAATGAATTGATATTGGGTGCAAAGAGGAGCGAAATCTCTTTTAGATGTGCAATCTGCCCTGCGATAAAGGAGCGACCTATGTCAGAGAGGCCCTGCTCTTTATCGGATTCATCTGCCATCACCATAGAACCATCGAGGCCACGGAATGAGCAGTGGATATGAGATGAGTTTCCTTCCCTCTGATTTGGCTTAGCCATAAAGGTCAGCGCATAGCCTTCTTGCGCTGCAATCTCTTTCGCACCGTTCTTATAAATCACATGTTGATCACAATTAGAGAGCGCATCGCTATATTTAAATGCGATCTCGTGCTGACCAAAGTTACATTCTCCCTTCACAGACTCAACAGTCATTCCAGCACCTGCCATACCTAAACGGATAGTGCGCAGCAACGGTTCAATGCGTGATCCACCCATAATCGAATAATCAACGTTATAGAGATTAACTGGAGTGAGATCGCGATAAGCCTTCATCCAAGCTTCTTCGTAGGTATCGTGATAGACAACAAATTCAAGTTCGGTTCCCACCATCGCCTGCATACCTGCATCAGCGAGAGCATTGACCTGCTTGCGCAATATTTGGCGAGGAGATGCAACAACATCGGTGCCATCGAGCCACTGCACATCGGCCAATAACATCGCTGCCCCTGGCTGCCAAGGAATACGACGCAAGGTAGAGATGTCAGGAATCATGGCGAAGTCGGCATAACCGCGCTCCCACGAAGACATCTCATACCCTGCGACAGTATTCATATCTATATCTGCAGCGAGAAGGTAGTTACATCCTTCAGTGCCGTGCTTGAGCACCTCATCAAGGAAGTACTGCCCATGCACGCGCTTTCCTACAAGACGACCTTGCATATCAGTCATTGCAATGACCACTGTATCTATTGCTCCTGAAGCTATCTCGGAACGGAGCTCTTCAACTGTCATTGCAGCCACGGATATCACATCTCTTTCTTGTAGGTAGCGTGTGTATTACATAGTAATTACTTTTACTTAGATTGTGCGCTTTGGTCCTGTAAACCACTTCTTCGCTGAGACCTGCCACCAGATCGCAAGGATAAGAAGTGCTCCACCAGTAACGAGTGGTGCGTAGTTTACTGATGTCCAGGTGAAGTCCTTATTACCTGGTGTACCAGTAGGAGTAAACGGCAAGATGAAGTAGATGGAGACAACCACAATCTCTGCAACAGCCAAGGTGCACATCCACTTGTACTTAGAACCTAGAGTCCATGCACCTGGCTTAAATGAATCTCCCGCCTTCAAGCGAAGGTAGATAGGAATCATAAATGCAAGATACAAAGAGATCACGCAGACAGAGACCACTGCATAGAAGGCAGTTGGCACACCTGTTGGTGACTTCCACAGAGCAGGAAGTGTCAAGGCAACACCAGCAACTGCAGATGCCAACACAGCATTGATTGGAACACCATGTCCGTTGACCTTCTTCCAAAGATTTCCTCCGGGAACAGCTCCATCGCGGCTAAATGCATACATCATGCGTGAGCATGAAGTAAGGCAAGCAGTCACACAAAAGATCTGTCCAAGGGTTGTGATGATCAAGATAATCTTGAAATTCGTACCAGTGCCCAGCGCTGTTGCAAGCAGAGCAATGATTGATCCGCCCCCGTATGGGTTGACCTTAGGGTCGAATGAATTAATCACATCGGTATTAGTTGCGACATAGAGAAATGCCATCAACAAGATATAGCCACCAATTGCTGAGTAGAAGATGGACTTCCAAATTCCCTTAGCAGATGAGATATGTGCATCCTTTGTCTCTTCAGATAAGTGTGCCGATGCATCGAATCCGGTAATTGTGTACTGAGTGAGCAAGAAGCCCAACGGAAGCACTAAGTACCAGTAAGTGTGGTCGCTAAATCCTGAGTTATTAATCTTGGTAGTAAACATCCAGTTTAAGCTCTGATGATTTGACGTTCCAAAGACCAAGATTCCGATGATTGCAGCTGCACCAAATACGTGCCACCAGACTGAGATGTTGTTAAAAGAGGCAAGCAACTTTGCACTATAAATATTGACCAGAGTTGCAAATGCGATGACAACCAAGAAGAGCACGAACTGCTGCTTGATAAAGTCCCCACCCATAAAACTGGTGGAGTACTTAGGTGAGTACAGCCCAATAATGCTGTTGATAAAACCTGTTACTCCATATCCCACAGATGCAGTGACAGAGACAAGACCGATGAGGTTGAGCCAGCCGGTAAAGAAGCCAGCCTTTGCTCCACCGAGCTTTGCAGCCCACCAATAAATTCCACCAGATGTTGGATATGCAGATGCAAGCTCTGACATACAAAAACCAATGATGAGGATAAATGCAGAGATCAGTGGCCACCCAATTGAGATAGCAACTGGTCCGCCGTTATTCCATGCCTGTGCGAATGTTGTAAAACATCCAGCCAAGATGGAGATAATCGAGAATGAAATTGCGAAGTTTGAGAACGAGCTCCAGCTTCGCGTGAGTTCCTGTTTGTAGCCAAGATCGGCTAGGCGACGTTCATCTTCATTGAGAGTGCTCATGCAGTATTTACCCTTCCAGTTAGCGGGGCGGGGATGGCCTCGTGCCTTGATGTACCCGCCTTTTCTACTCTCTTCTCTGACTGAAAGGAAGGCTATTTGCATGATTAGATTGGGCTATGTGCAGACTTCTTGGCTTTTCCTCAAAGAAATCATCAACTCTGCCGCAACTTCTAGGCCAAGACCTTGACAATTTTGTAGCTCTCTCTCAAATACATTGCGATGGCTGGGGCTATGCCCATGTAGAACGCTCGTCAACTCACGCAGAAAACTTTCGCGAACCTATCCCTGCAATGGATTCATCGCACCTCGCAGAACAAATTGGAACTCCCACCAATGGAGCTCTTCTTCACTTCCGTTGGGCTTCTAAAGGTCTGGATGTCAAAGAATCAAATACACATCCATTTACTTATGAAGGCATCTCCTTTATTCACAACGGATCTTTCGCCCCCTTTGATGTTCTCAAGCCTTACATCTCAGATGAATATCTCAAGCTTGCACAAGGTGAGACTGATTCCGAGCTCTACTTCTTCTTTCTCTTAACTGAGATCAAGAAGCACGGCTTCCTACCCGGCATTAAATCCGCACTCTCATTTATCAAAGCCAATATCTCTCACAGCAGCGCCAATATGATGATCATGAATAAAGATTTCTTTGTCACCGCCTGCCGCTACAACCAAGATCGAATCCCAGATCTCTTCAAGAAAGATAGCGACTACTACGAACTACGTTACAAAGAAGTCGACGGCGCAGTCCTTGTCGCATCAAGTGGCTGGAACCAAGATGGCTGGGCCATGCTCAAGAACGATTCCTTGCTTATCGTCGACCGTAGCAACCAGTCACACTCAACTTTGTCTATTTGATCTGAGCAAAGGCTGCAAGAAAGAACTTATCTAGCTCTCGAAATCTCCGCCACGTCCAGTGATCTTACGGCGATTATTACGCGGTCTCTCGTAGGTAACTACGAGAAAAACCGCTGCAGCGGCGTAGATACCGATAATGAGGAAGCCGATCTTCACAACTGTCAGATTACTTTCCGAGTATTGCCCATGTGACTAGTGCGAAAGTTGCGATTCCCATACCAACGATTCCGATTGCAGTCAGTGAAAGAAGACCACGTGACTCAGCAATTTTCTGAGTGAGCATGGAGGAACTCTTTAACTTCTTCAGATCAGCAACGAGGGCTTCTGCCTCGCGGATAGCTGCATACTGGTTGATCATCGAAAGAATTCCAGTCACTGTAGCGACTCCGAGTGCAAGGTACTTAGCTGCACTTGTGGCATTTGCAAAGATACCGAGACCTGAAACCACCATGATGGCGATCAATACAAGGGCTGGCGCAACCTGAGCCTGAATGATCTGTGAGCGCTTTTGATTCCATAATTTTAAGAGTGTTACTTCATCCATCTTTACTCCAACTTTCATTCTGACTCAGGAAATGCCCCTTGTGGGGTACGCGCAGAATATAACCATGCCCGCCTGTGCGATAGTCGAAATTGGCCGTGCCCCAACCCCGCGCGTGTCTATAGGCGAGCTAGGAGGTGATGTCCTTATGTGCAAAGCGGTTGATTGCCAGGGCATACAAGATAGTTCCAGAAATCGCGCAGTAACTTGCCCCGCGGATCATGCTCGACCAATCAATCGTAGTCGACAACGCATCAAACCAAGTGAATGCATAGTGAACAGGAAGCCAATCGCGGATTTTTCCAAGTGCCGTAATCGCATCAAGAATATTGAGCAGAATCGAGATCCCCACTGCAACGCCCACAGCACCAAGTGGGGCATCGGTGCGCACACTTAAGTAGAAGGCAAGGCCGGCAACAAAGAGCAGTGAGATGGCAAGGTATGCGGTCATAATCGCAATACGTGATAACGCCACCGAGTTACTAAATGTCGCACCCAGCGGTGTCTGCAAAGGCTTTGTTCCAAATGCAATCGTTCCAACTATCCATGCCGCAACAGGCATTAACAACACAGCAATCGCAGATAGCGTCAGGCTGACCTTCATCTTCTGAATCAACAATCGTGTGCGCGGAACAGGAGATGCCAAGAGATAGCGGAGCGTTGACCACGAGGCTTCACTTGCAACGGTATCGCCATTAAAGAGTGCAATCACGACGACAAGTAAGAATGGCGTCGCGAAGTACAACATAGTGGTCGTGAAGTTTGCCGCACCTATTGTTGCCAAACCAATCAGATCCGTAGATCCTGAACCTAAACGTGTTGGTCCCCCACTATTTCCCGATGGACCAAATTTCACGGCGATTGCAACAAGAATCGGTAGAGAGAGAATGAATGCGTAGGCAAATGCTGTGCGCTTGCGCTTTAATTGACGATAGAGCTCGACTGAATATGGCAGCGTTTTAGATGCGTTGTAACTCATTTCTTCTCCTGCCCGATAACAAGGTCATCACCAATGAGTTCAAGGAAGATTTCTTCCAACGTATTTGATTTGCGGTTGCGCGAGAGAATCTTCTTCATCGGTCCAAAGGCAATCAACTGACCACGGTGCATTAAGACAACATGGCTACAGGTCTGCTGTACCTCAGCCAATAGGTGCGATGAAATAATGACTGTGCGCCCCGTTGCGGCATAATCTTTTAAGACCTGACGCATCTCAGCGATTTGTTGTGGGTCCAATCCATTGGTTGGCTCGTCCAGGACTAGCAGATCTGGCATTCCCAGCATCGCTTGCGCAATTGCTAGACGCTGGCGCATACCCTGGCTATAGGAACGCACCTTCTTATCCAGCGCTGTTCCGAGTTTGGTAATTGCTACGACTTCATCGAGGTATTGCTCGCCATCGCGGCCAATAGAGCGCCAATATAAAGATAAGTTCTCGCGCCCAGATAAGTGCGGCAAGAATCCTGGACCTTCAACAAAGCTACCTAAGTTGGCAAGTGCTGGAGAACCCGGATAGACAGGCTTTCCATCCATATAAATCGAACCTTCTGTGGGGAAGATCAAACCCATCACCATACGAAGCGTTGTGGTCTTACCCGCACCATTTGGCCCCAGCAAACCAACAACCTGCCCACGTTCGACAGTAAAGGAAAGATCGCTCACTGCGCGATAGCCATCCTTATATACCTTACCCAGATTTTCGATCTCAACAAGTGCGGTGCTCTCGTCATGACTTGGTGCAATCTTTGGCTTGCGCAGACGCACATAAAAGAAAGCGCTGATTAAAACAAATACGGCTGCAATCGGCCATCCGTAATTGGCACCCTTTGATGTAGATGCTGACGCAACGACTGTGCGGTAGGTAAGAGGTGAAAGAGTTGATATCGAATAGAAACGTGAAAGTTTTGGTAAGTCATATCCCTGGTCCGTACTTGAAATTCCTACTGCAATGACATCGCCCATCGCAGCATCGAGAATAACGGATGGAAGTTCGACGGTGACATCTGCGCCACCTTTGGGAATATTGGCAAGACGCACAGGTGCGACAATTCCATTGGGTTGCGTGATGGCACCGCTCGGTGACTTAGTCACAAGTGAGAAGAATAAAGTCGCATCTCCTGTAGTACTCGTGATGCGCACCTTGATCGATGATGGGCCAACAATAGAAAGGGGTGCGGTAAGGGGCGCCGATTCCAGCAGCCCGCTCTGACCTGGCAGCAGTGCCGGACTAAATCCAGAAAGACCGGAAAGTACCTTGGTAGCGAGTGCTCCCGCACTTCCGATTCCAGGCAGTGATGAGATTGCAGTGGGAATCCCGCCGAGTGGATATGAAGCTGCCACTGTCGGCGTTGCCAGCTGCAACTGTGCTACCTGTGCATCAATAGGCAATTGCTTACTGCTAAATACCTTCGGAATCACAGTTGAATCTTGTAAAGATATCGAACCATTGGTCTTCGTAAATTGAAATGCTGGAATTGAAATCTTCTCGTCGGAGAGATACTTCTTAAACCACTTTAGGTACTGCTCTCGCAGATACGACTTTTGCTCAAAGCCACCATCGTGTCCTGCGGCATGCCAGATCATCACAAGCGGTAGCTGCGGATGTGCTTTCCTGATTGCAACAGCGCTCTTATAACTCTCTGTCAGTGGAAAGAGTGAATCTGCCTGTCCTTGGCTGAGCAGCGTGGGCGCCGTAATACCTTGCACAAAGTTGGCAGGAGAAACGGATGCAAGAAGTGCACGCTCTTGCGCAGATGGTTGGCCATTAATCACAGCGTTTCGATAGGCATCGCACCAGCTTTGCGTAAAGGATCCGCACTCACCTAAGTACGCGCTCTGCAACGAAACAGCTGAGAAGAAAGTTCCGGCCCAGACCTTTTTAAATGGCCCAGAATCAGTTGAACCAACAACAGATTGCGGAAATAAATCGTTCTGTAAATCGTTCCAGGTAATGTCGGCAACAACGGCATCGATGCGCCGATCTTGGCTGGCAGTCATCAAAGCATTGGCGCCGCCATAAGAACTACCCATAATGCCCACACGCGGGTCACCTGTTTTATCGTGCATTACATATTTACTCTTACCTAAATAAGAAACGAGCGCTTTGGAATCAGCGACTTCAGCACCCACTGCATTCATAGCAATCTGCCCTGTTGATTTTCCAAATCCGCGCGCTGTCCAGGTCAGAACTACATAACCTTTGGCTGCATAAAATTGTGCATCACTTGCCACAGAATCTTTACTACCACCAAAACCGTGAGCAATCATGATTGCAGGCGCCGGAACCTTTGCCGGCAAGTAAAGAGATGTATCGATGGAGACACCAGGGGCAGTTGCGATAGTGGCAACGATCACCGAATCTGCATGTGCGGCCACTGGAATGAGCGAGAGGGTGAAGAGAGCGCAGGCAACTAAGAATCTGGCTATCTTCACGGGCCAACCGTAGTCGATTCTCAAGGCGCTGCATCTTGGGAATATCGGTATTCTTACTCACATGAAGTTCAAGGCGCTCTCTCTTGCAGCAATCGCAACTATTGCAGTGGTGCTCGCTTCACTTCTTCCCACCCACGCAGGTGCGGCAACTGCGCAGAAGATGAAGCGATATACCGTCACCATGACCAAGGCTCACTTGCCTGCTGCTCCCAATAACGGCACCGATGATTACCGTTGCTTCTTATTGGACCCTAAGGTCACCGAAGATTCGATTATTCGCACAATTCAATTTATCCCGCAGAATAAAAACTATGTCCACCATGCAATTATCTTCCGCGTTACCGATGCCGATCTTGCTGAAGCAATTCAACAAGATAAGAGCGGCACAGGCTGGCCCTGTTTTGGCGGTTCTGGCCTCGGCGGAATGTTCTCAAGTTTTGTTTCATCTCCATGGCTTAGTTCTTGGGCACCAGGTCGCGGTAAAGATGTATCCCCTGCCGGTTATGGAACTCCCTTTAAAAAAGGCGAGCGCTTCGTTCTGCAGGTGCACTACAACTTATTGGCCGCAAACGGCGGCAACATTGAAACAGATCAATCCAAGATTGTGATGGAGACAGTTCCCGCTAAGGGCGCAACCATCAAACAGTTACATGTTGAACTCTTTCCCGCACCCGTCGAACTAGCTTGCCCTGCAGGAATCAGTGGCCCACTCTGCGATCGTAAACAATCGTTAATTGACTTAGCCGCTCGCACCAGCACCACCAGCGCCTTTGAAGCAGCTGGCATCAATGTCTTATGCGGGCAAGATCCCTTTAAACCAGCACCATCTCTGACATCACGTTGCGACAAAGCCATGACATCAAACTTCACCATCATCGCAGCCGCCCCACATATGCACTTACTTGGTCGCTCGCTCAAGCTGACGCTCAACCCCGGCCTCTCTACCGAACAAATAATTTTGAACGCCACCGACTACAACTTCGATAATCAATCAGCGACCACCTTAAAGAGCCCGATTGCAGTCAAAGCCGGCGACACCATCCGCGTGGAGTGCACCTTTGACCCCACACTGCGTCAGAAGATTCCACAACTTAAATCCCTAGCCAATCGCTATATCACATGGGGTGAAGGATCATCGGATGAGATGTGTCTTGGCGTGATCGCAGCAACGACTGCCTAAGGCCACAGACCCACATGTCACAGCGCATTCTCTATATCCCCTTTGACCACCTGCATCGCAACTTCGGCGCACTCAAAGACGCCAACGTAAAGACAGATGTCATCGCCTTTGTCGAAAGCGCTCGCATGACAACCGGGCGCTCCTGGCATAAAGAGCGCCTCTTCTTCCTTATCTCAAGTGCTCGCCACTTTGCAAAGTTGCTAGAGGATGAAGGCTTCACCGTTGAATATGTAAAAGCTGCCACCACCATCGACGGCCTAAAAGTAATCGCTAAGAAATATAAGAACCTACCTATTACCTGCGCCGAACCATCTTCCTTCACCCAGCACAGACAACTGAAAGGCCATGGCCTGACCTTTATCGATAACGATTTCTTCCTCACCCCCCGCCCGCTCTTTATCAGCTGGGCTGAGGAACAGAAGAACTTTCTGATGGAAAATTTCTATCACAAGCAGCGCATCCGCCTTAATCTCTTGATGGATGGCACCAAACCCACAGGTGGTGCCTGGAACTTCGATAAAGATAACCGCCTGCCACCACCGAAGAAATATGTTGGCCCGCCATACCTAGAACACAAACGCGATGAGATAGATGCAGAAGTTGCACAAGAGTTGGACCACACCCCCACCACCACATGGGCCACCACCCGTGCAGGTGCACTCAAACAATTGAAGAATTTCGTCACCCATCACTTCGATGAGTTCGGACCACTCGAAGATGCGATGACATCGGAAAACTGGGCGCTGCACCACTCGCTGCTATCGCCCTATCTCAACAACGGTCTGCTGCACCCCACCGAGGTAATCCACGCCGCGATGAAGGAATTTAATAAAGGCACCATCCCCATCGAATCCGCCGAAGGCTTTATCCGCCAACTCGTCGGCTGGCGCGAATACGTCAACGGTATGTACTGGTTCCTCGGCCCCGATTACCGCAATAACAACCAACTACACGCCACACGAAAACTCTTGCCGCTCTTCTCAGACCCCAACGCCACACAAATGAATTGCATCAAATCCACCGTCACCGATATCCAAGATCGCGCATGGGTTCACCACATCCCCCGCCTCATGCTTCTTTCCAACCTTGCACTGATCACCGGCACCAACCCACAAGAGTTTCTCGATTGGATGCGCGAAGTCTTTATCGACGCCACCGAATGGGTGATGGTCCCCAATGTCATCGGCATGGGCGTTCACGCCGACGGCGGACAGATGATGACAAAGCCATATGCAGCAGGTGGCGCCTATATCTCTCGCATGTCCAACTACTGCAAGCCTTGCGCCTACGATCCAAAACTGCGCACCGGCCCAACCGCCTGCCCCTTCACCACTCTCTACTGGGATTTCCTCGACCGCCACCAAGAAACATTTGCCAAGAATCACCGCATGAGCCAAACGCTATTTGGTCTTAAGCGGCTAAGCGACTTACCGGAATTAAAAGTGCGTGCGAAGGAAGTTCTTAAAGGTTTAGCGCAAGGAAAGATTTAGTTAGTTACCCAATTTGCTCCGCGCCCTTATGAGCTTTTACCAACTCACGGTCACAACTCCATAGTTGCGCCTTCGATTTATAGGCGGTGGCGCTTATGAGGGCATCGGCCAAGCTGAGGTTCTTCTCGGCTCGAATTTGAGCCGCATGGATTGCGATTTCTTCGTCGATAGAAACGATCTGGTTTACCACTGTACTAATGAGTTGGTGTCGTGTTCGCCCTGACTTCTCATTTATTCGAAATACTGAGATGAGGGCTTCGCCAAGAGTCACGGCCGAGATCAGATACTCATTCCTCACCGAAGTTGCCTTGACCGCAGATTGATGATGTGTGTCAGCACTCTTCAATAGAGCAATCAACACTGATGTATCAAGAACTACCGTGGCCACATAGCCTCGCGTTCTTTGGCTAAGTCAAAGTCGTCGTAATCACTTCCACCTGCGCCGATTAAAAGACGCAGAGGATGCTCATCTGTTTGCTCAGGAGTAATCGCAATTACCCCATCTTTGATTTCAAATTTCACTTTATCTCCCACTGTTAGACCAATGGCGCGCAAGATATCTACCGGCACTGTCACCTGATGCTTTGCGCTAATGCGGCTTGTGGACGTTCTCCCGCGGCGCTGCACCCTCGTAGCCTTAGCCTTTACCTTAGATTTCATAAGTAAAGGTTACACCCTACAACTCCTCAATGTCACCACCCCACAAACAAAGAAGCCCCAGGCGACTAACCCTGGGGCTTCAAAGTGTGCGTACGCCTGGCGGGATTCGAACCCGCAACCAGTCCAAAGTCATTAGATTGCTCTATCCGTTGAGCTACAGACGTACGCAAAGCGGACACTAGTATTTTCAGTATTTGAAAATTAAAATTTACTCAGGTTGTGTGGGTAAGTTCTATGGTAAATTTTGAATTCCAAAGTCATTGGAATGCAAAGAAAAAGCCCGCAGAGCAATCTGCGGGCTTTTTCTTTCCCGCACAAACCCCACAATGTTACCGCCACTCACTACCCTTACACCCATGGGCTACTTCGCAAACCTCAAGGCAAAGCGCGCCGACAAGGCTGCAACTAACGAATACAACCGCCTCCACGCAATCTGGCAAGAAGATGTCGAGACACTCACCAAACTCATCACCGTCTTTACCGCCGCATCCAAAGGCGAAGACAGCGTCCCCAACACACTCATGCAAAAAGCCGGAGAGCGCACACTCTGGACCGCCACCGGCATCTTCCACGAAACAGGTCGCACACCTTCGCAATATGTCGGCGGTTCATCTGGTCTCAGCATCCCCGTCGGTGGTGGAATCCGTTTCCGCGTCGGTGCTATGAAAGGTCAAGTAATTCCCGGCGAAGAGTTACAGATGGATAAAGACCAAGGTGTAGTCATGCTCACCACCGAACGCCTGATCTTCACCGGACCCACAAAAACTCAAGAGTGGGCCTTCGACAAACTATTACAAGCTACCTGCACACCTGATCAAAGCGATTACTACATCAGCGTCTCTAACCGCCAGAAAACATCCGGAGTCCGCTTCGATACCAAGACCGGCACCGAATTCAATCGCTTCCTCGGCTCTGCAACATCAGTCAATGAAGAAGGCTATGAAGCTGTCCTCAAAGAACTCCACGCAATCGAAAAAAGAATTGTCATAGAAGAGCCCAAGCTCACTC
>JBBAMS010000019.1:9866-18540 GCA_040402415.1 Candidatus Planktophila sp. | reverse complement strand
AGTGGGCCCAGACAGGCTCGAACTGTCGACCCACGGATTAAAAGTCCGTTGCTCTACCGACTGAGCTATAGGCCCCACATTGATAACTGGCGCAGTCTACTACCCTGAACGCCTTGCCTTGTTAACGCAAGATTCCAGTATGGCCCAGTGAATAACGCCCTGGTTGTGGCCAGATTGTGAGTCCATGTGGCTCTTGCCCGACTTTAATTCGCGTTACAAATTCGCCCTTTTCAATATTAAATACATAAACCTCATCGTTGTAACGACCTGAAACCCAGAAGAATTTTCCGTCAGCTGAAATGTTTCCCATATCTGGACTGCCGCCACCAGGAATCTTCCACCTTGCAATTAATTTATTATCGGAGAATCGCATCACAGAGACAGAGCCTTCGCCGCGGTTCGTTATCAAGAGCGTCTTCGCATCGCGCGTGACATAGAGTCCATGTGTGCCTTTGCCAGTACGCATGAAAGTTAGCCGCCCAAAGTTATTTGCAGGCATGATCCAGACTCCATTGGAAGCCATATCTGCAATGTAGAAAGTTTTTCCATCAGGCGAAATCTTGATGTCCTGTGGCATCGGATTCATCTCAGTCTGCTTCGGTAACACAGCAACTTTCAGTAACTTCATATTTGCAGTATCGACAAGGATTAGTTTGCTTGAGAATTCACATGTGGCAACAAATTGGTTTCCATCTGCCGTCCAATCCGCATGGTTTAAACCGGGACAAGGAACCTTGAGGATATTTTTAATTGCCATTGTGTGCGGGTCACGGAATACGATCTCTCTATCGAGCTCGGCCATCGTGAGTGCGTATTTTCCATTTGGGGTGAAGTAAAGATTATAAGGATCGTGGGCATAAATGGCTTTCCCTGTGGTGACAGTCTTGGGATCTATGGGCGTTAAGTAATTCGCCGCGTTGTTATTTACCCAGAGCGTTTTTAAATCCCACGAAGGAACAATGTGTTGCGGACCCGCTTTGGTCTTTAAGGTTTTGATAATTTTATAGCTCTTCGGATCGATAACAGAGACTGTTCCAGATCGATAATTCGGCACATAAACGAGTTCACGTACACCTTTTACAACATCGCTGAGATTATTTGGCGCATCGGCTGCATAGATATTGTTTGCGTCTAAAACAGGGGGCATTCCTTGCAGCGGAGCGGCATATGCAGCAATCGGAAGTGAGAAAGCTAAGGCCAGTGCTGCGGCTAAAATTTTCTTCATGCTTTGAGTAATTCAGTGAGCGTCACAGGCGTTAACCCTTGAGCATGGAGTTTTTCAAGAATTGTTGGCATGGCATCAAGGGTGACCTTATGGCCAAAGTGCATACTGATAATCGAGCCATTCTTTACATTATTCATCACGTTAGAGACCATCTTTGTCTTAGAGACATCTTTAAAATCTTCAGAATCGACTTCGTAAGAAATGCATTGGCCATATCCATATTTGATGGCGGCCTTACGAATTGTCTCTGTTGAAAATTGGGTTCCCGAAGGTCTAAACCAAGCCCCATGATTTCCAATTAATTTTGTGAGCTCGTTGGCACATCCCGAAATCTCGGTATCGACGCGCTTGGCCGAGATTGTCTTCATCTGAGTATGCGTCATCGTGTGATTTCCCAAATCATGGCCATCGCCGACGATACGAGACGCGATTGCGGGTTCATTGACTAACCACGAGCCCACTGCAAAGACTGAAACTTTTGTTCCCGATGATTTAAAGAGCTTTAATAATGGATCTGCAAAATCAGGAGCACCTGCGCCGTGAAAGGTAAGTGCTACCTTTTTCACTGAACGTGAGCCATGTTGAATATCGGCTGTTGCCGCTTCTGCAGCAGGCGAATGTAAAAATTCGAAGGAGCTAGCGCCGAGAACTGCAGTTGCTTTGAGAAGGTTGCGGCGCGAAATGCTCATGGCGAAAGAGTAGTGGGTGGTTTAGCGCCCGCGGCTTGCTCGCTGCAATCGGTCGCGAATGGCAATCGAGATTCCAGTTCCTTCTGGTTGCCGCACGATAACTCTTGAAAGTTTCTGAGTATCGGCTGAACGAAGGGCTGCATATAACAAACGTGCAAATTCATCTTCATTCTTTGGAGAAGCCAATCGATGTACCCCTTCAGGAGTTTCAGTCTGAGAGAGAGCGATAAATCCATCACCTGGTTGCGGTTCGATATCGAGCAATACCTGGGCTACAGGTGAATAGTGATTGTCGAGAGAGCCGCTCACGCGAATATCGGTGGCATCGTAAGAGAGAGCCATGTGGGTTGCTTCTGTGATCATCTCTTCGGTAATCGCGCCCGGACGCAAAATCTTTGGGCTCTCGGTTGTGCAATCAATAATCGTTGATTCAACACCAACCAGCGAAGGTCCTCCATCAAGAATTACATCTGCTGCAGTCAAATATTCAGCTAATTCGTTGCTGACGGCTTCGGCTGTTGTAGGTGAAACATGGCCGAAACGATTGGCGCTCGGTGCCGCAACTCCCTTGCCGCCGACCTTCTTAAATTCAGTTAATAGCGCGAGCGCCACCACATGATTGGGAACGCGTAGACCCACGGTCTCTTGTCCCCCGGTAATGAAATCTTTTGCTATCGAAGAACGCTTAAGAATAAGGGTCATAGGTCCGGGCCAAAATGTGCGAGCAAGTGCAACGGCATAGTCAGGAATATCATCAGCCCACTCTGCAATATCTTGCATATCTGCAATATGAACAATGAGCGGGTGGTCAGCTGGTCGCCCTTTGACTGCATAAATTCGAGCTACCGCATCTGCATTGGTGGCATCTGCTCCAAGGCCATAAACCGTCTCAGTTGGGAAGGCGACAAGGGCGCCTGCTGCCAATACTTGTGCAGCGCGCACCATTGCATCTGCTGTGCAGTTAGATACGAATTGTCCGCCTCTCATAAGTTCAATTATCCAGCCTTTTTGCGAGAAGATAACCACATGGCCGAGCGCATCAAAGTAATGCAGATTATCGCCCGCATGAATGTGGGTGGACCGGCCGTCATCGTTGCCGAATTAATGCGTGGGCTTGATTCTTCAACATTTGAGCAAGTCCTCATCACTGGATATTGCGATGAGACCGAGGCTGATTACCTAGATGAAGTCGCTACCGATATCAAAGCGTCTCGTATTGCAGGTCTTGGTAGATCAGTTTCGCCTGTTGCAGATCTCAAAGCCTTCTTCGGTTTGGTGCGCACCATCAAGAAATTTAACCCCGATGTGATTCATACCCACACTGCAAAGGCCGGGGTACTTGGAAGATTGGCATCAATTATTGCTGGACGTGGTGCAATTCGTATTCACACCTTCCATGGCCATCTCTTGCATGGATATTTCGCAGGGTGGAAAACACAACTAGTTGTTTTGATTGAGAAATTCTTTGCAAAGCGCACACATCACCTCATTGCAATTGGCACACAAGTTCAGCGCGAACTCATTGCCGCAGGCATTGGCACAGCAAACCAATACAGCGTCTTCTTTCCAGGACTACCTGAGCCTCACACTGCAAGCAAGGCTGAGATTCGTAAAAACCTCGAATTAGATCCGGCCACTATTTACTGCGCATTCGTTGGTCGCCTTACACAGATTAAGCGCCCCGATCGACTCTTAGATGTTGCAGCTGCCATGGTCAAGCGCGAAGTTCCTATTCACTTTCTCATCGCTGGTGAAGGTGAGCTCTTTGAAAGTTCTAAGGTGCGAGCAGCTACAGAGAACTTGCCAGTGACATTCTTAGGATGGCGCAAAGATGTTGATGATCTACTTGCAGCAAGTGATATCGCAATACTGACAAGTGATAACGAAGGTATTCCACTGACGTTGATTCAAGCAGCTCAAGCTGGGCTACCTATTGTGGCCCCTGCAGTTGGTTCTATTTCAGATATTGTTGAAAATGATAAAACCGGTTTTCTCACCTCACCCCAACCGGGTGCGATGGCTAGTGCTTTAAGCGCACTTGCAACAGATTCAGCACTTCGAAATCGCCTTGGCTCTGCTGGGAAAGTTCGAGCACATGAGTACTTCTCACTCGAGAGAATGCTCAGAGATCACACAGAGATCTATAACCGTAGCCACAAGAAGTAAGAGATAATAGCTTTATGACAACTCGTAAACGCATCTCCCTCATTGCCCTTCTCTCCATTGCTGTGGCAGGTGTGATCGCACCTTCTGCTCATGCAGCAGCTACTCGCTACATCACAGTCTCGGCGCAAGGCACAGTCAAAGTTGTCCCAGATGCAGTGCGCATTAACGCAACTGCCACATCCGTTGCTGCAACAAGCAAGGAGGCACTTGCAGCCACTGCAAAGACTGCTACCGCTGTGCGGGCTGCGCTGAAAACAGCAAAGATTGATACGAAAGATATTGCAACTCAGAGCGTTAGCGTCTATCCAGAGTACAAATACACCAACGATGGTGGCTCTACTCTGACTGGCTATCGCGGATCACAATCCTTCACTATTATTGTGCGAGCTGCAGATAGTGCTGGATCACTCGTTGATGCACTTGTTACAGCCGGTGGAGATAACTTGCAGATCAATGGAGCAACACCTTTTGTCCTTGATTCCACAAAGTCACTGGAAGCTGCTCGCGCTGCTGCAGTAAAGAGTGCAAAGTCGAAGGCAACTTCATATGCAAAATTAATGGGGGTAAAACTTGGCGAAGTGAATTACCTCGTTGAAAACTCTGCTCCAACAAATTACACACCTGTGATGGCTGTTGCTAAAGCAGAATCAGATGCAACTGTGATTGATTTAGGTCAGCAAGATGTGAGCATCTCTGTCACTGTGCAGTGGTCACTGCTCTAAAAGAAGCCATTTTCATCCCTCTATCTAGGGGCTTTTTCACCGAGTTTGGTCGTGCACGCTTAAGAAGGTACGATTTGCGAGCCTCAAACGTCCCCATCGTCTAGGGGCCTAGGACATCGCCCTTTCACGGCGGTAACACGGGTTCGAATCCCGTTGGGGGCACGCTTCGAAAGAAGAGAAAAAATGGTCGAATGTATGTAAATACATAAGGCCCGGTAGCGCAGTTGGTTAGCGCGCCGCCCTGTCACGGCGGAGGTCGCGGGTTCAAGTCCCGTCCGGGTCGCAAGAAGAGGAAGGTGTCCACACGCCTTCTTCTTTTTTAACTACATCAGTATGCGCAAGTAAAGACAATTACATATTGGCTCGGTAGCTCAGTTGGTACGAGCGCGCGACTGAAAATCGTGAGGTCGACAGTTCGATCCTGTCCCGAGCCACAAGTGCTTTATTACTGTACTTTCTTAATTTACTGCAGTGAGTTTTTAACCTGCAGAGCCAGAACCAGATGGTCCAGCTTTACGCTGAACTTGTGGAGCTCCACCGCTGCGCTGTCCACCGCGAATCTTTGACCCACCTTCAGAATGTGTTTGTGTGCCAGGTGCGCCCTTCTTATTTTTCTTTGCTTCCAGGGCAGCGAGCATTCTTGCTTTCACGTCATCATTCTTATCGGCCATGGTCGCAGTCTACCCCTCAGATGGAATTCGCAGGAATGTGGTGAGCATCCCAAGCCATAAGGCAGAACCAAGAATTATTGTCTGTAAACCGAGCGTATCTGGCCAGGTATAGATAGTGATGGCGATTAATCCGTAGATTGCAGCAAGCCCCCACAAGATAAATGCTGTTGTTCGGCGATTGAGTCCCTTGCGCATTAAGCGATGTGACAAGTGATCGCGCCCACCTTGAAATGGCGAAATACCACGATATAAACGAGAGATAACTGCAACGGTTGTATCGAGAATCGGAGTTGCCATTAAGAAAACTGGAATCGCAAGAGATTTATAAGATGGAACGACACCAGGGCTCAGACGAATTGTTAATACAGAGATGATGATTCCGAGGAAGAGTGAGCCAGCATCACCCATATAAATCTTAGCTGGATGGCGGTTCCATATAAGAAAACCAGCTGTGGCCCCTGCTGTCACAATTGCCAGCGCGCTGACGAGTATTTGTTGGCGGTCATAGGCGATAAAGAAGAGGAAAAAGGTTATAACTGCAACGGTTCCAGCTGCTCCACCATCGTGATTATCGAAGAAGTTGATCGAGTTTGTTACACCAACAATCCAGATGACGGTGACGAAGTAATTAATATAATGGTTATGAAAGGCAAAACCCATCGTATCTGTCACAGTAAGAATGACTGCCACGAGGAATCCAGTAAATGTTTGCGCGACCAGGCGCGGCCATGGTTCAAGGCCTTTGAGGTCATCCCATAACCCCATAGCAGAGATAGCCATCGCAGGGACTAGTACAAAACTTGCCAATTTAAATGTTGTAAAAGAGAAATCAACTGCAAGGAGTGAACCATAGGAAGCACCAATTATTCCAATTGCAATTGCGACACCACCTAGGTATGGAACCGGATCTTTCTGGGCTTTACGGGCCAGGGTGGGTGCATCAACTGCTCCGAAGCGGAGTGCGATTTCGCGAATTGGTGGAGTAATAAGTCCGACTGCAACAAATGTAAGAAAGCCGAGTAAGAAAAATAGCTCAATTGAATAATTTGAATTGGAGTAATTCATGGTGCGAAAAAGATATTAATTCTGTGCCTTGAAATAATTTTGGCGAAGATGATCGACTTCAGATTTTCGATAACGGCGATGGCCACCTAAAGTGCGAATGGATGTTAACTTTCCAGCCTTTGCCCAACGAGTAACGGTCTTAGGGTCGACGCCGAAGAGATCTGCAACTTCACGAGGGGTGAGAAGGACCTCTGCATCAGGCAGTCGATTCATCTGCAATCCCCCACTTATGGCTTGGACTCTCTGTCCGTTTTGCTCCGTAATGTCGGGAAGTATTCCTGACTGTTTCAACTCTGGCAATACCCGAATTAGCCTCTACATGGCTGATTCGTACGCTTGAACAGCGCGCCATCGGCTCACAAGGCGCTCATAACCTTGGCCAGCAACGGCGCCATCACCTGATGCAAGACCTGACAAGCTAAATGCCACATCTTCAATCGATGAATCTTCGCTAATTCCATCAAAGCCGCGAGCACGAAGGGATGTATCGAGATAACTTGCAAGGCCACCGTAATCAAGTTCGACCAGTGATTCAGGATGGAAGAGTTCGAGCCAATCCAACATATTCTCTATCTCTTGCTCGACAGGTCCTTGTCCAAATGCACCTACGACAATTTCGTGTGACTTTTCAGCGCGATCGCACGCTTTCGACATTGTTGTGCGTGCGAATGAGAAGGGACCATCATCATCTTCTCCACGCACTCGCTCTTCTGCAGTGAAGAGTGAGAACCATCGAGGTGGAATAACCCAATTTTCAGTGATGATATGTGGGACTCGATCTTCAAGTAAATCAACTCCGGTAGTAATTACTTCTTCTAGTGATGGTGGAATAAAAAATGATGTGATTGATGATGGGAGTGACTCTTTGAAATCATCGAGGGCTGCCCAACAACGAGTTGCAGTTGACCACGGTGAAACGTAACGGATGCCATTGATATCGAGAACATGCGCACCATCGGGGCGAACAGCCGGAGGTTCAGGAAAGACTAAACCGAGTAAAGCCAGCGCCTGTTCTTCCTTGCGAGAATCAATTGATGCATCGATATTCTGCCAACGAATACGATCGACAGGTTCAAATGCAGAAAGTGGTTCGTAGATACGAAGGGATGCTACGTACGGAGTTGGTCTCACGCGCGGGGAATGTAATTGCCGTCAGCAAAGGGATCATCTTCATCTTTGTCCTGCTGATTTGGAACATCACCATGGAGTTCCTTAGTGAGGCGATCGAGATCCATATCCTGAGAGTTGTACTTCAAATCGCGAGCAACTTTGGTTTGCTTAGCTTTTGCACGGCCGCGGCCCATGGGCGACCTCCTTACGTCTAGCTGATTGTCTGCAGCCCGAAGGTTATCGCGCCTGAGCGCCGGACTCCAAAGCAACGGCAAATGAGCCTGACTTGAGCCTGTGGCGAAGGGCGAAGTAGCCCATGACCTGCAGAAAGAGGCTCAGGGTCATCGTTGGGATGCGGAATCGGTGGTCCCCGATCGTACCCATGGAGACCAGCCATGAGATCACGACAGGAGTGAAGCTGGCATAAGCAAGATTGGCATAGATGCCCTTCATTGATCTGAGCCAGAAGAATCCGATGAAGAAGAGTGAGATACAGCCGATCACCCAGAAGAATGAAATTCCGCGGCCGACAGATTTATAGACCAAATTATTTCCCGATTGGCTGCCCTTTGCGATGTTGACGATCGGATCAATCTTCAGCCACGGGTTACGTGCCATAGTGCCATTGCCCAACGGACCAGACCATGGTGACCAGTAGAACCAGCCCTTATTTATGAATAGGCGAATCGATTTACTGGGATTGCTTGCATACCATTTGATAACGCACTTCACGACATCGTTATCCATTGTCGTTGTTGCAGGAGGTGTTGGTACACATGGAACATCAGGTCCTGTGTGCGCATACCCACCTTGAGTTCCGTCTCCTGCACCCAGTTTCATTGTGACGCCAAGGTTCGTTGAAATCACAGATTTATTAATGGATTTCATATTTCGTTGAATCATGACTGCTGGAGCAATCGCCATGATTCCAACAACACCAATAAGAATAAGCGCTTGAACTTTTCGGCTCTTATACATAAGCGCCCAGACGATTGCAATGACAATTGATGTGAGAATCCAACGTGG
>JBBAMS010000019.1:8208-9766 GCA_040402415.1 Candidatus Planktophila sp. | reverse complement strand
GATGCTCTTATCGCTGAAATATCCCTGCTGAAGTAGGCCATTGACGCCACTTAAGTAGTTCTCACCATCTGCGCCGAGCCATCCACCCAAAGTGGCGCCATCAGTGCCCTTAATATTGGACATGATGATCAACTTAATCACGAAGGCAATTACTGGAATTGCAATGAGATAGAAGTTGATCTTCTGTGCAGAGGTTGCCTGCTTCTTCTGTGCGACTTTGGACTTACTTGCCATTGAATTTACCCCTTGTACTGAGAAACCAAGTATGAACGAAGTACGTGCTTATCTGCAGAAGGCTCAACGACACCTGCGACAAAAGCTGACATTCCACGTGCAGCTAGTGAGCGAATCACCAAATCCGCGATAGTTGGGTCAACCACTGCTGACATTCCAATTCCACAATTCCAGGTGCGTTCCATATCTTCTTGTGGAACTGATGCAACCTTAGCTAAAAACTTTGTTGCCTCCGGCAACGACCACGTTGAACGGTCGTATTTGGCGCTCAGGCCTGCAGGGATAACCCGCGCAGTGTTATCTGCCAGGCCACCACCAGTAACGTGACTAAAAGTGCGAAGTTTTTCTCCTTGTGCCTTGATAAGTGCAAGGCAATCAAGTGAGTAAATTTCAGTTGGTGTCAGAAGGATTTCGCCTAGTGTCTGCGAGAAACCTTCGTAAGTCTTTGCAAGATCAAGTTTTTGCGATGTAAGTATATGTCGAATGAGCGAGTATCCATTTGCATGAAAACCGCTTGCTGGCATGGCAATGATCAAATCACCTGCCTTGACGCGATGTGCGCCAAGTTGCTTATCTGCATCGACTACACCTGTTGCAGCACCTGCGATATCGAATTCGTCTTCGCCAAGTAATCCAGGGTGTTCGGCTGTTTCTCCACCGATCAGTGCAGTGCCAGCTTTCTCACAACCACGCGCAATTCCAGCGACGATCTCTGCAATGCGCTCTGGGATAACTTTTCCGACTGCAATGTAATCAGTCAAAAAGAGTGGTTCTGCCCCGCAAACAACGAGATCATCAACAACCATCGCTACAAGATCTTCGCCGATAGTGTCGTACTTATCCATCTGGCGCGCAATCTCAGTCTTTGTTCCCACGCCATCTGTAGATGTCGCAAGAAGTGGTTGCTTCATCTCTTTCAGAGCAGATGCATCAAAGAGTCCCGCAAAGCCACCAATGCCGCCCATTACTTCTGGGCGAGATGCTCGTGCAATCGATGCCTTCATCGATTCGACTGCGCGGTCCCCTGCGTCGATATCAACGCCAGAATCTTTATATGTCGCCACTACATTTCACCCTTGCCCGAGTGAACCTTCTCATTCGCCACATCGGTGACTTCAAGTCGCATCTTACCTTCGGACATATCCGTTGGAATTGCAATTGGGTATTTACCTGAGAAGCAGGCGGTACAGAGTTTATCTTCGGGAATTTTTGTTGCCTCAATGAGACCTTCTTGAGAGACATAAGCCAATGAATCTGCGCCAATAGAGCGGCGAATTTCTTCTACCTCTAGGCCGCTAGCAATGAGTTCGGCGCGAGTTGCAAA
>JBBAMS010000019.1:0-8108 GCA_040402415.1 Candidatus Planktophila sp. | reverse complement strand
CTCTTTGGCAATTCAGTTTCAAGTTTTTGCACAAGTTCGGCAAGATTGCCTGTATTTGTAAGGTTTCCATTATGAGCAAGTGCCAAAGTGCCGTATTTAGTTGGACGTAGTGTTGGTTGGGCATTGACCCATGTACTAGATCCTGTGGTGCTGTAACGGCAGTGACCGATAGCAAGATTTCCAACAAGAGAGGCTAAATCTGTCTCGGTAAAGACCTGTGAAACAAGGCCCATATCTTTATAGACCAAGATACGATCGCCATCAGATGTTGCAATACCTGCTGATTCTTGGCCGCGATGTTGCAGCGCATACAGTCCATAAAAAGTTAACTTTGCAACTTCTTCACCCGGTGCCCATACGCCAAAGACTCCACAAGCATCTTGCGGACCCTTATCATCTTCAAGAACATTGTGATTTAACAATCCATCTGGGCGACGGCTCATGGGGTCATCCTAAGCGGTAGTAGTTGCGTTAAATCGGCACGAACACCAGAGGCAAGAATCAGACCTTCCGACATTGCGTCAGCCCACTTCTTTTCACCACGAGCAAGTGCAAGCCAGGTATCTGCATCCATCTCGATGATATTTGGTGGAGTTCCGCGAGTATGAGTTGGCCCTTCTCCGCATTGCACAGCTGCATACGGTGGAACGCGAACTTCAATGGCGCGACCTGGCGAGCGTTCAGTGAGAAGAGCAAGAGTCTCCTTCACTTCGGCAAGAATCACAGGATCGCGCATTGATTTATCCAAATAATTTCTGGAAAGTTTGAGTGTGGGCTGTGCGCAGTTCGGTCAGTGAAATAGTTGCATCATTAATCACAAGTGCATCTCCACCAGTAATACCAATTTTTGTGAGAACAATCTTCTTTGCTGCTGCCTCTTGAGTAAGTGCCCCAGCCTGCGCAGGATCAATTGCCACAAGAACACGTCCAGGGCTTTCGCTCAGGAGCGTCATTCCAACATTTTCTAAGTTGATAGTTGCACCAGTGTTATGACGGAGCACCATTTCAGTCAACGTTGCAGATAGCCCACCTTGGCTTAGATCATGAGCTGCAGTAAAGATTTTCTTTGTGCGACCTGCAACCAATAAATCAATCAATTGCATTTCGCGTTGTAAATCTGCAGTCGGTGCAATTCCGCCACGTTGATTGTGCATATATGCCCATTCGCTACCTGCAAGGTGATCTTCTGTCTCTCCAAGTAGGTATAGATCAAGACCGGCACGATCAAATGACATCGGTGTGCGAGTACGAACATCATCGATAACGCCAAGTACGCCAATGACAGGGGTCGGAAGGATCGCTACCGCGCCAGTCTGGTTATAGAACGAGACGTTTCCGCCAGTAACAGGAAGGCCCATCTCAAGGCATCCATCTGCAAGGCCTCGAACTGATTCAGCAAATTGCCACATCACACCAGGATCTTCAGGTGAACCGAAGTTAAGACAGTTAGTAACTGCCAAAGGCTTTGCACCCGCTGTTGCAATATTGCGAGCCGCTTCAGCAAGTGCGAGCTTTGCACCTTCATAGGGGTTCAGATATGACCAATTGGCATTGGCATCTGTTGCTATGGCAACACCCAGATGTGTCTTCTCATCGATACGAACCATTCCAGAATCATCTGGTTGAGCTTGAATTGAATTGCCTTGTACGTAGCGATCATATTGATCGGTAACCCAAGACTTATCTGCAAGGTTGGGAGTTGCTGCCAACTTCAAGACGGTTTCCTTAATTTCATCTGCAGTTACAGGAATTGGAACGTTAATAATTTGCTTTGCAACTTCATTGATATATGCCGGTTGTGCAAGGGGGCGGTTATAGATAGGACCATCATGTGCCACAGTGCGAGGTGGAACATCGACAATCAATTCGCCATTCCATGTTATTTCAAGATGGTTGCCATCGGTGACTTCACCAATAACGGTGACAGTGACATCCCACTTCTCACAAATTTCAAGAAAGCGAGCAATCTTGCTTGGTTCGACAATTGCACACATACGTTCTTGTGATTCTGACATCAGAATTTCTTCTGGGGATAGTGAAGGATCACGCAGTGGAACCTTGTCTAACTGCACCTTCATTCCACCTGAACCACCTGATGCGAGCTCTGATGTTGCACATGAAAGCCCTGCTCCACCCAAATCTTGAATACCAACAACAAGATCTTCTGCAAAGATTTCAAGGGAACATTCAATCAAGACTTTCTCAACGAAGGGATCTCCCACCTGAACTGCGGGGCGCTTTGCAGGTCCCTTAGATTCAAATGTCTCGGATGCAAGAACTGAAACGCCACCAATTCCATCGCCGCCAGTTTTTGCGCCATACAAAACAACAAGGTTTCCAGCACCAGCAGCCTTTGCAAGCTTGATATCACTATGTTTCATAACGCCAACACAGAGCGCATTAACGAGTGGGTTTCCTAAATACGTCTCATCAAAGACAACTTCGCCGCCGATATTGGGTAAGCCAAGACAGTTTCCATATCCACCAACGCCTGCAACGATGCCAGGTAATACACGGCGAGTATCTGGTGCATCTGCTGGACCAAAACGAAGTGGATCCATAACTGCAATAGGGCGTGCACCCATCGTCAAAATATCGCGAACGATTCCACCAACTCCAGTTGCCGCGCCTTGATATGGCTCGATAAATGATGGGTGGTTATGAGATTCAATTTTAAAAGTTACAGCGTATCCCTGTCCGACATCGACAACACCTGCGTTTTCGCCAATTCCAACAAGGAGTGCATCAGTTTTAACTGCCTTATCCCCAAATTGCTTGAGATGAACTTTGGAAGATTTATAAGAACAGTGTTCTGACCACATGACTGAATACATCGCGAGCTCAGATGAAGTGGGGCGACGACCAAGAATTTCCTTAATGCGTGCATATTCATCTGGCTTCAGCCCAAGTTCTGCAAATGGTTGTGTTGCATCTGGATTTGCTTGTGCGATGGCTACTGTATCGAGAGACATTACTTCACTAGCGCTTTCAAGACAGATGTGAAGAAACCAAGACCATCCGCAGATGGACCGGTGAGTGAATCAATTGCATGCTCTGGATGTGGCATTAAACCAACAATATTTCCACGCTCATTAGTAACACCAGCAATAAGATTACGTGAACCATTTGGATTTTCTCCCACATAGCGAGCAATGATTCGTCCTTCACCCTCGAGCATGGCAAGAGTTTCATCGTCACACATATATGCGCCTTCGCCATTCTTCAATGGGATAACAATTTCTTGACTTTGCGCAAAGGAAGATGTCCAGGCTGTATTGTTATTTTCAATGCTGATTGTCTGGTCGCGACAAAGAAAGTGAAGTTCGTGGTTGCGAGTGAGAGCACCTGGAATCAAATGAGCTTCGGCAAGGACTTGAAAGCCGTTACAGATACCGAGTAGAGGCATGCCACCGAGCGCTGCCTTGATGATGGGCTCCATCACTGGAGAAAAGCGTGAGATTGCACCGCAGCGAAGATAGTCACCGTAGGAGAAGCCACCAGGGAGGATAACCGCGTCCACTCCGTGCAGATCTGCATCGTTATGCCAGAGCGCAACTGATTCGCCACCGGCACGGCGGACAGCGCGAGCAGCATCTCGATCATCGAGAGTGCCCGGAAAAGTTACAACACCAATTTTCATACCTATTACTTCTCCACTCGCACTGTGAAGTTTTCAATGACTGGGTTAGAAAGTAACTTCTCTGCAGCTTTTTCGACATCGGCCAGTTGCGCCGCAGTTGGTTCTCCATCAACTTCAATTTCGAAGCGCTTTCCTTGACGGACATCTTTGGCAAAACTAAAACCAAGACGAGGGAGAGCTGCAGCAACTGCCTTACCTTGTGGGTCAAGAATCTCGGGCTTTAACATCACATCAACCACGATCTTTGCCATTGTATATCTCCCCTGTATTGATTTAACTAGTGTTTAGAACTTACTACCGGTAATGCGTTCAAAAGCCTCTTCATATCGCGCCGCAGTTTTTTCGATAATCTCTGCAGGCAATTCAGGCGGTGTGGACTCTTTATCCCATCCACTTGTTGTCAACCAATCACGTACAAATTGTTTATCAAAAGATGGCTGTGACTTTCCTGGCATCCATCCATCGGCCTCCCAGAAGCGCGATGAATCTGGAGTGAGCGCTTCATCGCCTAGCGTGATTTCTCCAGCCATATTTATTCCAAATTCAAATTTCGTATCGGCAAGAATAATCCCTCTACTTTGCGCAAAATCTGCCGCAGTGTCATAAAGCCTAATTGTTAAATCCCGCAGCTCTGCTGCTTGCTCGGTACCAACAATTTTTACAGTGCTGTCAAAATCAATATTGATATCATGATCGCCAATCTCAGCCTTTGTGGCGGGCGTAAAGATGCTGGCAGGAAGCTGTGAACCATCTAATAACCCTGCAGGAAGTGTATTTCCGCAGACGGCTTGATTGGAGGTGTACTCCTTAAGTCCGCTGCCGGTGAGATATCCACGCGCCACACATTCAATCGCAAACATTTCAAGCGGCTGAACAATCACAGCGCGATCTGCAACTGATGCAGGAACGTCATCGCTAATGATGTGGTTGGGGACGATATCAGCAAGGAGTTCGAACCAGAAGAGAGATAACTGCGTAAGGATTGCGCCTTTATTTGGAATGGTTGTCGGTAATACCCAATCAAAGGCTGAGATGCGATCAGATGCAACGAGAAGAATTTCACCAGAGTCATTTGTGTAAAGATCGCGGACTTTTCCTGTGCGCAGGTGCTTCCATCCATCAATTGATGGTGCTGGCGGTGCGCCAGCTGCGCCGAAGCCACTCACCTTATTAAGGCGGGTTTGTACTGCGCTGCGGCAGGGTGCGCGGATGTAATCGCTTCGATGCGACTAACAACTCGAGCTACTTGTTGGCGAGCATCGCCAGTAAATTCAAGTGGGTTACCAATGAGCGCATCAAGTTCTGCACGCTTAAATGGAATACGAGCATCGCCTGCGATTGCTTCGAGGAAATTATTTGCTTTACCTTCGCGCATACCGAGTGCGGCAGATACTGCATGCTCTTTGATTGCTTCATGTGCAACTTCGCGACCAACGCCAGCTTTTACTGATGCCATCAAAATCTTTGTCGTTGCAAGAAATGGCAAATAACGCTCGAGCTCTGCAGAGATCACTGCAGGAAATGCTCCGAATTCGTTAAGCACTGTCAGCATAGTTTCGAGCAAGCCATCCATCGCATAGAAAGCATCAGGCAAAGCAACACGGCGAACGACGCTGCATGAAACATCGCCTTCATTCCATTGGTTTCCTGCAAGTTCTGAGACCATCGATGCATAGCCGCGCAAAATAACTGTGAGGCCATTTACTCGTTCGCATGAACGTGTATTCATCTTATGTGGCATCGCGGATGATCCAACTTGGCCAGCTTTAAATCCTTCAGTAACGAGCTCTGCGCCAGCCATAAGTCGGATGGATGTTGCAAGCGAAGATGGTGATGCTGCGAGTTGAACAAGAGTCGTGAGAACTTCGTAATCGAGCGAACGTGGATAGACCTGGCCAGTTGAATCAAGAACACGATCAAAACCAAGTTCTTTCGCAATTGCGGCTTCAAGAGATTGATGTGCCTGCGTTGAACCAAGCAGATCAATTGAATCTTGGGCTGTGCCGACTGGTCCTTTGATACCACGCATTGGATAACGACTTTGCAGGGAAGCCAGTCGCTCGTAAGCATAGAGAAGTTCTTCGGCAGCGGAAGCAAAACGCTTTCCTAGTGTGGTGATCTGTGCTGGAACGTTATGGGAACGTCCCGCAATAGGTTGATCAGCATATTGCGCAGCTTTTGCACCAAGGGTTGCAAGGAGTGCAACTGTCTTATCGTGAACTATTGCAAGACCATCGCGAACCTGAAGCGCTTCAATATTTTCTGTGAGATCGCGACTGGTCATGCCAGCATGAATTGCTTCATGCCCTGCGAGTGCATTGAATTCTTCGATACGAGCTTTGACATCGTGGCGTGTAACTTTTTCACGTGCATCAATGGATACTAAATCGACTTTCGTTAATACCTTCTCGTAATCCTTAATGACCGCATCAGATATGGGATGTCCAAGCTTTGATTGCGCGCGTGCAACTGCAAGCCATAGCTTGCGTTCGGCGATAATTTTCTCTTCTGGCGCAAAGATCTGGCGCATCTCCTTCGATGCATAACGATTAGCCAATGCGCTCACTGGTGCATTCTCCCCCATTTAATTGCCCTTCTCAGCGACCGACGCATTGAGCGCGATATCGGTGCGGTAGAAGGAACCTTCGAGTTCAATCTGTGAGATTGCGCGGTATGCGCGGTCGCGGGCTTCAGTCAGATCTGAACCAGTGCCAGTCACAGTAAGGACTCGTCCTCCAGTTGAAAGCAGTGCACCACCATTCTGCGTGGTTCCGGCATGAAAGACATGAGAATTTTCAATTGCGGGAATGGATGAAATCAGAGCCCCAGTTTTTGGAGATTCTGGATACCCCTGCGCCGCAAGAACCACAGTGACGGCGCTTTCATCACGCCAATGCAGAACTGCATCATCTAAATTATCTGTCGCAGCCTTATAGAGCAGTGTCGCAAGTGGTGTCATTAAGAGCGGAATCAAGACTTGTGTTTCTGGATCACCGAATCGCGCATTAAATTCGATAACGCGAATTCCTTCATCGGTCAGTGCAAGGCCTGCATAGAGCAAACCGACAAATGGCGTTCCGCGCGCTGCCATTTCGGCAATAACGGGTGCCAGTACTTTCTCATACGTCTCTTCAACGATGTCATCGGGTGCCCATGGAAGTGGTGAATATGCACCCATTCCGCCAGTGTTAGGACCTTCATCGCCATTAAATGCACGTTTAAAATCTTGCGCTGGTTGCATCGGCAAAATATTGCGGCCATCCGAGATACCAAAGAGTGAAATTTCTGGGCCTGCGAGGTATTCCTCAATGACTACTCGTGAACAACTCAGTGCGTGATCAAGTGCTGCTTGGCGATCATTAGTAACAACAACACCTTTGCCAGCGGCTAGGCCATCATCTTTCACAACATAGGGCGCACCAAAAGCATCAAGTGCTCTCTCGATTTCAGATTGCTCGGTGCAGGTAAAGCTACGTGCGGTAGGAACACCAGCATCGCGCATGACACCTTTTGCAAAATCTTTTGATCCCTCGAGTTGAGCTGCAGCTTTTGATGGACCAAAAACTGCAAAGCCTGCATCGCGTAGTACATCTGCTGCGCCATTTACCAAAGGCACTTCAGGACCAATAACGACAAGGTCTACAGCTAACTTCTGTGCGAGTTCGCAGATTGCATTGTTATCTGTAATCGCTAGTGGATGAATTGTTGCAAGAGTTGCGATTCCAGGATTACCGGGAGCAGCATGAAGTTCGGTACAACTTTTATCTGCTTTGAGTCCTAGTGCGAGTGCGTGTTCGCGACCGCCGCTTCCGACTAGGAGGATTTTCATGGCTTAGATGAAATCCTTGACAACAATTGTCTGGGTTCGCCCGGGACCTACACCGATGGCGCTCATTGGTGCACCTGAAATTTTTTCGAGGAAGGTGATGTAATCCTGGGCATTCTTTGGAAGATCACTGAACTGCTTTGCACCAGAGATATCTTCTTTCCAGCCTGGAAGATATTCGTAAATTGGCTTGGCATGGTGAAAATCAGATTGTGACGCTGGGAGTTCTTCAACGCGCTTTCCATCAATCTCGTAGGCCACGCACACGGGAATTTGCTCCCAGCCTGTAAGAACGTCGAGCTTTGTAAGGAAGAAATCTGTAAGTCCATTAACGCGCACCGCATAACGGGCAATCGGTGCGTCATACCAACCGCAACGACGAGCACGCCCTGTTGTGACACCAACTTCTCCACCGATACTGCGCAATTTCTCGCCATCTTCATCGAAGAGTTCGGTTGGGAAAGGTCCTGAACCAACACGAGTTGTGTAGGCCTTAACGATTCCGATGACGCGATCAATCTTTGTGGGTCCGATTCCAGAGCCAGTACATGCACCACCGGCAGTTGGGTTTGATGATGTGACGAATGGATAGGTGCCATGATCGACATCGAGAAGAGTTCCCTGCGAACCTTCGAGAAGTAC
>JBBAMS010000018.1:19392-21252 GCA_040402415.1 Candidatus Planktophila sp. | reverse complement strand
AATGAAATTGAATTAACTGAGTACCTCATCCGCATGTCACAGCGCTACGGAATGGGCCCAGAACAATTTGCACAAGAACTTCAGAAGGCGGGACAGATCAGTCAGGTAGTTGCTGAAGTAACTCGCGCTAAGGCTCTTGCATCAGTACTTGCTCGCATCTCAGTTATCGATAAATCAGGTAACAAGGTCGAACTTGAAGCCCTTCGTCCCCAACAAGAGGAAATCGCTCAAGAAGAGCCATCTGAACCTGCTGCTGAATAACTTTCTTTAGCCGTAAGCGAACATCGCCTCTTTTGGGGGCAATCTGGCCAATTTGGGAAGCATTTTGCGTCCGCAATTGTTAAGGTCACTACAAGTAAAACGATCGGAAGGATGACTCGTGGATTTTAATAACCCACAGGACAACACAACAGTTGCCCGCTCAGCTGGTTCAGAACTTATGGGACTAGGTGATCAGATTTATAGCCGTTTGCTCCGCGAACGCATCATCTTTCTAGCAGGTGAAGTTCGCGATGAAATGGCTAACGCAATCTGTGCGCAGATGCTCCTTCTCGCAGCCGAAGACCCTGAAAAAGATATCTACCTTTACATCAACTCACCCGGTGGCTCTGTCACCGCAGGTATGGCGATCTACGACACCATGCATTACATCAAGAACGATGTTGCAACAGTTGCAATGGGAATGGCTGCATCCATGGGCCAGTTCTTGCTCACAGCAGGTGCTCCCGGCAAGCGTTATGCAACGCCACATGCACGCATCTTGATGCACCAACCACTCGGTGGCATCGGTGGAACAGCCACAGATATTCGTATCCAGGCAGAACAAATGGCAATCACAAAGCAGACGATGTCTGAACTCAATGCAAAGCACACTGGCCAGCCACTTGAAAAAATCATTGCAGATTCAGATCGCGATAATTGGTTCAATTCCAAAGATGCACTTGCATATGGATTTATTGATCATGTCGCAACAAACGAAGCCAATATTGCAGGAGGCAAGAAGTAATGAAGCACATTCAAGAAATTACAAACCGCTACATTCTTCCAACAATTGAAGAGAAGACTGCTTACGGTTACAAGCGCCTTGATCCATATACAAAGTTATTCGAAGAGCGCATCATCTTCTTGGGCCAGGCAATCGATGACACCGTGGCAAACGATGTCATGGCGCAGCTTCTGACTCTCGAATCCATGGACCCAGATCGTGATATCTCGATCTACATCAACTCACCTGGTGGCTCATTTACAGCGCTCACAGCAATTTATGACACGATGCAATTTGTTCGCCCAGACATCACAACAATCTGTCTAGGACAAGCTGCATCAGCTGCTGCAATCATTCTTGCGGGTGGCACAAAGGGCAAGCGTTACGGTCTTGAGCATTCTCGAATTCTTATCCACCAGCCTTCTTCTGAAGGTGGCGGACAGGCATCTGATATTGAAATCCAAGCACGTGAGATTATGCGTATGCGTGGCTTACTCGAGACAATGCTTGCAAAGCATTCAAATAAAACTATCGAAGAGATCGAAAAAGATATTGAGCGCGACAAGATTCTTACTGCGGTCGAAGCAGTTGAATATGGAATTATCGATAAGGTTATGGCATCACGAAAGGCCAAGCCTGTCGCGTAATCATTGATAAAGGGGCGTCGGTTAAGAAATGTTGAAGAAATATTTCGAACCTGGCGCTCTTTTCTCATTTCCGGCATATCGAAACCTTTGGGTTTCTACAGTTCTCACCATGCTTGCCATGTCAGCTTTCCCCATTGCACTTGCGGTAACAGTTTTAGATGCAGGCGGTAGCGTCACAACGCTGGGGCTAATAATGGGTGCGCGCGTGCTTTCAGGAGTACTTCTCTC
>JBBAMS010000018.1:12278-19292 GCA_040402415.1 Candidatus Planktophila sp. | reverse complement strand
GTGCTTCGTGGAATTGCTCTTCGAAGTTCACAGATTGCGGGTCCAGGTCTCGCCGGGGTAATTGTTGTATCGCTAGGCACTCACGCTACATATATTGCAACTGCCATCTTCTTTCTTGCAGGTGCTTTACTGCTATTGAGAATTGATGAAGGACCAATATCAGCCCGCGAAAGTGACCCCAATAGATTTATCCACGATCTTCAAGAAGGGCTGCGCGTTGTCTGGTACTACAAATGGATAGCAGCAATGATTGTGATGGCATCGGTACAATTGATGCTCGTTATTGGCGTGGAAAATGTCTTGCTACCAGTGATAACAAAACGCCAGTTTGGTGATGCTTCCATATTTGCAGCCTCAGCTGCTCTATTTAGTGTGGGTGGTGCTATTTCGGCAATTATCTTCATTAAATTAAAGGTTAAGAATCCAGGTTTAGTCTGTGTTGTTGTGTGGGGGCTTTTTATTCTTGCTCCATTGGTTCTGGCATTCCCAGTGTCTGCATCTGTAATTCTTCTTGCATACGTGATTGCAGGCTTCTCAGTTGGGCCATGGGAAGCATTCTGGAGCACCCAAGTGCAACGAGAAGTGCCAAGTGAATACCAGGGACGAGTCTTTAGTTTGGATTACATGGGATCTATGGGACTCATGCCCCTCGGTATGGCGCTCGTAGGCCCAATGGTCAATATATTTGGAGAGCGGGAACTCTTGATAGGTGTAGCAGTTTTCCACTTAGCCATCTGCGCAATCGTCCTACTTGTTCCTGGAGTCAAAGAGATGAAGTCTTTGCGGCCACCGTACCAACCAAATTCAGCCAATTCTTCTATGGGCGAACAGAGTTAAGCCTGAAATAACTCCCAAAAAGTCGGCTAAAAAACTATTCTTTATCCATGTCCACACGTATTGGCGAAGCAAACGATCTGCTCAAATGCTCTTTCTGCGGAAAGACTCAGAAGCAGGTTAAGAAACTTATTGCAGGACCTGGCGTTTACATCTGCGACGAATGCATCGAACTCTGCAACGAGATTATCGTTGAAGAACTCTCTGAAGCAACATCCCTTGGCTTAAGCGAACTTCCGAAGCCACAAGCGATCTTTGAATTCCTTGATCAATATGTCATCGGACAAGATCGTGCCAAGAAATCTCTTTCAGTTGCGGTCTATAACCACTACAAGCGCGTCCAATCTGGTGATTCTCGCAATGAAGATGGAATCGAACTTGCTAAGTCAAATATTCTTCTCTTAGGTCCAACTGGTTGCGGCAAGACCCTGATGGCCCAAACTCTTGCTCGCATGCTCAATGTTCCCTTTGCAATTGCAGATGCAACAGCGCTTACCGAAGCGGGCTATGTTGGTGAAGATGTTGAAAATATTCTTCTCAAGCTTTTGCAGGCTGCAGATTATGATGTCAAGAAAGCAGAAACAGGAATTATCTACATCGATGAGATTGATAAGGTCGCTCGTAAATCTGAGAACCCATCTATTACTCGCGATGTATCAGGCGAAGGTGTTCAGCAGGCGCTTCTTAAGATTTTAGAGGGAACTGTTGCGTCTGTTCCACCACAGGGTGGACGTAAGCACCCACATCAGGAATTTATCCAGATTGATACAACGAATGTGCTCTTTATCGTCGGTGGTGCATTCTCTGGTCTTGAGAAGATCATTGAATCTCGCAGCGGTTCATCAGGCGTTGGATTCGGTGCAGAACTTCAAACTGCTGAAGATAAGAACCGCCGCGACATCTTTGCCGATGTCATGCCAGAAGATTTACTCAAGTTCGGAATGATCCCTGAATTCATCGGTCGCCTTCCAGTATTAACAAGCGTTGAAAATCTTGACAAGCCTGCCTTGATGCAGATCCTTACCGAACCTAAGAATGCTTTGGTTAAGCAGTACCAGAAGCTCTTTAATCTCGATGATGTCGAACTCGAATTTGCACCCGATGCCCTCGAATCCATTGCAGATCTTGCACTCAATCGCGGCACTGGCGCACGAGGACTTCGCGCAATCATGGAGTCTGCACTCCTTGGTGTGATGTATGAAGTCCCAAGCCGTGCTGATATTGCAAAGGTAATTATCGAAAAGGCATGCATCGAAACTCATGCAGCACCAACGTTGATACCTCGCACAGGCGATATTCCTAAGCGAGCATCACGACGCGAGAAGACTTCTGAGGAGAAGAGCGCTTAAAGTTTGAACTAGACTGTGCTCCATGTCCTCCGATAAGCGCGAATTAGCATCGTCATTTGTTCCTGGCGATATCGAAGGCCCTCTCTATACAAAGTGGATTGATGCGGGTTATTTCACCGCAGATGCCAACTCATCTAAAGAACCATTCACCATTGTTATTCCGCCACCGAACGTAACGGGCAATCTTCATATCGGTCACGCTCTCGATCAGACTTTGCAGGATTGCTTAACGCGCATGAAGCGTATGCAAGGCTTTGAAGCGCTCTGGCTTCCAGGAATGGACCATGCAGGAATTGCAACCCAGAACGTTGTTGAAAAACAATTAGCTACTCAGGGTTTAAGCCGTCACGATTTAGGGCGAGAAGATTTTGTTAAGAAAGTCTGGGCATGGAAAGCCGAATCAGGTGGACAGATTCTGGGACAGATGAAGCGTCTTGGAGATTCAGTTGACTGGTCTCGCGAAGCCTTTACGATGGATGAAAATCTTTCACAAGCCGTTCTGACAATCTTCAAGAAGCTCTTTGATCAAGGCCTCATCTATCGCGCCGAGCGCATCATCAACTGGTGCCCACGTTGCCTCACTGCGCTTTCAGATATTGAAGTAGAACACCAAGATGATGCAGGCGAATTCGTTCAGGTTCGTTATGGCGATGGAGAACAGAGCATCGTTGTTGCAACCACACGTGCTGAGACAATGATGGGCGATGGCGCAGTAGCTGTTCACCCGGATGACCCTCGCTACAAGCACTTGGTTGGCACCGAAGTACTTCTGCCACTAGTTAACCGCATGATCCCCATTATCGCCGATGAACTTGTTGATCCTGACTTTGGTACCGGTGCTGTGAAGGTCACTGCTGCGCACGATCCGAATGACTTTGAAATGGCAGTTCGCCACAATATTCCGTTCGTTGTGATTATGAATGAGCACGGAGTTATGGATGGAACTGGCACAGAGTTCGATGGTATGGACCGTTTCGATGCACGTGTTGCAGTAGTTGCAAAGCTTAAGGAGATGGGTCGCATCGTCGCTGAGAAGCGTCCATACATTCACGCAGTTGGTCACTGTTCTCGTTGCGATATCACTGTTGAACCACGTCTTTCAAAGCAATGGTTTGTCAAAGTCGCACCACTTGCAAAGGCAGCAGGAGATGCTGTTCGTGATGGTCGAGTAAAGATCGAACCTACAGAACTTGCTCCACGATATTTTGAGTGGGTAGATAACATGCATGATTGGTGTATCTCTCGCCAATTATGGTGGGGTCATCGCATTCCCGTTTGGTATGGCCCCAATGGTGAAGTCATCGTTGTTGGTCCTGGTGAAAGTGCACCAGCTGGTTACACACAAGATCCTGATGTTCTCGATACCTGGTTCTCATCAGCGCTTTGGCCGTTCTCAACGCTGGGTTGGCCCAACAACACTGCAGATGTAAAGAAGTTCTATCCAACAAGCGTTCTAGTTACTGGCTATGACATCTTATTCTTCTGGGTTGCGCGCATGATGCTCTTTGGTCTTTTTGCCATGGATGGTGTTCCACCGTTTCATACAATCGTTCTTCACGGACTCGTACGCGATCAATTCGGTAAGAAGATGTCTAAATCTCGCGGCAATGTCGTAGATCCACTTGAATTTATCGACAAATACGGGGCTGATGCCCTTCGTTTTACCTTGGCGCGTGGTTCCAACCCAGGAAAAGATCAGGCACTCGCCGAAGATTGGATTGCAGGTTCTCGTAACTTTGCAACAAAGCTTTGGAACGCAACTCGCTTTGCCATGATGAACGGTGCAACTATTGAAGGTCCACTTCCTGCAGTTGAAACGCTCTCAGATATCGATAAGTGGGTTCTCTCGCGCCTTGCTGAAACGACTACTGAATACACAGCTCTGATTGAGGGCTACGAGTTTGCTCGTGCCTGCGAGACCGTTTATCACTTTGCTTGGGATGACCTCTGCGATTGGTATCTCGAACTTTCCAAGGAGACATTTGCATCTGGAAACGCGGCAGCATCTCAGCGCGTATTGGGCCATGTACTCGACACGCTTTTCCGTTTACTTCATCCAGTCATGCCATTTATTACTGAGACTCTCTGGACAACTCTGACTGGGGGAGAAACCCTCGTCACAGCTACGTGGCCGAAAGCAGATTCGTCACACATCAATAAGAAATCAGAATCACTTGTTGGCGAACTGCAGAAGATCGTCACTGAAGTTCGACGCTTCCGTAATGATCAAGGCGTGAAGCCATCACAGAAGATTCCGGGCCGATTTATTGCACCTGCTGATGTCACTGCATATGCAAGTGCAATGGCATTCTTGCTTAAACTCGAACTCACAGAATTTACACCCAGTGCATCTGTTGAAATTGGTGCGATGAAGGTTGAACTCGACTTATCGGGCACAGTCGATGTTGTTGCAGAACGTGCCCGTCTTGAGAAGGATCTCAGCACTGCGCAGAAGGATAAGAAGACTGCAGAAGTGAAGTTAAGTAACGAAGGATTTATGGCGAAAGCTCCTGTTGATGTTGTTGCTGAAATTAAGGAACGCATGTCAGCAACCTCTGCCGACATCGTACGTATCACCGCACAACTTGCGGCGTTGAAGAAATGACTCACATTTCACCTGAAGATCAATCGCGCATCGATGCAATTGAAAAAGCTCTCCTTGCGCGCTGGCCCGAAACTCGGATTGAACCAACTCTCGATCGCATTGCAGCACTTGTAGATATGTTGGGCTCTCCTCAACTTACCTACCCAACAATTCATATCGGTGGCACGAACGGTAAGACAACGACTTCGCGCATGATTGACTCTTTACTTTTTGAGATGGGTGTTCGCACGGGCCGCTTTACTAGCCCGCACCTTGAGAGTTATCTTGAACGTATTGCAATCAATGGTCAGCCGATAGATGCAAAGGCGCTCATCTTCTCTTTCAACGATATCTCTGCATATCTAGATCTTATGGATGCAAAGTTTGAACATCCAATCTCATTCTTTGAGGCCATTACAGCTCTCGCCTTTGCAGCATTTGCAGAACACCCGATTGATGTGGGAGTCATCGAAGTAGGGATGGGTGGACTATGGGATGCCACCAATGTTGTCGATGCGGATGTGTCAGTGATTATGCCTATTGGCCTGGATCACACCGAGTATCTTGGTGAAACACTGACGGAGATCGCTCAGACTAAAGCGGGAATTATCAAGGAAGGTGGCTTCGTCGTTCTTGCACAACAAGAACCTGAGTGCGCAGTCGAACTCATCAAGCGAGCAGCACTTGTTGGCGCTGAGATTGCTCGTGAAGGAGTTGAGTATTCAGTCATCTCGCGCTCAGTTGCTGTCGGTGGACAATTGCTCACCATCCAAGGCACAAAAGAGATCTACACAGATATTTATATTCCCCTTCATGGAAAGCACCAGGCCTCCAATGCAGCAGCAGCCCTTGTTGCGGTAGAAATATTCTTTGGTGATCAAGACCTGGATATCGAGGCGGTGCGAGCAGGTTTTGCTCAAGCAACTTCACCTGGCCGCTGTGAAATCGTCCATCGCGATCCGACAATTATCTTGGATGCTGCACATAATCCTCATGGAGCCGCAGCCCTGGCAGACACTATCCAAAGTGAATTTACCTTCGATGAGGTAATCGGGATCTTTGCTCCAATGGGAGATAAGGATGTCCGTGGGATTTTGCTTGAACTTGAGCAAGTGATGGATTCAGTAATCGTTTCTGCTAATTCATCACCACGGGCTATGAACGTTGAAGCGCTCGAAATGATGGCTATTGAAATCTTTGGAGCCGATCGAGTCTTTTCTACCCAGTCAATTGCTGAGGCAATCGATAAGGCGGTCACAAATTCCATTCGTCCTTTGAGCGAAGATACAATTGGAGTTCTTATTACAGGTTCAGTTGTATCGGTCGGTGAAGCACGTGCAATCGTCCGAAAGAAATTTGCAAAGGATGTGAAGTGATGCGAGTACTTGGATCTGCAGTTCTTGTCATGGAATTCTTCGTAATGGGTTTTGCCATGTTGCTTGCAAAAGATAACCACGAGCCTTCAACAATTGTTGCTGGTGCGATCATCGCGCTTCTCTTGCTTCTCACCCCAGGGCTTCTCAAGAAGCGCACAGGCTGGATTCTTGGTTCACTTTTACAATTTCTGTTGATTGGGTATGCCGTCGTCGTGCCTTCGATGGCCATCGTTGGGCTGATTTTCGGGGGACTCTGGATTGCAGCCATTGTGGTGGGGCGAAGGGGTGAGGCAATACGGGCAGCTCTCATGGCTTCACGAACTCCCAACCCCGAATAGACTGCTCCGGTGAGCACTGAAAAGACACTCGTCCTAGTCAAGCCAGATGGCGTTGCACGCGGTTTGGTTGGCGAAGTCATTGCACGTATCGAGGCTAAGGGATATTCAATTTCTGCACTTCGTATGCTGCAAGCAGATCGTGCACTTCTTGAAAAGCATTACGCAGAGCATCAAGGCAAACCATTCTTTGAACCACTTGTTGAATTCATGATGTCAGGCCCAATCGTTGCGCTCGTTGCCGAAGGTAATCGCGCCATCGAAGGATTCCGTTCACTGGCCGGAGTAACAGATCCAACAGTTGCAGCCCCTGGCACAATTCGCGGAGACCTGGCACGCGATCAAGGAACAAAAGTTGTACAAAATATTGTTCATGGTTCGGATTCACCTGAATCTGCTACACGTGAAATAGCAATCTTCTTCGGGGGGAAATAAATGTCTAACAGAATGTCATTCATCGGCCGTGATATGGCAGTTGACCTAGGTACTGCCAACACGCTTGTCTATGTTCGTGGTCGTGGCATTGTCCTTAACGA
>JBBAMS010000018.1:5173-12178 GCA_040402415.1 Candidatus Planktophila sp. | reverse complement strand
TGGACCAAGCGCGAATATTCATTACTTTTGGGAGAACGCACAGCCGAAGAAATTAAGATGGCAATTGGCTCCGCATACCCACTTCAGGGGGAGAATGATGCCGAAATCCGCGGCCGCGATCTAGCAACAGGTCTTCCTAAGACAATCGTTGTAACAGCTGCAGAAATCCGTAAGGCTCTTGAAGAACCTGTAAATCAGATAGTGAATGCAGTGAAAGCAACGCTTGATAAGTGTCCACCAGAACTTTCATCAGATCTTATGGATCGTGGAATCGTTCTAACTGGTGGTGGAGCGCTCCTAAAAGGACTTGATGAGCGTCTTCGTAAAGAGACTGGTATGCCAATTCATATCGCAGACCGACCACTCGATGCAGTTGTTGAAGGATCGGGTAAGTGCATTGAAGAGTTCGAAGCCCTTGAAAAGGTTTTGATCTCCGAGCCTCGTCGGTAGGTAATCCAAAGTGCGCTACGGCGGCGACAACCGCGGTCGCTTACTCATCATTGTTTTAGTCGTCACGGCGTTATTTCTCATCACTCTCGACCTACGTGGCGTTCACGTTATTGGTGGCCTGCGCACTGGCACACAGACAGCTCTCACTCCAGTTCAAAAAGCTGGATCGTGGGTTGTCTCTCCGCTGAGAAACTTCATCACTGATGTAACGCACCTTGGACGCACTCGTAATCAAATTGCTAAGCTCAAGGATGAAAATGACAAGCTTCGGCTTATACTCCAAGACCGTAAAGTTGCTGATGCACAGCTGACTCAACTAAAGAGCGTGCTCAATCTTGCAGGTAAGGCTGGATTTAAAATTGTGAGCGCGAAGGTAATATCACAAGGCTCCAGCACATCATTTACGCAGACCATCACGATTGATGCTGGAACCTCTTCAGGTGTTCACACCAATATGACAGTGCTCTCGGGCTATGGACTCGTGGGCGTCGTGAAGTATGCCTATGCAAGTAGTGCACTGATTCAGCTCGCATCTGATCCTGCATTCCGTATCGGTGCGCGCATCGCAGGTAGCCAGCAAATTGGAATTTTGAGTGGTCAGGGTACTCGCAAGGGTGTTTTACAACTTCTTGACAATACGACAACTGTTCATAAAGGAGATGCACTCCTTGCTCGTGGAAGTGAAAACGGACGTCCCTTTGTGCCGGGCGTCCCGATTGGCCAAGTCACTTCAGTAAGCAACTCACCGGGCGCTGTAACGCAAACTGCTGATGTGAAGTTCTACACGAACTTCTCAACTCTTGGTGTAGTGGCAGTAGTTGTTTCGGGCGCACTAGCTGATCCTCGAGACGCACTCGTTCCACCAAAGCCGTATCCAACTCCACTACCAACCGTGACAATCTACGCGACTCCAGGCGCAGTTTCTCCGTCACCTACTGCTACGAAGTAAGAGTGCGTTAAAAAATGTCACTACGAAGCCTCTTTCTCTCATCTCCTATATTTTTAGCTATCTACCTCTTTCAAGAAGGTTTCGTTACTCAGTTACGTTTACCGGGGGGCGGACTCAATCTTCTCCTCGTATTCGCAATCATTTGGTCAGCACTTAGTACGCCAGAAATCGGAGCGCTCACAGGTTTTGGCGCTGGTATCGCTATGGATCTATCTCAAACATCTCCAGGTCCACTGGGCCACTGGACACTTGTATTAATCATTGCTTGTTATGCGATCGCATTCTTGGGATATGGCGATGACAATATTCGAGGTAATCCAATTAACATCGTGCTACTTACAGCAGTAGGTGTTGTTGCTTCACAAATTGTCTATTTAATTTTAGGGCTCATGCTTGGGCAAGAGATAGGAAGTACTGGAAATATCCTCTTTCTTCTCGCTGGCTCTGCATTCTGGACAGCAATTGTTTCACCGCTGCTTCTCAAAGTAATTTCATATCCTCATGCAAATATTTTTGGAAGCCGCACTCAGATATGAATCAACGCTCCAGACTTAGTCTTCTTGTTATTCAAATCTTTATCGCTTCATTGATGGTGGCACTCTTTGGAAGACTCTTCTATCTTCAAGTTGCAGCCGGACCTAAGTATCGTGATGCAGCGCTGAGCATTCAAAGTCGGGATGTCGTAACGCCATCAAACCGTGGCTTCATCGTTGATTCATCAGGAGTGCCACTTGCGCTTAATAAGGTTGGTCTTGCAGTCACGGTCGACCGCACAAAGATTGATGCGTTACCTGATCAAGGTGCAGCAGTGATTCATAATCTTGTAAATTTATTAGGACTAAATTTTGCTGATGTCTGGCAACGTACCCGACTCTGTGGTGAACTTCCAAAGGGGCAGAAAACGGGGTGTTGGACTGGATCACGCTTTCAGCCGATTCCTATTACTAAAGAGGCAGATTTACAATTAGCCCTACGAATTGTTGAACGTTCAGATACGTATCCTGGTATCTCAGCAACCCCTGTAGCCTTTCGAAGTTATCCAGAAACTTTAGGGCTTAATGGAGGGCACGTCTTAGGTTATGTCGGGCCCCTCACCGAAAGCGATCTATCAGGTGTAAATGGTCGTACATATTTTAGATCTGAAACTATCGGAAAAGCAGGTCTTGAAGATGTGTATGACAAGTATCTTCGTGGTACACCTGGAATCAAAACCTTTATCGTCGACCGTAAAGAAGCCGTGACTACAACAAGTAAGAATACAAAACCGATTGCAGGTGATCACCTTGTTACAAGTCTTGATGCAAGACTTCAGGCTGGCACAGATCTAGCTTTAGCTGATGCAGTACAACGTGCACGATCATTGGGTTATCGAGCAGACGGTGGAGCCGCAGTAGTCCTTGATGTGACCAACGGACAAGTTCTTGCCCTATCTTCCTATCCAACATTTGATCCCAATGCTTTTGAAAAGGGTCTCACAGTCCAACAAGCAAGAGATCTCTATAGTGAAAAAACTGGAGTTCCGGCCCTTAACCGTGCGCTCCAAGGATTGTATGCACCTGGCTCTACATTTAAGGCGGTATCGGTAGTTGCAGCGAAAGCCGCGGGTTATGACTTAAATGGAAGATACCAATGCCCAAAGGAAGTTCAGGTTGGTAACCGTGCATTTCAAAACTTCGAAAGTAAATCGCAGGGATCGCTCACACTCAAGCAAGCAATTGCAGTTTCATGCGACACCATTTGGTACAAGATTGCATATGACGAATGGGTTCGTGATGGAGGGTTGACTCCCCAAACAAACCCGAACGATTATTTCTTCAAGGCCGCAGAGAAGTTTCAGATGGGCCTCAAGACTGGAATTGACCTTCCTTCTGAATCTTCTGGTCACCTGGCTAACCGCCAATGGCGGGCAGATTGGTATGCGCAGAATAAGGATTATTACTGTAACTATAAAGATCGCGCTGCCAAATCTGCACAGACACCATTCCTTGTTCTGTTAGCTCATGAAAATTGCCTCGATGGTGACAAGATCCGTGCGGGAGATGCAGTCAACTTCTCCATTGGTCAGGGGGATACGGTTTTAACTCCTATTAAGCTTGTGCAGATGTATGCAGCGATTGCCAATGGTGGAACGCTTTGGAAGCCAACAATCGCAAAGGCCATCATCAAAACTGATGGAACCGTGATTCGTTCGTTTGCTCCACACAAAGATGGTGAATTAGGTGTTGATCAGACGACGATTGCATTTTTACATGATGCACTTCATGAAGTTACTGTCTCTGGAACTTCGGCTGGAGTCTTTGCAGGATTCCCTATAGCAACAGCAGGTAAGACTGGTACTGCACAAGTATTTGGTAATAATTCGAACGGATCTGCGAAATCGGACACCTCTTGGTATGCATCCTTTGCTCCAGCCAATAATCCAAGATATGCAGTCGTCATGATGGTGAGCCAAGGTGGATTTGGAGCAAGTACATCTGCTGTCGGTGTTCGAAAGATTTATGAGACGCTCTTTGGCGTCAAAGGAAATACAGTTGTGCCGGGACTTGCACTCTTTCCAGATGGAAATCCTCCAACGAAGTTACCTCGTATTTCACCAGCCACAAAGCCGAAGCCCTCTATATTAAATGCTGCCGCACCTGCGGTAGTTGCTAGTGCGACTCCAACTCCGAAGGCGACGGTTAAACGATGAGTACATTTCTCAATCGAAATTCATATCGTAGAGCGCGTCGGTCATCCGTGACATCAGGATTTGACCCAGTACTTACTGGTGCTGTTGCTGGCCTGCTGATTCTCGGGACACTGCTCGTATACGCAGCAACCCGCCAGTGGTACGAGACAAATGGTCTGGATCCGCAGTACTACCTAAAGCGTCAGATACTAAATATCGTGATTGGTCTCGTACTTGCGTGGGGTGTAACAATTATCGATTATCGATTATTTCGCGCCTATACTCCTTTTATTTGGGGATTCGGTGTGCTGGGATTGCTCTTTGTTCTCTTGCCAGGAGTTGGAAGTACCGTCAACGGAGCGAAGGCATGGATTCCACTTCCAGGAGGATTCCAAATTCAACCTGCAGAGATTGCCAAGATTTCTATCATCATCGGAATTTCTGTTTTGTTATCTGAGCGCACTCACAATAGTGATGCACCAACACATAAAGATGTTCTGAAATCTCTTGCTGTAGCAGGACTTCCAATCCTCTTGATTTTAGCTCAACCAGATATGGGCACTGTCTTTATTATTAGCGCATCTGTTGTAACGATTCTCGCTGTATCCGGTGCACCAACGCGATGGGTTGTAGGTCTCTTGCTGCTCGCAGTTATTGGCGGTTTCGTTGCAACGAAAGCTGGTGTAATCAGTGAATACCAAATAAAGCGCCTGCAATCATTTGTTGATCCCAATGCGGATACCCAAGGTGCTGGATATCAATTGAGACAAGCTCGTATCACCGTTGGGTCGGGTGGACTTATTGGTAAAGGCTTATTTAATGGCCCACAAACAAATGGTCGCTTCGTGCCAGAACAACAGACCGACTTTATCTTTACCGTTGCCGGCGAAGAGCTTGGATTTTTCGGAAGTGGTCTCATTATTTTCTTACTCTTCTTAATATTGATGCGAGCCTTTGCAATTGCGCGGCGCTCGAATGATCCTTACGGGACCTTGGTATGCACTGGAGTCATTGCCTGGTTTGCCTTCCAAACATTTGAAAATATTGGAATGACGCTAGGCCTTATGCCGATGACAGGTGTCCCACTTCCATTTATGTCTTACGGCGGTTCCAGCATGTTTGCCAATCTCATTGGATTTGGCCTCTTGCAGAATGTGCATGCACGGCACCACGGGTAAATCACGCTCAGAATAGGTTTTCTACCGCCTTATCTGTCATAATTCTGTCACGAGTTCAGCGCGGCCAGCGATCCTTATCGCGCCTGCGGCGGACTACAAGAAAAGTTTTGTTCAAGGTGTTCATCTTGGGCCACGAGAATGCGTAGATCCAACAATCTGGAATACGCGCTAAAGGATTTGGTGCCATGGCTATTGAGCCAAAATCGCCGCGTAAGCGCGCGGTTAAGAAGTCAAGTAAGAAATCACTGAGCTCAGAAGTAACAACTGAGCCAACAACAGTTGTAGAAGATGCGCCGCCGAAATCTTCTCGATCGGGCGCCAAGAAAGCTGCAGCAATTCCCGTTCCGATGTTTCAAGCAGCACCAGTCGATGCAGTTGCGCCCAAGCGAACCAAAAAGGTGGCAAAGCCTGCCGATGTAGAGGAAGTTTCTACGCCAGCTGATGATTCTGAAGATTCAGAAGGTCGCGGAAATCGTAATCGCCGCCGTCGCCGTGGTGGCCGTGGTCGTCGCAAGCCAAATGGTGAAGGCGCAGATTCACTCGAGAGCTCCGATAACGATTCTGAAGATTCATCTGATGAAGGAACTGAAAGTGCAGATGGCACAACACATCGCCGTCGCCGCCGCCGTCGTGCAACAGGAGATGGCGTCACACCAGGTGAAGTCATTGATGAAGATGGCGTTGTCACAGTTGTAAAGGTCCGCGAAGTCCGTGAAAAGAGTGAACGTCCAGTACGCGAGAAGACCGAGCGCGGAACACGCAATCGTCGCGATCGTGACCGCGGACGCAGTGATTCACGCGAATATCGTGAGCCATATCGCCGCCGTGGAACCATCATTACAGATGGAGAATTTTTAGCCCGTCGTGAAAACGTTGACCGCGAGATGGTTGTGCGTCAGATAGGTGATCGCATCCAGATTGCAGTTATTGAAGATAATGTCATGGTTGAGCACTACGTCAACCGAAATGCCAACGTTTCCTATGTCGGAAACGTCTACCTCGGTCGCGTTCAGAACGTTCTTCCTTCTATGGAAGCTGCATTCGTTGATATTGGCAAGGGCCGTAACGCAGTTCTCTATGCTGGCGAAGTTAATTGGGATGCAGCAGGTATCTCTGAATCTGAACCACGTAAAATTGAAATGGTATTAAAGACAGGTCAGCCTGTTCTTGTGCAAGTAACGAAAGATCCGATTGGTCAGAAAGGTGCACGCCTTACTAGCCAGATCTCACTTCCAGGACGTTACGTAGTCTTCGTTCCTGGTGGTGGCATGAGCGGTATCTCAAAGCGCCTTCCTGAATCAGAGCGTTCACGCCTTAAGGCAATTCTCAAGACACTGATTCCTGAAGATGCGGGCGTCATTGTTCGTACTGCAGCAGAAGGTGTATCCGAGACCGAGCTGACAGCCGATGTCGAGCGCCTGAAAGCGCAATGGGAAGATATCTATCAGAAGTCAGTGAACCCAAACTTCCATGCACCTGCACTTCTGCTCTCTGAGCCAGATCTTGCTGTGCGTGTTATCCGCGATATCTTTAATGAAGATTTCCGCAAGCTCATTATTCAAGGCAATGAGGCATGGGATGAAATTAGTTCATACCTAGGCTCTATCGCACCTGAGCTCGTTTCAAAGATTGAAAAGTATTCAGGTAGCGGCGATCTCTTTGCCGATTACCGCGTTGAAGAACAACTTGCTAAGGCATTCGATCGCAAGGTCTATCTACCTTCTGGTGGATCTCTCGTTATTGATCGCACTGAAGCGATG
>JBBAMS010000018.1:0-5073 GCA_040402415.1 Candidatus Planktophila sp. | reverse complement strand
GTTGCCGCCCCCAAGGGAAAGCGCCGCCGTAGGGCCGCTAGCTCAGGGGTCATCACCGCCTAAATCATTGGGCCCAACTGGATTGAGAGAATCTAGGGGCCAATTTGACCCCGAGGGTGCGTAATCCGTACCCTTAGCGTCTGCCCGAACACGCCTCATGCGTGGATTGAGCTTGATTACTAATGAAGAAGAACTGAGGCAATAAGAATGTACGCAATCGTTAAAGCTGGCGGACGCCAGGAGAAGGTAACTGTTGGCGAGACCATCACCGTCGATCGTATGGACGCTGCTGTCGGCGCATCAGTTTCATTCCCAGCACTTCTTGTTGTTGATGGCGCTAACGTCACAACTGACCTCAAGGTTCTCTCAAGCATCAAGGTAACTGGAGAAGTTATCGACGAAGTAAAGGGTCCAAAAATCGACATCCTTCGTTACAAGAACAAGACAGGCCATCGCCGTCGTCAAGGTTTCCGTGCACAGCACACACGAGTAAAGATCACCGCAATCAGCGGTGCTAAGTAAGGGTTAAGGGAGCAAACAAATGGCAAGTAAAAAGGGTGTTTCCTCAACACGCAACGGTCGCGATTCAAATCCTCAGTACCTCGGTATTAAGCGTTTCGGTGGCCAAGAAGTAAATGCAGGAGAGATTCTCGTTCGTCAGCGTGGAACACACTTCCACCCAGGCAAGAACGTTGGACGCGGTAAAGATGACACACTCTTCGCTCTTGCAGCAGGAGTAGTTGAATTCGGTCGCGCTCGCGATCGTCGCGTAGTGAATGTAGTCCCTGCAGCTTAATTTAGGTTTCTCTACAAAGAGCGGGCCGCATTTATCGCGGTCCGCTTTTTTATTTTCAATAGTTTTACAACCGTCTTAAGGAAAAGGGGAGTAGCAATGACAACATTCATTGATAGCGTCACTCTCTATGCCGCTGCCGGAAAAGGCGGCGATGGTTGCGTCTCAGTCAAACGCGAAAAATTTAAGCCTCTTGGCGGTCCAGATGGTGGCAACGGTGGTCGCGGTGGCGACATCATTCTTGTCGTCGATTCATCTGTCACCACACTTCTAGATTTTCACCACTCACCACACCGCAAAGCAACATCAGGCCATCAAGGATTTGGTGATCGCAAAGATGGAGTATCTGGCGAAGATTTGATCATGCCTGTTCCTAACGGCACTGTGATCTATGACGAAACCGGCGAACAGATTGCAGATCTCATTGGTATCGGAACAACGTTTCTAGCAGCACGTGGTGGACATGGCGGCCTTGGAAATCTTGCGCTCTCATCTTCAAAGCGCCGTGCACCGGGTTTTGCACTCCTTGGCGAACCAGGTGAAGAGCGCAGACTTACTCTCCAGCTCAAATCAGTTGCCGATATTGCTCTTGTGGGATTCCCGAGCGCTGGCAAATCATCGCTGATTGCAGCAATTTCCGCAGCTCGCCCAAAGATTGCTGACTATCCATTTACAACCCTTGTTCCAAACCTTGGCGTTATTCAAGCAGGAGATACTCGTTTTACGGTTGCCGATGTTCCAGGTCTCATTCCAGGTGCATCAGAAGGAAAGGGCCTCGGTCTGCAATTTCTTCGCCACGTCGAGCGCTGTGTTGCACTCGTGCATGTGCTCGATTGTGGAACTCTGGAAACAGATCGCAACCCAATAGATGATTTAGATGCAATTGAGAAAGAACTTGCACTCTACGGCGGACTCGAAGATCGTGTACGCATCGTGGCACTGAACAAGATTGACTTACCTGATGGCAAAGCAATGGCCGATATGGTGGAAGAACAGCTTCAAGATAAGGGCTACGAGGTCTATAAAGTCTCCGCTGCTAGTCGCGAAGGTTTGCCAGAGCTTATGTATGCAATGGCACGTCTTGTTCAACGCGAAAGAGCAGAGGCTGCAAAGGAAGAGCGCACTCGCATTATCTTGCGCCCTACTGCAGTTGATGATTCAGGATTTACTGTCCAGAAGAATGGCGATGATTCCTTTAGCGTGCGCGGACAGAAAGTCGTTCGTTGGGTTCGTCAGACAAACTTTAAGAACGCTGAAGCAATTGGATATCTTGCAGATCGCCTGGCTCAGCTTGGTGTCGAGAAGGAACTCTTTAAGAAAGGTGCGACAGCAGGATCTGAAGTTCGCATTGGCTCTGGAGATAATGAAGTTGTCTTCGAATGGGAGCCAACTATTGAGGCAGGCGCCGAACAACTTGCAGGATTCTTGCATCGTCGTGGAGAAGATTCACGACTTGAAGGCGCATGGCAAACTGTTGAAGTAGAACGCGATCGCCTCTCTGACGATGAAGTTGCTCGTCAGTGGGAGTACAACGTTGCAGAACCGACTAACCCTGAAATGAAGCTCACTCTTAATGAAATTCAAGAGAGTGAAACAGAAAGCAATGACAAGTGAGCCGCGAGGTTATCACCGGCGCTAAGCGCGTTGTCATCAAGATTGGATCTTCATCGCTCACGGGTTCTGCTGGATCTGGGTTAGATCCCCAGGCAGTCCAAAAAATTGTAGATCTTGCGTATTCACTCAAAAAGCGTGGAGCTGAAGTCGTCCTCGTTTCATCTGGTGCCATTGCTGCAGGTCTGGCACCCCTTGGTCTCAAAGTTCGGCCAAAAGATTTAGCTACACAGCAAGCAGCTGCATCTGTCGGGCAAGGCTTACTGATCGCTCAATACGGCGAGAAGTTCAATGCCCACGGTGTTATTTCTTCGCAAGTGTTGCTTACCACCGAAGATATTGTGCGCCGCTCACACTACGCCAATGCTCAACAGACTCTTACGAAGTTACTTTCACTCGGAGTCGTTCCAATCATTAACGAGAATGACACAGTTGGAACGCAAGAAATTCGCTTCGGAGATAATGACCGACTTGCAGCACTTGTTGCCCTCTTAATTCAAGCTGACTTATTAGTCCTCGTATCTGATATCGATGCACTCTATGACGCACCACCATCACAAGCTGGAGCAAAAGCAATTCGTTACGTTGCCAATATTTCAGATATTGAATCCATCACTCTGGGTGGCGCAGGCCCTTCAGGTGTTGGTAGCGGGGGAATGGTTACCAAAGTTGAGGCTGCTCGCATTGCCACCAGTGCCGGAATTCCAATGCTGCTGACGTCTCTTCAAGAGTCGAGTCATGCGCTATCCGGTGAAGATCTCGGAACTTTCTTTGAGGCACATCAGACAAAGGCAAACTCACGACTGCTCTGGCTTGCACACGCTTCAACTCCACAAGGACGTTTAATACTCGATGATGGGGCAGTCACTGCCATTCTCGAGCGCGGTGTATCACTGCTACCTGCAGGTGTTACTGCAGTTGAAGGAAACTTCATCTCAGGAGATACCGTCGAACTTGCTTCCATTGCAGGCAAGGTCATTGCACGCGGACTCGTTGCATTTGACTCTGAAGAAATTCCTCAGATGCTCGGTCGTTCTACAAAGGAGCTAGCCGCATCCCTAGGTGCTGAATATGAGCGCGAGCTTGTTCACAGAGATGATTTAGTTCTTCTTTAGTAACTCTTTTCAGAAATCTGCCTCAAGACAGAAGCGATTTTTGGAGTGATTCCATCAGAGGACGTTGGTAGGTCGCTCAACTTAACAATCACCGTCTTATTCGCCCTATCTTGATAGATATATTGACCATGAAGACCCAGCATCAAATTAATTCCCGGATATGGATGCCACATCTGCGCGCTATAACCCCAGCCATAGTCAAGCGTGACAGCAGGAGAAGATAGACGCTTACTCCAAGCAGCACTTGCAATCTTTGGGGACCCAGACATGAGCGCTTGACCTATACGTGCATAATCGCGCGCAGTTGCATTGAAGCAGCAGAATGCTTTTTCAAGACCACTCTGGTGGTCAACATTCCATGTAGCGTCGAAATCTGCCCCCATCTTCTGCCAAACACGATCTGTAAACTCATCAGAGAGATTTCTCCCAGTTACCTTTTGTGCGATCATCCCGAGTAATTGTGTATTGACGCTGCGATATTCTGGGAAAGTTCCTGGTTCCTCGCGCATCTTTCGATTATGCATCAACCACCAATGGATATCAGTAGATGCATACATCTGTGCAATAGCAACGCCCCAACCCGAGGGACCAGAAGGGTAATTATCTGAGACACCAATGCCTGAATTCATATCGAGAAGATCTTTAATCGTGACTTTATCGAAGGATGTCCCAGCTTTAAATTCTGGAAGTATTGAGATAAACGTATCTGACTCTTTAATCTTTCCCTCATCAATCAACTGACCAATGACTAGAGATGTCATGGTCTTAGCGACCGAGTACGAAGGCAGGATTGTGCTTCTGCTCTTGCCATTGAGGTAGGTTTCGTATGTAATTTTCCCATCACGAATAATGAGGAATGCATTTGTCTCTGTCTTTTTAAGAAATTCATCAAATGTAATTCTCTTGCCATCATATTTAACACTTTGTACCGTCTCAGAGTTTCCGTTTTTCCATGGCGCAAATGTTGAAGGAGCGGCAACGATATGGTGAAAGGGCATTAAATCCGGAGTCTTTGAAGCCGGAGCCAGTCCTAGCTTGATTGCAGCAATAGGTTCTGGATAGCGAATCGTCTTCGTCAAGCCGAAGAGCGCGAAATAGATAACGAGTACTACGACCACTGTTCTACGGAGTAATTTCAGCACAGCGAAATCGTAACTCCCGCTAGGCTTATTCCATGGATGCAGTCACACTTGTCGGCGATTTAGCGCTTACAGCGCGCAAGGCTGCCCGCACACTTTCGACTGCAACAGGGGTAGAGCGAAAGGCTGCGCTCGAAGCAATTGCACAATCAATCGAATCTCGAAGCGCAGAGATACTTGTTGCCAATGAGATTGATATGGAAATTGCTCGCACAGAGAATATGCATCCGCAGATGCAAGATCGACTGTTACTGACCGCTGAACGTATAAGAGATATTGCTGGGGGAGCGCGCCAAGTAGCAGCGCTGCCTGATCCCCTAGGTCAGGTTCTGCGTCAGTCAACGCTTCCTAATGGCCTAAAACTTAAACAGATCTCAGTCCCATTTGGCGTTATTGGAATGGTCTATGAAGCTCG
>JBBAMS010000017.1:11411-23519 GCA_040402415.1 Candidatus Planktophila sp. | reverse complement strand
ATGAAGTAATCGCTGCCATTGGCACAAAGAACATTGTTGATGTTCGCTCACCTGCTGAATTTTCAGGAGAACTTGCAGCTCCTGCTCACCTTCCACAAGAAGGCGGACAGATCAAGGGACATATTCCAACAGCTAAGAACATTCCTTGGTCAAAGGCCGCAAATGAGGATGGAACATTTAAGTCAGATGCAGAGTTGCAGGAGATCTACCAGGGAGCTGGCGTAAATCTATCAGTAGACACAATTGCCTACTGCCGTATCGGTGAGCGCTCAGCGTTCTCATGGTTCGTTCTTCACGAACTTCTTGGCGTTAACAATGTGAAGAACTACGACGGATCATGGACTGAATACGGTTCACTCGTCGGTGTTCCTGTTGCAGTAGGCGCATAAGTAATGCGTACATGCGGTGCAACACCTGGTGGTCCGTCCCTTGATGGCATTGATCTAACGAAGCAGACTGTTATTCAGGGAGTTATTCTCAAAGAGGGTGAGAATGAGTCAGTACCTAACGGTGCACCTGTCACCAATGGCCATGTTCGTTTGCTCGATGCATCAGGTGAATTCACCGCAGAGGTTCCGACCAATCTTGAAGGCCAGTTCCGTTTCTTCGCAGCTCCTGGTTCCTGGACTCTCGTGGTTCAGGCACCAGGTGCTCGCGTAGAGCAGAAGCTGATTGCGGCGCAGGGAACTCCTACAGATCTCGTAATCCATATTTAGAAAGTAGACTTATCGCATGGCTGAAAAACACGAACTCCACGAAAAGGGCTTACGCCTTACTCCGCAGCGCGAACTCGTTCTCTCTGCTGTTCGTGCGTTGGGACATGCAACACCTGAAGAAGTTGCCGAGAAGGTGCGCCAGACACATCCTGGAATCAATCTCTCAACTGTCTATCGCAACCTTGAAACACTTGAAAACGTTGGCCTGGTTCAGCACACACACCTTGGCCATGGTGGAGCGACGTATCACGCAGCTGAAGAGCTCACTCACTTGCACCTTGTCTGCGGTACATGCGGATCTGTCGGCGATGCTCCAATCGATGTTGCAGCGAACTTCGTGCAGAACCTTTCTGATGACTACGGCTTTAAGACCGATGTCACGCACTTTGCCATCTATGGCACCTGCGCTGCCTGCGTTAAATAGCAGTTATCACCTGGCGCTCGTAGACTTACGAGCATGACAGCCGTATTTGTTGAAGAGGGCCCCGATAAGGGCGCCATCTGGCATTTCGGTGAACCCAATAAAGAACAACGCGCACTTGCCGAAGGCAAAGCATGGGCGGATTTATCTCACCTTTCAGTGATTGCAATTTCCGGTGAAGATCGCCTGAAGTGGTTACACGATTTAACAACACAGTACTTAGTTGATTTCGATGCTGGTACTTGGACATCGGCGATGGTCTTGGATCCACAAGGACACGTCGAGTATCAATTCAACGTTGTTGATGATGGAACTGCTTCTTATCTGGTTATTGATTCACACTTTGTCGAAGGACTATCTGCTTATTTGAACAAGATGCGATTTATGTTGTGCGTTGAAGTTCGAGACGCCACTGAAGACTTTGCAGTGATGCGCGCACCTGGTGTCGCCAATGAAATCGGCGGGCCGTTTGCTTTGGTTCCACGCGCAGAACTTGAAGAGATGAAGTCAGCATTTGATTCAACTGCAATGCAGGTTGGAACTTGGGCACTTGATGCCGAAAGAGTTGCTGCAGGACGCCCACGACATGGGATTGATACCGACTTTAAGACGATTCCTAATGAGCTCGGTGTTTTAAACGGAGCCGTCCATATGAATAAAGGTTGCTACCGCGGACAAGAGACAGTTGCGAAGATTTATAACTTAGGTAAGCCACCTCGTCGTTTGGTGATGTTGCACCTTGATGGACATGCAGTTGTGATGCCACCGTCAGGCACTCCTGTGATGAATGGTGAAATCCAAGTTGGATTCTTGGGCACCGTGGCTCGCCATCATGAATTAGGTCCGATTGCTCTTGCGATTGTTAAGCGAAATACGCCGGTGGATGCTCAACTCTCTGTCGAAAGCGTGGCCGCAGCACAGCAGATCATCGTGGAGACGTAAGTGAAATTTCTTGGCCAACTCTTTCTTGTCTCACTGGCATGCCTTGCAATCATGTGGGCTGTTCGTAAAATCTGATTGTTTATCGGGAGCTGCTTATCCTTAACTCTTTCTTAATCTTAAACAAGATTCGGAGCAATAGTCTGTTTGTATTCCTCTTGGATTCAAACCACTTAGATGGCGCTGGCTCAATTAGAGGAAGCCAAGAAGGGTTAAAGAGTAGTTCTGGGTAAGTAATAAACCTTTTCGGGACTGCGCATCTACCTAAGTATTCGTTCGCAACGAAAATCATATTTCCAGTGTGGCAGACTAGCGTGTACTGCTTTTCCCTTGCGACATTCAAAGTTGCAGAAAATGAGTTGCCGCGAATATTAGGCGCTTGGCGGATGATAATTCCTGGCCACAAACTTGAGTTAATTTCGATAATTACAATCTTCGGCCTGTACTCGTTAACCGATTCCCAGATGTCTAAATCACAGCTATCTACATCAATTGAAAGAATATCGATTTCATCTGGACATTGATGTGCGAGCAGAATTTTGTCAAGGGTTAAATCTGAGTCCGGATTGGGATCTACCATTGCCTTTACAGGAGTAATTGATTTATATCGAGCCGAAGTTTTCAACAGTGCCTGAAATCGTTCTTCATCACCTTCTATATAGAAACCACGGTAGCTAAATTCTTCAATCAATCGAAAAGTGTTGCTAAATTTAATTCCATCCCATGCACCAAATTCAACACACAACCCAGGTTCCCGGTATTTAGAATCCCCAAGAATCCGCCTTAGTATTTCAAGAACAATTCCATCTTCTCCATTTTGCGAGTGAAGATTCTCGGCGTATTTGAAAAAGGGCGTTAGTTTATAGTTGAGACTCATGCAGTTAGAGTACTCTTAGCCGTATCAGTTGTAGCTAAATGACTTTAAGAATTTGGATTATTGAATGAATTCCATCATTACTTTTCTCCTTGCCATGGTTGCACTCGTTAGTGGCGTAGGGCTAGTTATTTACGGGGTTCGCGGTACTCGCGAATCTCAAGCACGCGATGGACGTACATATAAGAGAGGCAGGCTCTAATGGCCTTCACAATCCCTGAAGGACTTCACCCTGATCTCAATCCACTTGCATGGATGATTGGGACATGGCGCGGCAAAGGCCGCGGTGAATATCCGACGATTGAAACCTTTGAATATGCGCACGAAGTTGTCTTTAATCATGATGGTCGCCCATTTATGAATTACTACTCACGTTCGTGGATCATTGATAAAGATGGCGAGATTATTCGGCCTGCTGCATCGGAGGCTGGTTTCTGGCGTGTGAAAGAGAAGAATGTTTTGGAAGTTGTTATCTCACATAACACCGGAATCTCTGAAGGTTGGGTCGGACAGTTTGATGGTCCAAAGATTCAATTGGTAATGGATCAAGGGTATTCAGCACCTTCTGCAAAGATTGTTACAGCGGGTGTGCGCTTGTATGGCCTTGTTGCAGGAGAGCTCTTCTTTGCCTATGACATGGCAGCTGAGGGACGAGAACTTCAGGCGCATATCTGGTCAACGCTCGAACGTCAGAGTGAGTAATGAGCGACGCCGTATTAGCTGAATACGTACGCGATGGCGTTGTGGAATCTGTCCACCGCGGATATCTCGTTGCACTAAGCGCTGATGGATCAGTTAATTTAGCTTTAGGTGATTCTGAGCATCTTATTTTTCCGCGCTCGTGTGTGAAATCTATTCAAGGCGCTGCCATGGTGCGTGCTGGGTTGAAGTTGGAACCACGTTTGTTAGCACTGGGTTGTTCAAGCCATTCTGGCTCTGAAGAACATTTATTGGCTGTCCGTGAAATTCTCGCGCTGGCAAAGCTTGATGAGAGCGCCCTGCAGTGCATGCTTGATAAGCCACTAGGAGATCAAGAACGTCGTGCATGGGCAGAGAAGCCCGCAACGCGTATTGCAATGAACTGCAGTGGAAAGCATGCTGCAATGTTGCTGACATGTGTCACACATAGTTGGCCGATTGAAAATTATCTAGATCCAGCACATCCCCTGCAGGTTGCAATTAAGGCAGAGCTTGAAGCGCTCAGTGGTGAGAAAATTACGTTGACATCTACCGATGGATGCGGAGCACCGCTATTTCTCATGTCAGTTATTGGTTTAGCGCGTGCGATTCGTGCCATCACACTTTCGACAGATCCAGTGCATCAATCAGTACTCGATGCATCACGCACCTTTCCTGCAATGGTTGCTGGTAAGGGCCGGTTAACAACACAGATGATTGAAGCAGTGCCTGGTTTATATATGAAAGATGGCGCAGAAGCAGTTGAGATTGCATCGATGCCCGATGGACGCACATTGGTATTTAAAGTTGCAGATGGGTCACTGCGACCTTTCCGTGTATTGGTGCATGCAGGTTTGAAGCACTTGGGTATTGAGAGCCCGTATGAGGCCGAAAATGTGCTTGGTGGCGATCGTATTATTGGAAATATTCGCGCAACCTTTTAAACGCGCGTATCCGCCATTTCATTGGTCGGCATACTGGCGTATCCTCTACCTATGACTTCCCGTCGCATCGCCACCTTAATGGTGCATACGTCACCGCTTGATCAAGCGGGTACAGGGGACGCCGGTGGAATGAATATCTACGTCGTTGAAGCTGCGCAGAATATGGCGGCGCAAGGCGTGCAGGTAGATATCTTTACCAGGCGTACCAATTCAGAGATTGCAGATATTGCCGATGTTGCACCAGGTGTGCGCGTTATTCAACTCAATGTGGGGCCAGTATCTGGCGTCACTAAAGAGCAACTACCGAAGATGGCTCCTGAGTTATCTGTAGCGTTTAAAGAGGCAATGAGCCGCGATCATTACGACGTTATCCATTCGCACTATTGGATTAGTGGCAAGGTTGCGATGCCTGTTTCGAAAGCGCTCAATATTCCGCTGGTGCACACAATGCACACGATGGCTCGTGTGAAGAACTTGAACTTGGCTGAAGGAGAAACTCCTGAACCAATGATTCGCGTGCAGGGCGAAACACAGATTGTGGCAGCAGCCGATGCGCTTGTTGCTAATACTGATGCAGAGGCTGCCAGCCTAGTTTCGCTCTATGAAGCATGCCCCGACAATGTCTCCGTTGTTAGCCCTGGTGTGAACCTGAAGGTCTTTACACCTGGCACAGGACGCGCAGCTGCTCGCGAAGTTGTGGGCCTTGATAAAGATGCTCACATCATCACCTTTGTCGGTCGCATCCAGCCACATAAGGGCCCCGAGGTTTTGATTCGCTCTATCGCCGAACTTGTCTCGCACTCTCCGCATCTGCGCACCAAGTTGATTGTCAACATCATTGGCGGAGCATCTGGTGCTAACCAATCAGAAGTTGAACGATTGAAAGAGCTAACAACATGGCTTGGAATCGATGATGTTGTGCGCTTTGCGCCTCCTGTTCCACGTGAAGAGTTACCGAATTGGTATCGCGCATCTGATTTAGTTTGTGTGCCAAGTTATTCAGAAAGCTTTGGTTTAGTCGCCCTTGAAGCACAAGCGTGTGGCACACCTGTTGTTGCAACGGCAGTGGGCGGACTTCGTACCGCAGTTGCTGATGGTATTTCTGGAGTATTAGTCGATGGCCATGATCCACGTGCATGGTCATCGGTCTTGGCTCGTTTACTGCAAGAACCACAGCGTCGCGTGCTACTTTCGATAGGGGCGGTCGAACATGCATCGCACTTTGGGTGGGATGTAACATCGCGAGGAACCCTTGATATCTATGACCGTGTTTTGTCTGCTCGCATAGATGCGAAGAAGAACATCGGATAGATGGCCCTCGATCCAAGAGAAGTGATTGAAGAATTTCTTACATCACACGATTTAGATTTTGAAAAGAAAGATATAAATAACTTTATGGTGACTTTGCCAGGAGAGAAGAAGTTACAGACTCACTGTGCGCTAGTTGTCGGAGATCACTCGCTGAGCATTAATGCTTTTGTGATTCGCAAACCTGATACTCATGAAGATGCAGTGCATAAATGGTGCATGGCAAAGAATGCACAAATGTATGGGGTTGCCTTTGCAATCAACGAGCTGGGAGATATCTACCTGGTTGGTCGTTTGCCACTGGATGCAGTCACTGCCAAAGAGATTGATCGCTTGATTGGTTCGGTCTTGCAATATTCAGATTCATCATTTAATCCGCTACTGGAACTTGGCTTTGCAGATGCAATTCGCCGCGAATGGGCTTGGCGAGTAAGTCGCGGAGAATCTCTTGCGAATTTAGAAGCATTCAAACATCTCGTCTGATGTGAGAGAATTCGTACTATGTCGAACTTTAAACTGATCCTTCTGCGCCATGGCGAATCCGAATGGAACGCTCTCAATCTCTTTACTGGGTGGGTTGATGTTCGTTTATCTGAAAAAGGTATCGCTGAAGCATCACGCGGCGGAAAGTTATTGGCAGAACGGGGTTTGCTGCCTGATGTGGTTCACACATCGTTGTTGCGTCGCGCGATCCACACATCGCAGCTGGCACTTGATTCATGTAATCGCCATTGGATTCCCGTAAAGCGTTCGTGGCGTCTGAATGAGCGTCATTATGGAGCGCTACAGGGCAAGGACAAGGCGCAGACTTTGGCTGAATACGGTGAAGAGCAATTTATGTTGTGGCGCCGCTCCTATGACACCCCGCCACCGCTGATTGAAAAGGGTTCTGAATTCTCGCAAGATGGCGATGCGCGTTATGCAGATTTAGGCGCAGATATGCCGCTGACTGAATGCCTGAAAGATGTTGTCGTGCGCATGGTTCCGTACTGGACCGAATCCATCATTCCTGATCTCAAAGCGGGTAAGACAGTGCTTGTGACAGCGCACGGAAATTCACTGCGCGCTTTGGTCAAGCACCTCGAGGGAATTAGCGATGCAGATATTGCAGGCCTCAATATTCCAACAGGAATTCCACTGCACTATGAGCTCAATGCAGATTTCAAGCCAGTAAAAGCTGGCGGTGAGTACTTAGATCCAGAAGCTGCTCGCGATGCAATCACAGCCGTGGCAAATCAGGGTAAGAAGTAGCTACTTCGTAATATTTGCGTAGGTATCGCGTTTATCGCGAATGATTGCATTTACTGTAACCACTCCTGCGCGAGCAAATGCAAGCCGTAGTGCGACATTTTTACCAGCTGTTGCGCCAACGCCTGAAAATACTGCTTTTGCATTGGCTGAATCGCCTTCGAAACGGATGGGCATATCTTGAAGCAAATTCTTCTCGCCGGTAATTGTTGCACTTGTTCCACCTGCAGTGATTCCGAGAAGTGCATCTGCTGTCGCTGCGTGGTTGACAATGGTGCCGACAACTACTGCTGAACCATCTTCAGTTGCAACAAGAAGTAAGTTGGCTATCGAAAGGTCACTTCCATTTGTGGTCACACTTGCTTCGTTGCCATCGGTAACTCGCTTAATTAAACGCGTAGCAGCATCAGGGCCAGAGCCACCGCATGCTGTCAGTGAGAGTGCGAGAACCGTTGCAATAAATGCAATTGAAGTTTTCTTAATATATGGACGACTCATGGGCCAAATTATCGCATGTCAAATAAGCGTTATTTGACGCTGGTTTAGGGCCGCCTATTGGGGTTTTCTATGTCTGAGATGGCTGGTAGAATTGTTCCTCTAACGAAGGGCAATACATGTCATTTAAGGTCGGTGAAACCGTTGTTTATCCCCATCACGGAGCAGCTCTTATCGAGGCTATTGAAACTCGTGTAATTAAGGGCGAAGAGAAGACCTACCTCGTTCTCAAGGTTGCACAAGGCGACCTCACTGTTCGTGTTCCTGCAGAGAACGTTGATCTCGTTGGCGTTCGCGATGTTGTCGATTCAGCTGGTCTCGATCGTGTATTTAACGTACTTCGTCAGCCATATACAGAAGAGCCAACGAACTGGTCACGTCGTTATAAGGCAAACCTCGAAAAGCTTGCATCAGGAGATGTCATTAAGGTTGCAGAAGTTGTGCGCGATCTCTACCGTCGCGATCTCGATCGTGGCCTCTCTGCCGGTGAAAAGCGCATGCTCGCCAAGGCGAAGCAGATTCTCGTCTCTGAGCTCGCTCTTGCTGAGCGCACAGATGAAGAGAAGGCTGCAACTCTCCTTGACGAGGTTCTCGCTTCTTAAATTTCTTCATCTAATCTCATGATCGCCGCAATCGTCGCTGCCGCAGGTAGTGGCGAACGTTTTGGTGCCACTATTCCTAAAGCGTTGATTCAACTTGGTGATCGCACACTACTTGAACATGCCATCTCTAGTTTGTCTGGCGTTGTTGATCAGATAGTTGTCACAGCACCCGCAGGTTTTGAGAATCAAATTCGCGCACTTGTAGGAGATGCCGTCACCGTCGTTACTGGTGGTGCAACGCGCTCTGATTCAGTGCGTGCGGGCCTTGCTGCAATTAGTGGCGCAGATTTTGTTCTGGTTCACGATGCGGCTCGCGCGCTAGCAACGCGAGAATTAGCGGCCAGTGTCGTAGCAGCGCTTAGGGGCGGCGAAGTTGCTGTAGTTCCGGCGCTTTCCGTTATCGATACGCTACAGAACGTCGATGTCAGTGGTTATGTTGTCAACGCAGTAGATCGCGCACCGCTTCGTCGCATTCAAACCCCACAAGGTTTTTCATACTCAGTGCTAAACGCGATTCACGAAAGTGCAACGGATGCAACAGATGATTCAACGCTGGCGCTCAATGCCGGCCACAAGGTGCGCGTAATTGCTGGCGAAGAGCGAGCTCTCAAAATTACAACGCCATCAGATCTGGCAACAGCTCTTACATTCCTCGGAGATGCCACAACATTTAGTACCGGTGTCGGCGTTGATGCACATGTATTTGGAGAAGGAAGACAACTTTGGCTTGCCGGTCTTCATTGGCCAGGTGAAGTCGGCGTTGCAGGCCACTCTGATGGAGATGTGGCATCTCACGCAATCTGCGATGCGCTCTTTGCAGCAACAGGACTTGGTGATCTAGGCAGTAACTTCGGAACATCACGACCAGAGTACGCGGGGGCATCGGGTGTGACGTTATTGAAAGAGACATATCTGCTCATTAGCAATGCGGGATATTCGATCTCGCATGTTTCTGTTCAGATTATCGGCAATCGCCCTCACATTGGTGCTCGTCGCCTTGAGGCGATTGCAACAATCTCGCAGGCACTCGGTGGGACAGAAGTTGCGATTCTTGCGACAACTACCGATGGAATGGGCCTGACGGGTGAAGGCCGAGGCATTGCAGCGATTGCATCTGCCTTAGTAATCAAGCGTTAGAATTACCTAATGAGTTCGCTATCTTTATATGACACCCTTGCGCGAACCACCACTGAATTTGTTCCGCTAAAAAAAGGCAAAGTTGGAATCTATCTCTGCGGTGCAACTGTTCAGGCGCCTCCTCATATCGGCCATGTGCGCTCTGGTGTTAATTTCGACATCTTGCGTCGCTGGTTAACAAAATCAGGCTATACCGTCACATTCATTCGTAACGTTACCGATATCGATGACAAGATTTTGCATAAGGCAGTACACGAGCAAGAGCCGTGGTGGGCAGTTGCGATGAAGTATGAGCGCGCATTTACGCAAGCTTATGCAGCACTTAATGTCTTGCCACCAACCTACGAACCACGCGCAACAGGACACATCACCCAGATGATCGAACTCATGCAGATACTCATTGAAAAAGGCGCTGCCTACGCACCTGGCAATGGCGATGTGTATCTCGAAGTCCGCAAACTTTCTTCTTACCTAACTCTCTCTCGTCAGAAGCTCGATGACTTACTCTCAGCTACCGATGCCGATGAAACCTACAAAAAAGATCCACGCGACTTTGCGTTATGGAAAGCTGCAAAGCCGGGAGATCCTTCCTGGGCAACTCCATGGGGATTAGGTCGTCCTGGGTGGCACCTCGAATGTTCTGCGATGGCCCATCAATATTTAGGTGAGAGCTTTGATATTCACGGTGGTGGTCTTGATTTAATCTTCCCTCACCATGAGAACGAGATCGCACAGTCAGAGGCAGCAGGGTATGCATTTGCTAAGCGTTGGTTACATAATGCGTGGGTCACGGCATCGGGTGAGAAGATGTCGAAATCGTTGGGTAATTCACTGCAGGTGCACGAGCTTTTGAAATCAGTGCGCGGAATTGAATTGCGTTGGTATTTGGGTTCTGCTCATTACCGTTCAATGCTTGAATTTTCACATGAAGCTTTGGCTGAATCTGCAACTGCGTTTCGTCGTATTGAGGGTTTCTTATCTCGGTCCGTTGAAATTCTTAAGGTTCAACCAACACCAGTATTGAGCCAAGCATTTACGGATGCGATGAATGATGATCTAGCTGTTCCTACCGCCCTTGCATCTATCTCTGAAGCACTGCGTGCAGGAAATAGCGCAATTACTGCGGGAGCTAGTGCTGTTATTGCATCCTCAGCCAATGAAATCCGTGGAGCGCTAGAAATTCTTGGGTGCGATCCCTTCGATCCGGCATTTGCATCTGCGACCGGTGGTGAAGATCTCACAGCCGCATTGGATGGAACGATAAAATTAGCCCTCGAACAGCGCACGGCAGCGCGCGAACGTAAAGATTTTGCAGCATCTGATTCAATTCGTGATGGGCTTGCGTCTCTTGGAATTACTATTGAAGACACTGCACAAGGGCCACGTTGGTCAATCTCTAGAGATGGAAAATAATAATGGCCGGTAATGCAAAACCTCGCGGTGCAGTTCGTAAATCAAAGAAGGGTCCATCTGCCGGCACTGGTGGAAACAATAAGCGCCGCCTAGAGGGCAAGGGCCCAACACCGAAGGCAGAAGATCGTCCCTATCACGCAGCTGCAAAGCGTAAGAAGGCTGCAGAAAAAAGTACTGCAAAGAAATCAGCTGCTGCACCCCGCAAATATGTAAAGAGTGATGGGCTTCGCGGTGAAATCGTTGCAGGTCGTAACGCAGTTCTTGAAGCGCTGCGCGAATCGGTTCCAGCGACAGAATTATTGGTAGCACGCAGCATCGATGTCGATGATCGCGTCGCCGAAAGCTTGCAGATTGCCCTCAACCACGGGCTACAGATTCGTGAAGCACACCGTGCAGAGGTAGAAGGAATTTCACCTAATAGCCAAGGAATTATTCTCTCTATTAAGCCTTTCCAATATTCATCCTTTGAAGAAATCATTCAGCGCGCAAAGAAGCCGATGTTACTTGTGGCACTCGATGGCGTAACAGATCCACGTAACTTGGGTGCAATTGTTCGTTCTGCAGCCGCATTCGGTGCATCAGGTGTCTTGATGACAGAGCGACGAGCCGCAGGAATGACAGCATCGGCATGGAAATCATCTGCGGGTGCAGCAGCTCGTCTGCCCATCGCACAGGTAACAAACCTTGCTCGCACCATTGATGAAGCCAAGAAGCTGGGCTGCTTTGTTGTGGGCCTTGATGGAGAATCCGATACTGCTATTGCAGATATAAAGGTTGCCACTGAAAACATCATGGTTATTGTGGGTTCTGAAGGCAAGGGCCTTGCTCGCTTAACCCGCGAAAAGTGCGACCTTATTGTCTCTATTCCCATTAGTGCATCTACTGAATCACTTAACGCATCTGTTGCAACTTCCATCGCGCTCTATGCAGTTGATGAGGCACGCCGTAAGGGCTAAAGTCCTATGTTATTTCAACGTCTGATCATCTGTGGAGATTCATACTCTGAAGGTATGACCGATGAGGTCATTGATGGCAAGTATCGCGGATGGGCCGATCGCATTGCTGATGTGATGGCGGGTGCGAACCCTAATTTCACCTATGTAAACCTTGCGATTCGCGGCAAACTTCTTGGCCAAGTTGTTGAAGATCAAGTTCCTATTGCTTTGCAATATATAACTGGCAAAGAAACGTTGGTTACCTTTCATGCTGGCGCAAATGATGCGCTGCGCCCTGGCTATCAAGCATTGATTGCAATTCCTCTGTATCAAGAAGGAGTCCGATTGATTGCGCAATCTGGTGCAACTGTCATGCTCTTTACCGTTCTCGAGCGCAC
>JBBAMS010000017.1:3299-11311 GCA_040402415.1 Candidatus Planktophila sp. | reverse complement strand
GATTGATTGCGCAATCTGGTGCAACTGTCATGCTCTTTACCGTTCTCGAGCGCACTGGAAATCAAGGACGAGGTGCTGAATTATGGGAGAAGCGCTTCTCTGAATTTAATCGTGGTGTGCGCGAAGTTGGTGCTGAAGTTGGTGCAATCGTTGTCGATGCCAATCAAGAGAGTTTCTTTAGCGATCGCAGATTCTTAGCTTTTGATCGCCTGCACCTGAATGCCGAAGGACATAATCGTTGTGCTCAAGCAGTGCTTGAAAAACTAAACCTTCCATTTGATCCAGCCTGGCGCACACCGTTGCCACCAGCGAAGAAAATTCCATGGATTGTTGAAAAAGGCGTCACCGTTGCATGGTTCATCGTCTTTGCTCTGCCGTGGATTTTGCGACGTCTACAAGGTAAATCATCAGGAGATGGGCGCAGTGCTAAATACCCAACGCCAATTAAATGGCCCGCACAACCCAAGTGAAGCTATAAGTACCGCCGCGCACTAAGTATTGAGGCAGCGTATCTGGACCACAGGATGCTGTTCCTACACCACGATGTGCGGCATCGATATGCACAATGGTATTTCCTGTAGGTACTAGCTCAACATCGTGTGTGGCATCGGCAAGTTGTTCTGCCCTGAATGGCGTGGCAGATACCTGACATGGCTTATCAAGATCGATACGGATTCCGTGTCCTGCATTATCAGTCAAAGTAAACCAACGGACTCCAGCATGTCCACCGTTTTCTTGTGGGCGAACATATGGAATGTATTGATCTGCAACTGTAGATATCCACTTATGAACGCGACCAATCTTGCGATCTGGATACGATTCATGAGATCCAATACCGAAGTAGGTGTAATTGCTCAAAGCACCATCTACTTCAAAGTTGATACCGATACGTGCCAGATCTTCACACTGCTTAGGAACAGTGATTGTCTCTTTCACTGAGTAGCCGCCAGTAACAGGTGTAAGAAGTTGAACCTGCTTGACCTTTAATCCTGTACTTGTCTGCCATTCGCTGACAACTTTGTACGACTTTGAGGTCTCGGTGATGGTGCAATCTGTGCGCTCGAGTTCGCGAACACCGTATTGCTCCCACTTCGAGGTAATGCGCCCAATGCGATCGTTATCCGTTGGTGCACGCCAGAGTGAAAGTTCTGGAGCAAGGAGAGCAAATGGAATCTGGATTTCGCCAGCATCATCAACTGCAATCTCAAAGAGTTCATGTGACTTCGATATTGGAATAGTTGCCTTACGTGAAGGGAGTGCGAATTGGTTCCAAGCCACTTCATGTCCTGCAGGTGCCCAATCGGTGCGTGCTTTGCGCACAATACTGAAGTTAATAAAGCGCTCACCTGCTGCATCGGGCTTAAGAAGTGATTTAGATTTAACAGAAATCTTTGCACTCTTCTGCGGTGCAATCTTTGGCAAGGCAACCTTTCCACTATCGATGACTTCGCCATCGCGGTTAATGCTCCAGAAGAGCTCAAAACCAGCTACATCCTTGAAGAATTGGCGGTTGGTGACGGTGAATGATCCAGCAGATGCCTTAGTCGAAGTAATTGTTACAGGGGCAGCGATTGCTTTAAATTCGTGCATCGCAGGCTTAGGCGTGCGATCAGGGAAGACCATTCCATCGCAGACAAAGTTTCCATCGTGTGGTGTCTCACCGAAATCTCCGCCGTATGCAGAACGCTTTGTGCCATCAGGCAACGTCTGTTCGATTCCGTGATCCCAGAACTCCCAGATAAATCCACCTTGGAGACCAGGTGTTGAATGGATTGCATCCCAATACTCTTTCAGCGTTCCGTTCGAGTTACCCATTGCATGCGAGTACTCGCACATAATCAGCGGACGATCTTGCTTTCCAGATTTTGCATAATCAAGAATGGCAGCAATCGATGGATACATCGGGCAGATGATGTCGGTCAGTGAATGTCCGCCAGTCCAGTTGCCGTTGATGCCACCTTCGTAGTGGATTGGTCGCGAAGGATCGAGTGCGCGGGCAAAGGCCGCAGCTGCTTCATGATTTTTTCCACGACCGGATTCATTTCCGAGTGACCAGAAAATAACGCATGGGTGGTGCATATCGCGTTGAATCATGCGACCTACGCGTTCGATAAAGGCAGATGCATACCGTGGATCATTTGAGATTGAATCGTAGAAAGCGTGTGACTCGATATTTGCTTCATCGATGACATAGAAACCAAGTTCGTCACAGAGATCGTAGAAAGCAGGATCATTTGGGTAATGTGATGTACGCACCGCGTTAAAGTTCCAACGCTTCATCTCGAGTAAATCTTGGCGCATATCATCGCGAGTTAAGACGCGACCCGTAAGGCGATTAAAGTCATGGCGGTTGACACCATAAATATAAACAGCCTTACCGTTGACCAACATCTCACGGCCCTTGATGACCACAGAGCGGAATCCAATTCGCTGTTGTGAGATTTCAATTACTGTGCCAGCAGGGCTAATAAGTTCGATGTGAAGTGTGTATAAATTGGGGGTCTCAGCAGACCATGCAGCGACCTTAGGAATAGTTGTTTCAAGAAGAACACGGCCTGGCCAGGGAGATTTCAGCTTGAGGCGGCTTGCCTTAGCGGACTCTGGAATATCACCTCTCCAGTATTCGCCAGCGAAGAATTTACGGTCTGCCTCGCGCATCTCCGCAGTCATCTCAGTGAAAAGTGGAGATTTATGATCTTTATAGGTTTGTGAAAGTTGTGCTGACTGTGTCTTGGGCAGCTCTTCGATAAATGCACGAAGAGTGTATCCATCAGTGTTCTTGCCACCGACTGATCCGATGACGGCGTCAATCTTTAAGGTACCAGTTGTGCCATCGCTTTTTAACCCTGCAGTTGTCTCAAACTTTTCAATGTAGACAAGATCAGTTGCATAGAGTTTTACAGAACGAGTGATTCCGCCGTGCCACCACTGATCTTGATCTTCGATATATGTGGCATCAGACCATTTGGTAACTTTAATTTCAAGCTTATTCTCACCGCGTTGGATCTGGCCGGTGATATCAAATTCTGCGGCTATACGTGAATCCTTTGTAAGCCCAACTTCAATTCCATTAACGGTGATGAGTGCTACGGATTCATAGCCACCTAAGTGCAGAATAATACGCTTGCCATCCCACGATGATGGAATTTCAAAGTCGCGCTCGTAGATACCAGTTGGGTTCAATGCAGGAACTTCAGGTGCAACGTGATCCCATGGCATCTGTGTATTGGTGTAGTGAGGCTTATCGAAGAAGTCATTACTTGTTGGTTGCATTGTCCACAAACCAGGAACGGGAATCTTTGTCCAGTGCCTACGTGAGTCATCAGTAGGTGATGCCAAGAGTTGGAAGCGCCATGTACCGTCGAGTGAAATTGTTTCGAAGTGCTCGATGTTGAGCATTCCAAGACGATTGATTGAATTGGTCTCGGGGCTCATCCAGTAGTTAGGCAACATGAGCGCAATCCTCTCACCCATCCTTATTTATAGGTATTAAGCCTTGGATTTTTACAATCTGACGATAACTGCCATAATTACGCCCGCAGTACGCCTCCCTAGCTCAGTGGTAGAGCAGCTCACTTGTAATGAGCAGGTCATCCGTTCAATCCGGATGGGGGGCTCCAGAATTACTCCATTGCAATAGATAAGGAGTCGCAGATGTCAGATAACTCTTTCCCTCATGATTCCTTCGATGATCTCTTGGCTGCAAATGCCGAATACCAAAAAGACTTTAAATACTCCGAACTCACTGGGTCGGCTGCAAAGGGCCTAGCAATCGTCACATGCATGGATTCACGTATTAATCCATTGTCGGTCGTCGGAATGCGCTCAGGAGATGCCAAGATTCTCCGCAATGCTGGCGCTCGCGTGACTGAAGACGTTTTACGTACCTTGGTTCTTGCGACATACCTATTGAATGTCAATCGCATCTTGGTGATGCCACATACCGATTGCCGTATGGCGCAGGGTGAAGAATCTGCAATCCATAAGTTGATTGAAGAAAAGTATGGAGTCAATACCTCAAGCCTTGAATTTAAGACAACCACAGATCAGTTGGGTGCGCTCGCAAGTGATATCAATCGTGTGCGTTCATACCCATTGCTGCGTGAAGGCGTTGTTGTTGCAGGTGCAATTTATGATGTGAAGACAGGAACAATTACGCCGTACGAGGGTTAATCACTCGGCTGAATTGGTACGACGCATCGGCATCTGAGTTACTGGGTAACTCAAATCTTCAAGAAATTCGCGGATGAGCAATTGGGCAAGAGCTGGCCTCTCCTTGATGAATTTGTGAGACGTTGCTGGCACTATCGCAAGTTGTCCCAGAGGAATGCTCTCGTAGAGCTCAACGGTGTGAGTATGTTTAATAACATCGTCATCACCAGCCATAACAAGTACCGGGCACTGAATTTTTCCTAATTCTTCTTTAGTTAAATCAGGTTCTGTCCTTTGAATCTCAATCATCTTCTGGATTTTCTTGGCAAGTGTTTCAGGCGCGTCAGGGGATGTGCGGTTGTACTCCTCGTGATTTTCAGGCGCGACGACGCCATCGAATTCATCAAGCTTAAATATGCCACTGGGATGAACATTTGCACCCAAAGTAATGATGGAACGAACTAGCGCTGGTTGCTGAATTGCGACCATGAGCGCAATGATTCCGCCATCGCTATACCCAATCAGGTGTGCCGGCTCTTTCACGACTTGTTTCAGATAAGAAATTGCTTCATCGGTTTGGTGTTGGTAGTGAAAGCTCCTTAGTTGATCACCTGTAAATCCATGACCGGTGCGGTCATAGGCAAAGACGTGAAAGTCATCTGCAACGGCTGGCAAGATGTAGGAATCCCAGTGCGATGTTTGGCTCAAGCCACCGTGAAGTAATACAACCGCTTCACCATTGTTATCCCATTCGTATGAATAAACCTGATGGCCATCTACGTCGAGATACTCTGGCATTTACATTGAATCCATAATGTGGCGATTGCCGCGATCGAATGTGAGGTAGTTCCAACTCCAGTCAGCAATGGTGCCAATCTTGTTGCGACCACCCAAGAGATAGAAAAGGTGCAAGAACAACCAGGCGAACCACGCTAGCGGCCCAGTCAAGCGTAGGCCGCGAAATTCAACGATTGCTTTGTGGCGACCAATGGTTGCCATGGATCCCTTATCTAAATACTTAAAGGGCACAAGTGGTTTACCGGCAACTTTACGAAGAATTTGTTTTGCAACCCATTTACCTTGTTGCAGCGCAACGGGTGCGACCATCGGCAAGAATCGACCATCGGCACCCTTTGTTCCATTGATATCGCCGATAGCCCAGATATTTGGATAATGGTTTACCTCAAGATTTTCATCGGTATCAATGCGTGTACCAACGATTGGCAAATTCAATAGCCCTGCCGTGGGCTCGCCTTTAACACCGGCGGCCCAGATAGTTACTTCGGCAGGAATTGGCTCGCCATTTTTGACAATAATGTGGCGAGGTTTAATTTCGCGCACTGCCGTGTTGGTCTTTACAAAGACACCTAACTTATGGAGGTCAGATTCTGCACGCGCAGATAACTTCTCACTAAACATTGGCAAGATTCGCGGTCCTGCTTCGATCAAGTAAATATCCATATGGTCTGCCGCATGCGCCAGATCGTTCTTGAGTGGCCCGCGCTTTAGCTCGGCAAGTGCGCCAGCCATTTCAACACCTGTGGGTCCGCCTCCGACAACTACGATTGATAAACGAGTGTCATCTTCAAAGCGACAGAGATCTTCAAAACGTCGCAATACCTCTGTGCGAATAGAGATCGCTTCATGAACGCTCTTCATGCCAAGTCCGTGCTCGGTAACTCCTGGAACTCCGAAATCTGCTGTGGAAGAACCCAGCGCCACGATGAGATGATCAAATTCAAGAAGTTCTGATGAATCTAACTTGACCGTTTTATTCTTATGGTCGACAGAGATCGGTGAGCCCATACGGAATTGAACTCCGGTATCGCGCAGAGCTCCACGAACTGGGTGAACAACATGGTCTGCGGCAAGGCCGGCAGTTGAAACCTGATAGAGAAGAGGTAAGAAAGTTTGGAAGTTATGGCGGTCAACGACTGTGACATCGGCCTTTCCAGCAAGAGCCTTTGCAGCCCCTAGGCCACCGAAACCGGCGCCCAGGATGACAACGCGAGGTCGAGTAGCCGTTGCCATGAGGTGAGTCTAGGCTTAGAGACATGGATTTGCAGAATCACCAGATGCCCTCCGAGGACCGCTTGTATCTCGTTACCGGAGCATCGGGATATGTCGGTGGGCGACTAGTCCGAGATCTCGTGCAAGATGGGAAAAAAGTACGCGTTTTTGTTCGCGACGCTAAGAAAGTTTCGCAACAACCATGGGCAAGTAAAGTGGAAATTATTCAAGGAAATGCAACTAATTCGCAAGATCTCGACCGAGCACTGGCTGGCGTTCATACCGCTTACTACTTGCTGCATTCAATCAACGTTTCTACCAACTTTGAAACCATTGAAGCTGAGATGGCTAAGCGCTTTGCAGATTCTGCAGCGGCCGCAATGGTCAAGCAGATTATTTACCTAGGTGGAATAGCAAATGATGAGAACCGTAGTAGACACCTGACTTCACGTATGGATACCGGAACAAACCTGGCTTCAACATCAGTCCCAGTTCTTGAATTACGCGCCGGCATCATTATTGGTTCTGGCTCTGCCTCCTTTGAAATGCTGCGCCACTTAACCCACCGCTTGCCGATTATGACGACACCGAAATGGGTCTCAAATCGTACGCAACCAATCGCTATTCGAGATGTTCTCTATTACCTTCGTAGCGCCGCCAATTTAGATAAACCACAAAATCGCATCTGCGATATCGGCGGCCCAGAAGTTGTTACCTACGCTGCCATGATGCAGAAATTCTCTAAACTCTCTGGGCTGCGCGAACGAATTATCATTCAGATTCCAGTGTTAACGCCAAAGCTTTCCAGCTTATGGATTGGCTTTGTGACTCCAGTGCCTACTTCTCTTGCCCGCCCACTTGTTGAATCACTGATCAGCGAAGTCGTTGCCGACCCTCGCAAGAGCATCACAGAGATTATTCCGCTTCCACCAGAGGGCCTCCTTACAGTTTCACAAGCAATTGAATTAGCACTTACTCGCGTTGCAGAAAACCATGTTGATACACGTTGGTCTGATGCTGCCTACCCCACCGCACCTTGGCAGAAAGCTCAGAGCGATCCCGAATGGGCTGGTGAGTTAATGCTCAAAGATCATCGCGAGATTACAACCGATGTTCCATTAGAAAATATCTGGCAACAGATCGAAGGTATCGGTGGAGAACATGGTTGGTTCGGTTCAGGATGGCTCTGGTATCTGCGCGGTTTAATCGATCGTATGGTCGGCGGCGTTGGCCTGCGTCGTGGTCGCCGCGATCCTGAACATCTCCATGTGGGCGATAGCGTTGATTTCTGGCGAGTAGAAGAGTTAGAACATGGAAAGAAACTGCGCCTCTATGCCGAAATGATTCTGCCTGGAAAAGCCTGGCTGGAATTTTCACTGATAGAAAAAGATGGATCCACCTTTGTGACGCAAGATGCACTCTTTGCACCGCGCGGTTTAGGTGGTCAGCTCTACTGGTATGTAGTTTCACCATTTCACTTCTTCATCTTTCCAACGATGCTGCGCAATATTGTGAAAGCTGCCCGTAAATCCCACACTTTGGTGTGACTCCATTCTAAGATTGAATACATGTCTGCGTTAGAAAACAATGAATCGGCAGGTTCTTCATTGACCGATCTGGAAACGCGCATCCTCGAATTCGAACGTAATTGGTGGCGTTTTGCCGGTGCCAAAGAGACCGCTATTAAAGAGCTCTTCGACCTCACCGCCCCTCGCTACTACCAATTACTCAATGACCTCATCGATCGCGACGATGCCCTCGAGGCCTCTCCGATGTTGGTCAAGCGCCTTCGCCGTCTGCGCGAGTCCCGCATGCAAGCCCGCACTGCCCGCTAAATCCCTTCGTTTTGC
>JBBAMS010000017.1:0-3199 GCA_040402415.1 Candidatus Planktophila sp. | reverse complement strand
TTTAATGAAGAAGCCCGCCGCGGTCTAGAGCGCGGAATGAACGTACTCGCAGATGCAGTCAAGGTAACCCTTGGGCCCCGCGGACGTAACGTCGTACTTGAGAAGAAGTGGGGCGCACCAACTATTACCAACGATGGCGTCTCGATCGCTAAGGAAATTGAACTCGATGATCCATGGGAAAAAATCGGCGCAGAGCTCGTTAAGGAAGTTGCCAAGAAGACAGATGATGTCGCAGGCGATGGAACAACGACTGCCACTGTTCTAGCTCAAGCACTCGTTCGCGAGGGACTTCGCAACGTTGCAGCAGGGTCAAACCCAATGGCACTTAAGCGCGGAATTGAAAAGGCTGTAGATGCCATCGTCACCGAACTCGGCGCAATGGCAAAGAGCGTTGATTCAAAGGAACAGATTGCGGCAACTGCATCAATTTCTGCAGCAGATGCAACTATCGGCGAGATGATCGCTGAAGCGATGGATAAGGTCGGAAAAGAAGGCGTTATCACCGTTGAAGAGTCAAATACATTTGGACTCGAACTCGAACTCACCGAAGGTATGCGCTTTGATAAGGGCTATGTGTCACCATATTTCGTAACTGATACAGATCGTATGGAAGCAGTTCTAGAAGATGCCTACATCTTGATTACCAGCAGCAAGATTGGAAATATCAAGGAGCTTGTACCAATCCTTGAGAAGGTCATGCAATCTGGTAAGCCACTTGCAATTTTGGCTGAAGATATTGAAGGCGAAGCACTTGCAACTCTGGTTGTAAATAAGATCAAGGGAACATTTAAATCAGCAGCTGTAAAGGCGCCAGGTTTTGGAGATCGTCGTAAGGCGATGCTGCAGGACATTGCAATCCTGACAGGTGCCACAGTGATTTCTGATGAAGTTGGCCTCAAGCTTGAAACAGCTGGCCTGGAACTTCTTGGTCGCGCTCGCAAGGTTGTTATCTCGAAGGAAGAGACAACAATCATCGAGGGTCTCGGAGATGAAGCGCAGCTTAAGGGCCGCGTTACACAGATCCGTACCGAAATCGAAAACTCAGATTCTGATTACGACAAGGAAAAGCTGCAAGAGCGCCTTGCCAAGCTTGCTGGAGGAGTTGCTGTCATTAAGGCGGGAGCTGCAACAGAAGTTGAACTCAAAGAGCGTAAGCACCGCATCGAAGATGCAGTGCGCAATGCCAAGGCTGCAGTAGAAGAAGGAATCGTCGCCGGTGGTGGCGTGGCACTTCTTCAGGCAGCAACAGCTGCATTTAAGAAGCTTAAGCTCGAAGGCGATGAAGCAACGGGTGCAAAGATTGTTGAAATATCAATTGAAGCGCCACTCAAGCAGATTGCAATTAACGCAGGTCTTGAAGGTGGAGTTGTTGTCGAGAAGGTTCGTAACCTAGAGGCAGGCTTTGGACTGAACGCTGCAACGGGAGAGTATGTAGATATGATCAAAGCTGGCATCATCGATCCAGCTAAGGTCACACGTTCTGCACTTCAGAATGCAGCATCAATCGCAGCGTTGTTTATTACAACAGAGGCTGTCATTACAGATAAGCCAGAACCAAAGTCGGGCAATGCAATGCCACAAGGTGGCGGAGACATGGACTTTTAAGTCACGCGTAAAAAGTTACAGAGGGCCCTCGAGATTAACGTCTCGGGGGCCTTCTGCTTTACGATTAGAAGATGGAGATTTTTGATGCACAGACTGTTGCACGTGATGCCGCTTTGGCAGATGCGGAATTTGCGACACAGGTCGGTGACTTTGTCTCAGTTAATTACGATGATGAAAATCGCGTAGCAACATATTTATTTATTGCCAACATCGATGGTTACCGCGGATGGCGCTGGTGCATCACTGTTGCAAAAGTTGATGAGGATGCAACTCCAACTATCTGCGATGTGGTGATCTTGCCAGGGCCTGACTCACTTCTTGCACCAGATCACATTCCATATATGGAACGTATTCTTCCTGAAGATATTCAACCCGGCGTCATTGTTCCCAGTGTTCTCGAAGATACTCGCTTAGTTCCAGGTATTAATGCACTTGCACAAGATGAAGGCTTAGATGCAACTGAAGTATTTGATTTAGGTTTGATGCGCCCACGTGTTCTCTCTATCGAAGGTCGCGATCAAGCAAGTAAGCGTTGGTATACAGGCGATCGCGGACCCAACACTCCGCTTGCACAAGGAGCTCCAAAGCCATGTTCATCGTGCGGTTTCTTTATTCCTATCGCTGGCTCACTGCGATCATCATTTGGTGTCTGCGCAAATGCGATTGCACCTGATGATGCACGCGTAGTTTCCGTCGACCACGGCTGCGGCGCACATAGCGAAGCGACCTTGTGAAGCCGAGCAAATAGGAATAGTGAAGCGACTCTGTAACAGCCGTTTACGCCTAAAAACCCAGTAGCACGGCAACTGCTTTCTGCGATAAATTAGCCCCCTGTCCGAATCCCCCCGGCTCGCATGATTAAACGAGTACCGCAAATGTAAGGAGTAAGTGCAATGCCTACAGGAAAAGTTAAATGGTTTTCCCTTGAAAAAGGTTTTGGATTTATTGCATCCGATGAAGGCGAAGATGTCTATCTCGCATCCTCTGCACTCCCTGAAGGCGTCTCAACAGTAAAGCCTGGCACCAAACTCGAGTTCTCTGTGATTGATTCACGTAAGGGACCACAAGCGATGTCAGTGCATATCGTTGATGCGCCAGTTTCTCTTGCCGAAAATTCACGCGTTAACAGTGATGATCTTGCAGCGATGATTGAAGACACCATCAAAATCTTAGATCGTGTTGGAAATGGACTTCGTCAAGGACGCCATCCATCAGGTGCTGAAGCCGAGCGCCTTGGCCGCGTATTGCGTGGAATCGCCTCTCAGCTGGAGGCTTAACTAGCCCGTCAAATTCAGATGGCTTAGGCCAATGAATTAAATACCGCTGCGGCGTGAGCGCCGTATTGTGTAACGAATACCCAACGCACCTAATACTGCGCCTAGTACACATGTCCAAATGATTTTCGACTGTGCACCTGCTGCAATTGCTACGACACCTGCTGCAAGCCAGCAGATAGAGCCGATAGCGATTAGAGTAACGGCTGATTTAATATTTGAATTACTTCCAGACATAAGAGAAGAGTAATGCGAATTAAGGCCGATAAGAAAGGCAACTGGCGTTCATTTCGCCATCGAAATTTCCGTATTCTCTTCCC
>JBBAMS010000016.1:0-25416 GCA_040402415.1 Candidatus Planktophila sp. | reverse complement strand
GTTGATATTCACCCGATTGAGAAGAAACCAGCTCTTGAGGTTGTTCTTACAGTTTTGCACGCTGGAGGAAAGTTCGGCGATGGTGGTTACTCAGTATCGGGTGGATTGCACGGCGTTGGTTCATCTGTTGTCAATGCCTTGTCGTCAAATCTTTCCGCAACTGTAAAGCGCGATGGATTTATCTGGTCACAAAATTATCAACTAGGTGTTCCGACAGCGCCGGTGGCAAAGGGTGAGGCAACGACTGAGACTGGGACAACGATTCAATTTTGGCCATCAGAAGAAATCTTTGAAACCACTGATTTCTCCTTTGAAGTTCTCTCCACCCGTTTTCGCGAGATGGCATTTCTTAACCGTGGTCTTATTTTATCTCTGACCGATATGCGTGGTGGTCATGTTGATGAAAAAGGCAAACAACTTACTGTGCGCTACCAGTATCAAGGTGGAATCACGGACTTTGTTAAGCACCTGAATTCAACCCGTGGTGAGCTACATAAGTCAGTCATCGCACTTGCTGCCGAAGATAAGAAGTCTCGCCTATCAATCGAAGTTTCTATGCAGTGGAATAATGGTTTCTCTGAATCCGTTTATACCTTTGCTAACACTATTCACACCCACGAAGGTGGAACACACGAAGAAGGCTTCCGTACAGCACTCACTACCGTCGTTAATAAGTTCGCCGAAGAACAAGGTCTCATTCGCAAAAAAGAAGATCGCCTCACAGGAGATGATGTCCGCGAAGGTCTTACCGCGATTGTTTCAATCAAACTGGGTGAGCCACAATTTGAGGGTCAGACAAAGACAAAGCTGGGTAACACTGAGGCGAAGTCCTTCACACAAAAAGTTGTCAACGAACATTTGACGCATTGGTTTGAACAAAATCCTCAAGAGGGTAAGGACATTATCCGTAAATCAATCGATGCTGCATCTGCTCGCGTTGCAGCACGCAAGGCACGCGACTTAGCACGAAATAGAAAAGGTCTGCTTGAAGGCCGCGGAATGCCCGGCAAATTAGCTGATTGTCAGTGGACTGATCCTGCAAAGTGTGAGCTCTACATTGTCGAAGGTGACTCTGCAGGTGGTTCTACAAAGGGTGGACGCGATTCACGTAACCAAGCTGTTCTACCAATTCGTGGAAAGATTCTTAATGTTGAAAAAGCGCGTATCGATCGTGTGCTGCAAAATAACGAAGTACAGGCGCTGATTACCGCCCTCGGCACAGGTGTTCACGATGATTTCGATATTGCAAAGCTTCGCTACCACAAGATTATTTTGATGGCAGATGCTGACGTCGATGGTCAACATATTCGCACCTTGCTTCTTACTTTGTTATTCCGCTTTATGCGCCCACTGATTGAAAATGGCTTTGTCTATCTTGCACAACCTCCGTTATATAAATTGAAGTGGGGTGGAAAAGATCCTGTCGAATATGCATTTAGCGATAGAGAGCGCGATGGCATGATCAAGATTGGCCTCGATGCTGGCAAGCGCCTTCCTAAAGACGATGGTATTCAGCGCTTTAAGGGCCTTGGTGAGATGCCTGCCAAAGAGTTGTGGGATACCACAATGGACCCAGAACATCGCGTTCTGATTCAAGTAACTCTCGATGATGCGGCTGCTGCCGATGATTTGTTCTCAGTACTCATGGGTGAAGATGTCGAACAACGTCGCGCATTTATTCAACGTAACGCTAAAGACGTAAGGTTCTTGGATATCTAATGGCAATTGATGATACAACCCCAGAGGAAGTCACCTACGACCGTATTGAAAAGGTCGACCTTCAAGTTGAAATGGCGCGAAGCTATCTTGATTATGCGATGTCAGTTATCGTCGGTCGAGCGCTTCCCGATGTGCGCGATGGTCTTAAGCCAGTGCACCGCCGCGTTCTCTATGCAATGTATGACGCTGGTTATCGTCCGGATAAGGGTTACTATAAATCTTCACGTATCGTTGGTGACGTCATGGGTAATTACCACCCACATGGTGACACCGCGATCTATGACACCGTTGTTCGTTTAGCGCAGCCGTGGTCACTTCGTTATCCGTTGGTCGATGGCAATGGCAACTTCGGTTCTCCTGGCAATGATCCAGCTGCTGCAATGCGTTATACAGAAGCGCGTTTAGCACCCATTGCCATGGAGATGATGCGCGATATCGATGAAGATACCGTCAACTTCTCACCTAACTACGACGGTCGTTCGCAAGAGCCCGATGTATTACCATCGCGTTTTCCAAACTTACTTGTCAATGGTTCCGCAGGTATAGCAGTTGGTATGGCAACAAATATTCCGCCACACAACCTTCGCGAAATTGGTGAAGCAGTTATCTATGCGCTCGAACATCCTGAGATGGCGTCTCCTGATTTGCTCAACCACATGCTCACCATCGTTAAAGGGCCAGATTTCCCAACAAAGGCGCTCATTGTTGGTCGTGGCGGTATTGAAGATGCCTATCGCACCGGACGCGGATCTATCACGATGCGCGCAGTTGTTAACGTTGAAGAGATTAATAAACGCACATGTTTAGTTGTCACTGAACTTCCATACCAAGTAAACCCAGATAATTTGGCTTTGAAGATTGCAGAGCTTGTTAAAGATGGCAAAATCAAGGGAATCGCAGACGTTCGCGATGAAGGAAACGAACGTCTGGGTCAGCGCCTTGTGATTGTCTTGCAGTCATCTGCAATCCCAAAGGTAATACTTAATAACCTTTATAAGCAGACGCAACTGCAAGATACTTTTGGTGCAAATATGTTGGCCCTTGTCGACGGAGTACCACGCACATTGCGCCTGGATGAATTTATTAAGTACTACATAGAGCACCAAGTTGAAGTCATTATTCGTCGCACCAAGTTCCGGCTTGTTGAAAAAGAGAAGCGCACACACATTCTTAAGGGATATCTCAAAGCCCTTGATGCACTCGATGCTGTCATTGCCTTAATCCGTGCATCAAATACACCGGAGGAAGCCCGCACAGGTTTGATGAAGTTGCTCGATGTTGATGAGATTCAAGCAAATGCAATTTTAGATATGCAGCTGCGCCGTATTGCAGCTCTGGAACGTCAGAAGATTAACGATGAATATGAAGGCTTAATGGCCGACATCGTTGAACTCAATACGATCTTGGCCTCTGAAGCTAAGCAGCGCGAAATTATCAAGACAGAGCTTGCGGATTTGATTACAAAGTATGGCGATGAACGTCGCAGCCAACTGGTTGCAAGTGAAGGTGACTTCTCTGCAGAGGATCTGATTCCAGATCATGATGCAGTTGTGACCATTACCCGGGGTGGATATTCCAAACGCACAAGTGCTGATCTCTATAAGTCTCAGCGTCGCGGTGGCCGCGGGGTAAAGGGTGCAGCGCTTAAGCAAGATGACGTTGTGAATCATTTCTTTGTGGCCTCAACCCATGACTGGCTACTGTTCTTTACCAACCAAGGTCGCGTTTATCGCGCAAAGGTGCACGAGCTTCCTGATGCTGGCCGCGATGCACGTGGACAACATGTTGCAAACCTGATGGCATTTAAGCCCGAGGAACAAATCGCACAAGTACTTTCATTTAAAGATTATAACGCGGCACCATTCCTGGTTCTTGCGACAAGGAATGGGCTCGTAAAGAAGACACCACTGCGTGAATACGATTCACCCCGTACAGGTGGCTTGATTGCAATTTCACTCAAACCAGGCGATGAAGTGGTCTCCGCATCTCTTGTTCGTAATGGCGATGAGTTGTTACTGGTCTCTAAGAAAGCAATGTCACTTCGATTTACGACAGATGATGAATCGTTGCGTTCAATGGGCCGATCTACTTCAGGTGTTATTGGAATGAAATTCCGTGCAGGCGATGAACTTCTGACAATGTCTCGCGTTGAGGCGGCAACATCTGTTGGTGCATTTGTCTTTACTGCAACCGATGGTGGTTACGGCAAGAAGACTCCAATCGATGAATATCGTTTACAAGGTCGCGGTGGAATCGGAATTAAGGCTGCAAAGATTGATGAAGAATCTCGCGGAACACTTGTCTCTGCTTTGGTATTAGTTGATAGTGATGAAATTTTGGCAATCACATCTGCTGGAACTGTCATGCGCACCCCAGCTGCTGAAGTCCGCCAAACAGGCCGCGATTCAATGGGTGTACGCCTTGTAAACCTCGATGAAGGTACGACCCTGTTATCTGTGACCTGCAACAGCGAAGATGAGATTTCGACGCAAAAGTAGTAGGGTTCACGCCTGTAGTTATGGCATAGCCGTTTTGGCTACTTGATGAATTTCAAGTAACCTTGCGCTTCTGCACACGCACGAAAGTTCGTTTGCGGGCCCATAGCTCAGCCTGGTTAGAGCGCTTCCCTGATAAGGAAGAGGTCGGTGGTTCAAGTCCACCTGGGCCCACCCGTTCTGATACGGGGACCTAGCTCAATTGGTAGAGCGCTGCCTTTGCAAGGCAGAGGTTAGGGGTTCGATTCCCCTGGTCTCCACGTAAGCACCATCTTTCGCATCGAAACCTCAGTCAGAAAGAGAAACTCATGTCATCAACAGCAACTCTCCACACAACTCTTGGCGATATCGTCATCGAGCTCTTTCCTAATCACGCACCAAAGACAGTTGAAAACTTCGTTGGTCTTGCTACAGGTGTAAAGGAGTGGACAGATCCACGCACAGGTAAGAAATCAAATGAGAATCTTTATGATGGAACAGTCTTTCACCGCGTAATTAGTGGCTTCATGATTCAAGGTGGAGATCCACTCGGTCAAGGATTTGGTGGACCTGGTTTTCAATTCGCAGATGAATTCCACGGCGAACTTCAATTCGATCGCCCATACATCCTTGCAATGGCCAATTCAGGACCTGGAACAAATGGTTCACAGTTCTTCATCACTGTTGCTCCAACAACATGGCTTAACCGCAAGCACACAATCTTCGGTGAAGTGAAAGATGCTGCGTCACAAGCTGTTATCGACACAATCGGTGCAACACCTACAGTTGGCCAAGATAAACCTGTTACACCGATTATCATCAATAGCGTCACTATCGCTTAAAAGATGCAAGGTATGAAGCAGCGTTCAGCAGTACTTTCGCTGATCACTGTTATCTGTGCCTTTTACTTATGGGAACTCTTTGACTCAGGGATTATCGGAACCTTTGCTTTATATGGTACAGATATTCTTAAAGTCACCAACGAGTGGTATCGCCTCGTAACAGTTGCTCTCATTCACGATAACTCAAGTGCACTTCCTATTCACTTAGCTTTCAATATGATTGCGCTACACTCACTTGGTTCGCCAGTTGAAAAATTTATAGGCCGCGCAAAGTTTTTGGCTATCTTCTTCGTATCTCTCATCGGCGCATCACTAACATCAGCGATGTTCCTTGGTTATAATGGTTACTCAATCGGCGCATCAGGTGCGGTCTTCGGCCTCTTTGGCGCATGGATCATCATTGGTCGCAGGATTGGTGCAGAAGTAAAGAGTACATACGTCATCATTGTTCTCAACTTCGTGCTGGGCTTCACTATCGGTGGCGTTGATTGGCATGCCCATCTCGGCGGCCTCTTAACCGGCGCAGCTGTTACAAAAGTTTTGCTTAGCTCTTCACGTTCCTAAGTAAAATTTGCGCAACATCAAAAACTTCGACGTCTGATTGACGCGCCACCATGCCGTCGCCCACCATGATGCGACAGAACGGACATGCGACTGCAACTTCTTGCGCGCCAGTATCGATAGCTTCATCGACGCGATCGAGGTTGATTCGTGTGCCGATCTTCTCTTCCATCCACATGCGCCCACCACCACCGCCGCAGCAGAATGACCGTTCTTTATTTCGTGGCATCTCTTCGACATCGCAACCGCTTGCTTCTAGTAGTTCGCGTGGTGGTGCATAGATTTGGTTGTGGCGGCCGAGATAGCAAGGGTCATGATACGTAAGTTTTTTATCTGACTTATGTGGACTTGGCTTGAGGCGGCCTTCTTTAATAAGAGTGTTCAATAATTGTGTATGGTGAAGCATCTGCAGCTCATAACCACTCTGCGCGTAATCCTTGCCAATTGTTGTGAAGCAGTGAGGGCAAGTTACGACAACTTTCTTTACTCCGCGATTTCCGAATGTCTCTTTAAAAGTTTCAATATTTTCTGCCGCAAGAATTTGGTAGAGGAATTCATTTCCAGAACGACGTGCCGGATCTCCGGTGCATGTCTCGCGCTTACCTAGAACCGCAAAGTTCACACCAGCCATATGGAGCAATTCAGCAACTGCCTTTGTTGTCTTCTTCGCACGTTCTTCATAAGCGCCCGCACAACCAACCCAGAAGAGATATTCAACTTCTTCAGGAAGTTCTCCGCTCACTACGCGAACAGGGAAGTCACATTCTGCAATCCATCCTTCGCGATCTTGCTTATTAGCACCCCATGGGTTGCCAGCTTTCTCAAGATTACGGAATGTTCCACCGAGTTCAGTGGGAAATTCTGATTCGACCAGGACTTGGAAACGACGCATATTAACGATGTGATCTACATGTTCGATATCTACTGGGCACTCTTCAACGCAGGCACCGCATGATGTGCAGGACCACAGGACATCGAGATCGATAGGTGCGTTTTCACCAACAAGGTTTTCGGTGTCAACAACTTTTGCCATCGCGTGATCGCGCATAGCCATAATCAAAAGTTTTGGAGATAGTGGTTTATCCGTATGCCATGCAGGACATTGCGATTGGCAGCGACCACATTCGGTGCAGCTGGTCATATCCAGCAAGCCCTTCCACGAAATATCACCGCGTGTACCAAGACCGAAGACATCATCTTCTGCGGGATCTTCGAAGTTAACCGGCTTGCCCTTTGAAAGCATTTCAGGGAGTGCACCGAGCGCCGGCTTATCAATATTGCGCTTGTAATAGATATTAAAGAATGCCAAGAAGCGATGCCATGCAATACCCATGGTGAAGTTTTGTGCAATCACTATGAACCAGGCCATTGATACGACAATTTTAATTGTGGCAACAATTTCAATTGTTTTTTCAAGGGAAGCTTTTGACAGTGATTGGAACACAAGAACAGCGGGCCATGAAATTGCATAATGCCAGTTCCAAGTAGTTTCATCCGCAAGAGCACCTTCTAACCCACGAAGTGCGATTACACAGAAGACGATTGCAAGAATTGTTGCTTCAACATAATACGCCTTGCCCATTCCAGAACCACTAAAACGGTTGAGCATACGAAAACGTGTTACTTGGCGAATTCCAATCAAGGTAACAATACTGACACCAGTTAAGGCTGCGATTGCTTCAGCAAAGAGTTCGTATCCGACGAAGTGGCCAATGAGAGGAAGCGCAAAATTTGGATTGATAACTTGGCCATATGCAGTAATAAGTGTTCCAGCGAGTGCACCAAAACCAATCATGACAAACCAGTGCGCAATTCCCGTGGCGGTGAAGTTGAGCATCTTGGTGTGGCCCAGAACTTCTTTGAGCATATTGTTAAAGCGTGCAGATTTGTCATTATTGCGCGTTGGGTCAGGCTGTTGCTTCTTAAAGATTGCAATTAATTGGCGTACTCGAATAGTTAAGAGAACGAGGGCAAAAACTGTAATCAGGTAGGAGAGGGTGGCTAGCGCTAACTTCATGAACGCTAGGGTAATCGTTATTTCCGGTTTAGGCAGCGCACGTGCTTCGGTGTTAATTCGTCTAAGGAATTAACGCCTAGCAACTTCATATTTCGCACCATCTGCGTGCGCATGATCTCTAGCGCACGTTCTACACCATCCTGACCACCGGCCATAAGCCCGTATAAGTATGCGCGTCCTACATAAGTAAATTGTGCGCCCAGTGCAACGGCTGCAAGGACATCAGCGCCATGCATGATTCCGGTATCAATATGTATTTCGTAATCTTTCTTAAATTCCTTCTTAATATCTGACAATAGGTGCAGCATGACTGGAGCGCGATCTAGCTGGCGACCACCGTGATTGGATAGCAAAATTGCATCTGCGCCTAGCTCTGCAGCCTTCTTGGCATCCTCAAGATTTTGAATTCCCTTAACAGTTAACGTGCCATCCCATTGCTTACGAATCCATGTGAGATCTTCCCACGTCATCGTCGGATCAAACATGTAATCAAGTAGTTCGCCGACCGTGCCTTCCCAATTCTTCATCGAAGCAAATTCGATAGAAGGCGTTGTAAGGAAGTTGATCCACCACGCTGGTCTTGGGATTGCGTTGATGACTGTACCGGCAGTTAAACGTGGAGGAACAGTGAGTCCATTGCGATAATCACGGATACGTTGACCTGCGGCCGGAACATCGACGGTGAGCATTAAATTCTTAACTCCTGCACGCTTTGCGCGTTCGACAAGAGCCATACTTCCTTCGCGGTCTTTCCACATATATAGCTGGAACCAGTTACGCCCATCAGGTGCTGCTGCCACAACATCTTCAATTGTGCTTGTTCCAAGAGTTGAGAGAGTGAATGGAATTCCGAATTTTTCAGCGGCACGCGCTCCAGCGATTTCACCTTCAGTTTGCATCATGCGGGTAAACCCAGTCGGAGCAATACCTACTGGCATTGCAAAGGTTTCACCAAGAGATATTCGCGTTAAATCTGCAGTTGAGACATCTTTCAGAATGCTAGGAATAAATTCAAGATCGCGAAATGCCTGACGTGCTCGTTCAAGACTTACTTCACTCTCTGCAGATCCATCGGTGTAATCAAATGGTCCTTTTGGTGTGCGCTTCTTAGCGATATCGCGCAGATCCCAGATTGTGTACGCCTGCTCTAGGCGACGCTTCTTGCGGCGAAGAGTGGGAAGCGAAAATTTCAGGAGAGGTGCGAGCTCTGATGGTTTTGGGAACTGGCGCTTTACATTCTTTCCCATATATGTAGACCTTAGGCTGTAAGTTCTTTAACGCCACTTAGTTGCGAGCGAGAACCCAACCGCGATAAAGCTAAATCCAATAATCATGTTCCATGCGCCGATACCTGGGATTGGGTATGCAGTCTGGCTGATGTAGAAAATGACGATCCAGAGTAAGCCAATAAGGAAGTTAGCAACCATCACTGGTGCGAGCCACGATGGTGACTCAAGAAGAGGTGATTCTTCTTCGATGTGGTGCTGTTCTTCGTGAGCGTGCTGCTCCTGAACCTTTTTACGCAATTTCGACTTTGGCATGGGGCCTAGGTTACAGCACAATTACGGCATGGCTCGAATCCTCGTCATCGACAACTATGACTCGTTCGTCTTCAATCTGGTGCAGTATCTGCAGCAATTAGGCGCGGAGTGCACTGTGGTTCGCAATGATGAAGTAGCCGCAACCGAAGCTGCCAATTATGACGGAGTACTTATTTCTCCAGGACCTGGCACTCCAGATAAAGCTGGTGTCAGCATCGCGATGATCAAGTTCTGTGCCGAAAAATCTATTCCACTATTCGGAGTCTGTCTGGGCCATCAAGCAATTGGTGAAGCATTCGGTGCCACTGTATCTCGCGCCCCTGAATTGCTGCACGGCAAGACTTCACAAGTCATGCACAACGGAACTGGCGTTCTAGTAAATCTTCCATCACCTTTTACTGCAACTCGCTATCACTCACTTGCAGTAGAGCGCGACACTGTTCCTGCAGTACTTGAAGTTACTGGCGCGACTGAATCTGGTGTTGTGATGTCACTGCGTCATACGACGCTGCCAATAGAAGGAGTGCAGTTCCACCCTGAATCAGTCTTGACTGAACATGGCCATCAGATGCTTGCCAACTGGTTGGTTAAGTGCGGAGATTTTGATGCACCAAAACGCGCAGTTGGATTATCACCAGTCCTAGGTAGCTCGCATTAATTTGTAATGTCTGGAATTACGGTTGTTTATTAATCGTAATCGTTACTGATTTACCAATCGTTTGCGTTGTTCCAGCATTAGGGGCTTGTCGAATAACAACACCAAGTGGTTGTGTTGAATCGTAATCGTTAAATTCTTTGATAAGAAAGCCCGCTTGAATCAATAAAGTCTTAGCTTGGATTGATTCAATTCCAATTAAATTGGGGATAGTAACTTCACCACTGGCAATCGTAAGAACAACAGCGCTTCCGGCAGTGGTAACGGATCCCACTGGCGGATTAACTTCAAGGACAGTTCCTTGCGGTTGATCTGAAGGCATAGCAATTGTTTGGGAAACTAAGAGACCTACTGATGTCAGCGCAGAACGCGCATCGATGAGAGACATTCCAATTAAGCCGTCAGGAACGATTGCATCTCCAGGACCGTCAGAGACGGTAAGCACTACAGAGGATCCAGACTTTGCCCGAGTTGTGGCAAGCGGTAATTGGCTAGCAACTCGATCTTTTGGAATTACACCATCGTGAGCATGCTTAATCGTGACTGAATAATCTGCAAGCAGCGCACGCGCCATATCCTCGCTCAAACCAACAACATTGGGCACTTCAGGTTGGCTACTTGAAGAGTTGCCACTGAGCATGAAACCGGTGATGGATAAGGCGATAGCAGTTATAAATGAACCACCAAAGATAAGTGCAGAACGCCGTGTGAGGAATGCTTTCTTTGCAATCTTTGTTGTGACAACTTCACCTGCGCGGACCTTTGTAATGTCATCGAGCATTGCTTGCGCACTCTGATAACGATCTTCTGGCTTCTTAGAGAGTGCAACTGCTAACACTGTTTCGATTCCTTCAGGCAAATCACTCTTAATTGTGCGCACAAGGGGTGCGATATTTGAAGCATGTTGGAGCGCAATCGATACAGGTGTTTCTCCTGTGAATGGTGGTTGCCCTGTAAGAAGTTCAAAGAGCAGACAACTGGTGGAGTAAATATCACTTCGTGAATCTGCTGGTTCGCCAATAGCTTGTTCGGGTGAGAGATATTGCGCCGTGCCGACAACGTTCCATGTACTTGTCAGAGTTGCGCCTAAATCATCCATGGCGCGCGCGATACCAAAGTCCATCACTTTAACGTCGCCCTTATCAGTAATCATGACATTCGCAGGTTTGATATCGCGGTGCACGATGTGGCGCGCATGTGAATATTCAAGACCGGTAAGAATCCCTTCAGCAATTTCAAGTGCACGATTAAGTGGAAGTTTTTCTCCACTATAAACAATCTGGCGCAATGTGTGGCCCGATACGAGCTCCATCACAATGTATGGCGCAGGTTCTTCGCCAGAATCGTAGACAGCAACAATTGCTGGGTGATTAAGTCCAGCAGCAGCTTTAGCTTCCTTGCGAAAACGTGAGACGAATGCAGGATCTTTTGCAAGATCACTACGAAGAATTTTTATTGCCACTTCGCGAGATAAACGTTGATCTTGAGCAATATAGACATCAGCCATTCCTCCCGTACCGATCATTTCACCAAGAAGATAGCGCCCACCTAGCAATGAGTTCATCACTGTGCTGCTCCAATCTTCTCAATATTTTCAGGTTGTGGCTCTTCCACTAAATCTGCAATTACGATTGTCACATTATCGGGTGCACCATTGATATATGTTGCATCGATTAGCGCAGTCACAACCGCATCTCGATCTTTGCCTTTCATCAACGATTTGATCTCTTTATCCGTAAGAACAGAGCTAAGCCCATCGCTGCATACTAGATAGCGATCCTTAATTTTTCCTTCGAATATTGGCAGCGGAAGTTCGATATTTCCCTCGCCTATCAACACTTGGGTTAGGACCGATCTCTGGGGGTGAGTTGCAATATCTGCCTCGGTAATTGTGCCTTGATTCAGAAGTTCTTGAATGACTGTGTGATCAACGCTGAGCTGGTCGAGTGAATTGCCGCGCAACCGATAGGCACGTGAATCACCAATATGAAGCAAGGCAACTTTGTCACCGCGCAAAAAGAGCGAAGTCAGCGTTGTGCCCATGCCAGTTAATTCTGGATTATCTGCAACTGCCGCTTTGATATCTGCATCAATCGAATGAATTGAGTTGAGATAAATATCGTCGGCTGATTCGGCATCAATATCTGGTGCTGCAAATATATGAGATAGATCTGATAGCGAGGTAATTGCAATCTTTGATGCAACTTCACCAGCTGCGTGTCCACCCATTCCATCTGCGACTGCAACTAGGTGAGGTGAAAGAAGGCCACTATCTTCATTGCCACTTCGCACCAGGCCAACTGCAGAACGCGCAGATGTTGCGAAGTAGAGCTGGCTCATGTGGGTAAGCCTAATCTCTTTGCTACTCTCGGTCTCATGCTTATCTATGCCCACCGCGGTGCCAGCGCTGATTTTCCAGAGCTCACCCTCGCGGCCTATGAAGGCGCAGTTGCCCAAGGTGCCGATGGCTTTGAATGCGATGTTCGTTTAACCAAAGATGAAGTTCCAGTTCTCTGGCATAACGCAACGATGCTTGCACGCGCGGCCAACCCAGGGTTGATTGCAGAGATGACATATAAAGAGGTATCGCGTGCTTACCCACAGATCCTCACCCTCGATGAATTCCTCACCTTTGCTGTGAAAAAGAAAAAGGGCGTCTTAATCGAGACAAAGCACCCGGTTCTATCTGGTAATCGAATTGAAGAAGTTGTTGTCGAAAAGCTGCACACAACTAAAGGTATTGAAAAGATAGATGTTTCAGTGATGTCCTTTAGTTGGCTTGGAATTGAGAAGATGAAGAGACTCGATCGCACGATCGCCACAACTTTCCTAATGCATAAGAACACACCGTGGTTTCAAGCAAAGTTCTCATCTGCGAAAACAATTGGCCCAGGAATCAATGAGTTAAGAGAAGAGCCAATTCGTGCCCAGCGAATCAAAGAGCTTGGGCGCTCGCTCAACGTCTGGACTGTCGATGATGATGCAGATATCAAATTATGTGCGAAGGTAGGCGTTGATATTCTCATCACAAATAAGCCGGCACATGCACGCGAGGTACTCAGGTATCCTTAACCAGTGAGCGCCGCCGAAAGCCAAAGATTCGCCTATTTAGGGCCAGTTGGCACATTTACAGAAGCTGCTCTTAAGAAGATTACATGTGATTCCGATGTTCTTATTCCCTATGCAAATGTCACCGCAGCACTCGATGCAGTGCGAAAAGGCGATGCGCAGTTTGCACTTGTCCCAATCGAAAATTCTGTCGAAGGCGTTGTTGCCCGAACACTCGATGAACTTGCAACGGGCGACCCTCTAACAATCGCTTGTGAAGTAACTCTTGCTGTCACCTTTGCGATTATGGCAAAGCCCGGTGCAACATCAATTAAGCGCATCGGAACGCACCCGCATGCAGAATCACAGTGTCGCGAATATATTGCGAAGCACTACCCGCATGCAGAGATTGTTCCAACGAGCTCAACATCTGCTGCAGCAGAGAGTGTCAGTAGAGGCGAACTCGATGCCGCCATTGCATCAAGTGCCGCAGCTGCGCATTTTGGTTTGGAAATTCTGCAGGACAATATTGGCGATAACGAAGCCGCTGTCACACGTTTTATCTGTGCTCAAAAGCCGGGCTGGATGCCAGAACCAACGGGCTACGACCGCACCTCAATGGCTGTCTTTATCGATATCGACCATGCGGGTGCGCTCCTTGAAATCCTCCAAGTCTTTGCAAAACATGAAGTTAACCTGACATTTATCCAGTCACGTCCAACAGGTCGCGAACTTGGTCACTACCATTTCATTATTGATGTCGAAGGCCATATCAACGACGCTTCCGTCGGAAAGTCCGTTGAAGAGCTCCGCGAGATATGCGATGACATTAGATTCTTAGGTTCTTATCCACGAGAGGTGCGCCCATGATTGATATCAAGTTCCTGCGCGAGCACCCTGATGTCGTCCGCGCTTCTCAAAAGGGTCGCGGTGAAAACGTTGAGTTAGTCGATCAGATCATTGCGATCGATGAAATCAAACGTAAAGCACTGACCGAATTTGAAACCCTGCGCCAAGAACAGAATGTACTTTCTAAGAGCGTAGGAGCAGCAAAGGGTGATGAAAAGGCAGCGCTTTTATCTAATGCAAAAGAGCTTGCAGATAAGGTAAAGGCTGCAGATGCTAAGCGTTCAGAGATTGAAGAGCAGGCGAAGCAGTTAATTCTGCAGCTCTCGAATTTACTTGATACAGATGCGCCTATCGGTGGCGAAGAAGATTTCGTTACGATCGAACATGTAGGAACTCCTCGTGATTTTGCTAAAGATGGATTTGAACCTAAAGACCATGTCGAGCTCGGAAAGCTGCTTGGCGCAATCGATACCGAACGTGGTGCGAAGGTGGCCGGATCTCGTTCATATTATTTAACTGGTGTTGGAGCACTTCTTGAATTTGCACTCGTCAATTACGCAATCCAAAGCGCACTAAAAAATGGTTTCTCACCAGTCATTCCACCTGTACTGGTAAATCCGGCTGCAATGGAAGGTACAGGATTCCTTGGCCAAGCTGCGGAAAATGTGTACCGCATTGAAAAAGATGATGTCTATCTCGTTGGCACATCTGAAGTTCCACTTGCTGCGATGCATATGGATGAAATTTTGCCTGAAGATAAGTTGCCACTTCGCTACGCCGGTTACTCAACATGTTTTCGCCGCGAGGCAGGTACATATGGCAAGGACACCCGCGGAATCATTCGCGTCCACCAATTCGATAAAGTAGAAATGTTTACCTTCTGCAAACCAGAAGATGCCAAGGCTGAACATTTGCACTTGCTACAATGGGAGAAAGATTTCCTCAATGCAATGGAGATTCCATTCCGTGTTATCGATGTTGCATCTGGCGATCTTGGTTCATCTGCTACACGTAAATTTGATATCGAAGCATGGGTTCCAACACAAGGTGCCTATCGCGAAGTCACAAGTACCTCTAACTGCACAGAATTCCAGGCTCGGCGCCTAAATATTCGCTACAAGGACGCAGAAGGCACCAAAGCGATTGCAACGCTTAACGGAACTCTTGTTGCGATTCCTCGCATGATTGTTGCGATTCTAGAGAATCATCAGAATGCAGATGGAACAGTCAATGTTCCTGTAGCTCTTCAACCATTCCTTGGAATGAAGAAATTTGAGCTTGTGTGAGCGCCCACCAACATTTTGAGCGTCGCCCCAAGTTAATAGCTTCAGATCTCGACGGCACAATCGTTGCGCACTACGGAGATATCACCCGACGTACTATTGATGCATTCCGTAAAGCTCATTCCATGGGTATAGAAATTTACTTTGTTACAGGTCGCCCACCACGGTGGATGCCTGAGATTAAAGAAGCATTTGGAATCGGCGGAGCAATCTGTGGCAACGGTGCGATGTTGTATGACCTTCATAACGATAAAGTCCTTGAGCAATGGCTGATGCCAGTTGATGCACAATTAGAGACTATCAAACGACTTCGCGCAGCAATTCCGCAAATTTCATTCGCTATCGAATCACATAGCTACTTCCATCGTGAAAAAATTTATATTCCTCGCTGGGACGTGGGCCTAGATAATGTGGGCGTTGATCTCATTGAAGATGTAATTACTGCGCCTTCACTAAAAGTATTAGCTCGCTGTTCACAACAAGAACTCTCTTCCGATGAAATGCTTGAGATTGCTTTGCGCGAACTTGATGGAATTGTCACTGTCACGCATTCCAATCCACATGATTCGCTTCTCGAAATATCCGCACTCGGTGTCTCAAAAGGAATGACTTTGGCAAAGATGGCAGCTCGCCATGGAATTGATGCGGCAGATTGCGTTTCATTTGGTGATAATCCAAATGATTTCTCCATGCTTGAATGGTGTGGCCGATCATTTGCGATGTCAGATGGTCATCCTGACGCTCGAAAATATGCAACTGGTGTTGCAGGTGCATGTGAAGAAGATGGTGTTGCAATCATCATTGAAGAATTACTAGCACTCCCAGAGTAATTCTTCAGCGTAAATCCTTGAACGATTTTTCCAAGCAGCCGATTTCGGGTAATCTTTCCCGCGGAGGACTCGCATAGCGGCCGAGTGCACCGGTCTTGAAAACCGGCAAGGGAAACCTTCGTGGGTTCAAATCCCACGTCCTCCGCGCTGATAGCAAAGCCCGTCTCTGAATTCGGAGGCGGGTTTCGCATTTGTGCCTCATCTTGTGGCTGACTTCATAAGCTATATGGGGGCTACCGCCTAGCGACTTTGCGCTTGTGAGCGCACACTTCTCTCATTAGCAATTGGGGATATGAGGAGAGCAGATATGTCCGGAGTTTTTTCTCCAACACGCGCCAAAATCAAAGAGCGCACGCTTCGCACTGATAAGTGGTGGATTGAACCGCTGATTACATTTGCAGTATTGATTTCCTTCATTATCTACGCAACCTTTCGCGCCTTTGAAAATGCCAACTACTTCATAGAACCCTTAATCTCTCCTTTCTATTCACCATGTCTTTCGACAGCATGCGTTGAGGGTGCCTCACTTCTTGGAACTCCGATCGGCACAATTGCAATCTTCGGATTAGTAATTTCTCCAGCGCTATTTATCTTGATCTTTCCACTTGGTTTCCGCATGACCTGCTATTACTACCGCAAGGCGTACTACCGTTCATTCTGGCTGTCTCCACCTGCTTGCGGTGTTGCAGAACCACATGAGAAGTACACAGGTGAAACTCGCTTCCCTCTCATCTTTCAAAATGCGCACCGTTGGTTCTTCTATGCAGGTTTGGTTTTTAACACCTTACTTACTGTCGATGCAGTCCTCGCATTTAAAAACGCTGATGGACAGTGGGGACATATGAGTGTTGGTTCACTCGTTCTTGTTGCCAATGCAACTTTGTTGTGGGGTTACTCAGCTTCATGCCACACATGTCGCCACACACTCGGTGGACGTTTAAAGCATTTCTCGAAGCATCCAATTCGCTACAAGCTATGGACTCAAGCTTCAGCGCTTAACCATTACCACCAGCAATTTGCGTGGGTCTCACTCTTCGGTGTTGCATTTGCCGATATCTATGTCCGCGCGGTTGCCACTGGCGCCATTACCAATTTCTACTTCTTCTAAAGGTTGCCGCTGATGACTCTTGAAAAACATAAGTACGACGTACTAGTAATTGGTGCAGGTGGAGCAGGACTTCGCGCAGCTGTTGAAGCGCGCGAATCGGGCTTAAGCGTTGCAATCATCTGTAAATCACTCTTCGGTAAGGCCCATACTGTTATGGCAGAAGGTGGCGCTGCTGCATCGATGGGTAACGTCAATGACAAAGACAATTGGATGGTCCACTTCCGCGACACGATGCGCGGTGGAAAATTCCTGAATCATTACCGCATGGCAGAACTTCACGCCAAGGAAGCGCCAGATCGCATCTGGGAGCTAGAGACATGGGGCGCGCTCTTTGATCGCACTAAAGAAGGAAAGATTTCACAACGTAACTTTGGTGGACACGAATATCCACGCCTTGCCCACGTGGGCGATCGCACGGGACTAGAACTTATTCGCACAATGCAGCAGAAGATTGTCGCGTTGCAACAGGCAGATGGTCGTGAATTCGGCGATATGGAATCAAAGATCAAGGTCTTTGCAGAATGCACAATTACTGAAATTTTGAAAGAGAATGGCACAATCGCTGGTGCATATGGCTACTGGCGCGAATCTGGTTCAGAAGTGCTCTTTGAAGCGCCAGCAGTCGTTATTGCGACAGGTGGCGTTGGAAAGACATTTAAAATTACCTCTAACTCATGGGAAGGTACCGGCGACGGACATGCACTTGCTCTCAAAGCTGGTGCAAACCTTGTCGATATGGAGTTCTTGCAATTTCACCCAACAGGAATGGTCTGGCCGCCTTCAGTGCGCGGAATTTTAGTTACCGAATCCGTTCGCGGTGAAGGTGGAATCCTTACCAATAATCTCGGTGAACGCTTTATGTTTAAGTACATCCCAGATGTATTCAAGAAACAGTATGCAGATAATGAAGCAGAAGCGGATCGTTGGTATGAAGATCAGGACAATAACCGTCGTCCACCAGAACTTCTGCCACGCGATGAAGTAGCGCGCGCAATTAATACAGAGGTTAAAGCGGGTCGCGGTAGCGAACACGGTGGCGTATTCCTCGATGTCTCAAAGCGCATTCCCGCAGAAGTTATTAAGAAGCGTCTTCCATCAATGTGGCACCAGTTCTATGAACTCGCTGGCGTAGATATCACTAAGGAAGCAATGGAAGTCGGCCCTACATGCCACTACGTCATGGGTGGAGTTGAAGTAGAACCAGATACCGCAGCAGCAGTTGGTGTTCCAGGACTCTATGCCGCGGGAGAGGTAGCGGGTGGTATGCACGGTTCAAATCGTCTTGGTGGAAATTCACTGACAGACCTTTTGGTATTTGGTCGTCGTGCAGGCGCGGGAGCAGCTGTTTATGTGAAGAGCGCGGGTGCAAACCCTGTCTCTGATTCAACGATTAAGTCTGCTGCAGATCGCATCGAAGCTCCCTTTAGTCGTGCAGGTGGAGAGAATTCATACTCACTTCACGCCGAATTGCAGGAAATTACACAGAACTTGGTCGGAATTATCCGCACTCGCGACGAGATTATTGATGCAATTGCAAAGATTGCTGATATCCGCGCTCGCAGTAAGAACGTTGCAGTTGCTGGTGGACGCGTCTTTAACCCGGGTTTCCACTTGGCATTTGACCTAGACAATATGTTGCTCGTTGCGGAATCAACTGCGAAGTCAGCTCTCTTGCGTGAAGAGTCACGTGGCGGACACACTCGCGAAGATTTCCCAGGCATGAATAGCACCTGGCGTCAGGTCAACCACATCTCATCTTTCGATGGCACTCAAGTTAATATCAAATCACAACCGCTTCCGGTAATACCGAAAGAGTTATTTGATCTCTTTGATGTGCACGAACTCGAGAAGTACATGACACCGGCAGAAATTGCGAAAGGCGGTTCCAATTAATGGCACGTAAAGTTAATCTTCGCATCTGGCGAGGGGACGCAACCGATGGTGGTCTCAAGGATGTTCAAGTTGATGTTAACGACGGCGAAGTTGTTCTCGATGTCATTCACCGTGTTCAGGCAACACAGATGGGCGATCTTGCTGTTCGCTGGAACTGTAAAGCCGGTAAGTGCGGTTCATGTTCCATGGAGATCAACGGAAAGCCGAGGCTTGCATGTATGACACAGGTTGCATCCTTTGCTGACGATGAAATCATTACCGTGACGCCACTTCGTGCATTTCCTGTCATTAAGGATCTGGTTACTGACGTATCTTTTAATTACAAGAAAGCGATGCAGATTCCAGCATACAAACATCCAAAAGATATAGCACCGGGTGATGCCCGCATGGAGCAGATCGATGTCGAACGTAGCCAAGAGTTCCGTAAATGTATCGAGTGCTTCTTATGTCAGGATGTATGTCACGTTGTTCGCGATCATGAAGAGAATAAGAAGTCATTTGCTGGCCCACGATTCTTTATCCGTATCGCAGAACTTGATATGCACCCACTTGATACCTTAAAGAACCGCAAGCGGACTGCACAAGAAGAGCATGGCCTGGGAATGTGTAACATTACCAAGTGCTGTACTGAGGTATGTCCTGAGCACATCCGCATCACTGATAACGCGATTATTCCTATGAAAGAGCGCGTTGTTGATATTAAGTACGATCCTGCGCGTATGTTTAGTGGACTACTAAGGAGAGAGAAGCGCGACTAATGATTGCGCATAAGAGGGCATAACACTGTTATCTGTTCTGCTCGTTGCACTTGGTGGTATCGCCGGGTCGCTACTTCGTTGGCAATTTATTGAGGTTCTGCCGACGCTTTCCATCGGGGTCTTTGTAGTCAATCAATTAGGTGTATTGGTTGCAGGTTTTGTTGCCTATCGCATGACACCAACTCCGAATCAGCGCCTCTTCTGGATGACAGGTTTTGCTGGCGGATTTACAACGCTCTCATCACTGGCATTTATTTTGCATGGATCTTCACCTTTAAGAGGGTTGGGTTACGCACTTGTATCGATGCTGGTCAGTCTTCTTATTCTCAATCTTTTGCGAGATAAGGCGAAGTCATGAGATTGCTTCCATTTATCCTTGGTGCAGGTCTGGGCGCACCGCTTCGTTATCTCATCGATAAATTCTTCCGTGCAAAGTATGTATTTCCTGTAGGAATTTTGATTGTTAACGTCATTGGGTCATTCTTCTTGGGGTACACACAGAATAATTACTTTGTGATGGGATTCTGTGGAGCGTTTACAACGTGGTCAGCATTTATATTAGATGTCGATCACGATCTGCCATTTCGCAGGCGCACGGCAATCAACGCTATTCTTACATTTGGACTGTCCATTGCTGCAGTTGCAGCAGGTTTTGCTCTAGCGGCCTAGCAGGCTCTTCATCCACTTTTCGATTTCATCCGGGTGGCGCGGAATATTTTCAGAGATATTGCGGCAACCATCTGCTGTGACAACAACATCATCTTCAATACGAATACCGATTCCGCGATATTCAGGGGCAAAGAGTTCATCATCGGGTTGGATGTAAAGACCTGGTTCAACGGTAAGAACCATTCCTTCTCGCAGAGGTGAATCGAGATACATCTCTTTCCGTGCTTGCGCGCAATCGTGAACATCAAGGCCAAGGTGATGGCTCACTCCATGCAGAGTCCAGCGTCGATGCAAGCCAACTTCAGGCTTCATTGATTCTTCTGCAGAAACCGTCAGTACTCCCATATCGGCAAGACCTTTGGCTAATAATGCTTGGCATGCCTTATTAATCTCAGAGAAAAGCACGCCAGGCTTAATTGCTGCAAAGCCTGCAAGCTGTGATTCATAGACCAACATATAGAGCGCGCGTTGTGCTGGCGAGAACTTTCCATCGACAGGCAGGGTGCGAGTGATATCTGCTGTGTAGAAGGATTCCATCTCAACACCTGCATCTACAAGGACTAATTCACCACGGCGAACATCGCCATCGTTGCGTATCCAATGCAAGACACATGCATGAGAACCGGCACCGACGATGGTGTTATATCCCAAATCATTTCCAAGAATTCGAGCACGACCATAGAAGGCGCCATCGAGTACTCGTTCACCGCGTGGAGTTTCAACAGCAGCTGGTATCGCATGAATGACATCGTTAAATCCAAGAGCTGTCGCGTCGACAGCGCGCTGCATCTCGCGGAGCTCATATTCATCCTTGCAGAGTCGTTGCTCTGAAACAAAAATTGTAAATTCTTCTTCACGATCATGCTTCTTAACGCTCTTCTCAACACTTGCATCGACATCACGCAGAGTGAGAGTTTCTTTTCCATCGCTAAGCAGACTTTCAAGTTCGCTTAATGGGCGAGTATCAATCTGGTAGCGAGACTTAGCTTCAGCGAGTGTGAATCGACGACCAACCCAGAGTTCACCATATTTGGCATCGCGATAGAAAGCATCGGTATCGCGAGTAGAGCGTGGGTTCATATAGAGATATGTAATGTGCGAATCACCTGATGGTTCGAGAACAAGCACTGCATCAGCGGTGGAATCTGCGCCGTGTACTCCGCTGTAGTACACGTACGCGCTGTGAGGGCGATAATTGTAATCGCTATCATTAGCGCGAACTTTGTAACTTCCCGCAGGAAGAACTAGCCGAATTCCTTTAAAAGATGCGGATAGGACTTGGCGCCTGGAATACGCGTAGGTGACGACTTCAAGAGGCTCGAGGTCGCTAAGGTCAGTGGGCGTCCAACCGGATTTCATAAAATTGGAGAAGAGTTCAGATGGTGCCTGATCGTGGATTCTCTTTGACTTTTCGGCTGTAACGTCCGCGCTCTCGTTATTCATATTTTAATCTTACGCGGATTAATCTCACATTTGTAGGGTCTGCAGGGCCTTTTATCCCTTGGTAGCCTTGCGAAATGCCCTCGATCTTTGAGACTGATGCAACGTTAGATTCGCTAGCTGCAACAGCAATCGCACGTACCAAAGAGCTGATGAAAGAGTCAGATAAGTTGCGCGATCGCCGCGAGAAAGCGAACCGCAGGCGAGTTGCGCGCCTCTTCAAAGATCCGAAGGCAATTGAAGCAACCATCACACTCACAGATGAAGTGATGAGAATTTCCTCCGTGAAATCCTCGTCACGAATTTTCCGCCGCGCTGCAAAGAAGGCGAGCATTGTTGGATTTGGCCCGCTCAATGGAATTGGCCTGCATGCAATCGGAGTTATCTCTCATGTATTGCCTGCACCTGTGGTTGCCGCAGTTCACCAACGCGTTCGTGCACTTTCAAAAGATTTAATCTTGGCATCAGAGGCCGACAAACTCTCGAAACATATGGGAAAGCGCACCGATAAAGGCATCTCACTCAATATCAACGTATTAGGTGAAGCAGTGCTCGGAGATCACGAGGCAGAACTTCGCTTCCAATCGATCCTCGAGATGATGCGCCGTCCCGAAGTTAATTACATTTCAGTCAAACTTTCATCTATCGTTGCGCAACTTATTATCATCGATATTGATGGTTCGATTGACCGCGTCTCTGAAAAAATGCGCATTCTTTATCACGAAGCGCAACAACATGGTGTCTTTATTAATCTGGATATGGAGGAGTACCGCGATCTCCCCATGACAGTGGCAGCATTTATGCGAGTGCTGGATGAATCCGAATTTGAATCCATGAAGGCAGGAATCGTTCTTCAGGCATACCTTCCTGAATCTCACCACTTCTTTGCCCAACTAGTTGAATGGGCAAAAGCTCGTCATGCTCGCAGCGGTGGCACCATCAAAGTTCGTTTAGTAAAAGGTGCAAACCTTGCGATGGAACGTGCAGAAGCAGAGCTACATGGCTGGAGCCCTGCGCCGTATCGCTCAAAATCCGATGTCGATGCCTCCTATGTTCGTTTAGTTGATGCAGCGCTTCGCCCCGAACATTCAAAGGCCGTACGTATCGGTATCGCATCGCACAATCTCTTTCATATGACATGGGCACTTGAAGTCGCACAGTCTCGAGGAGTTTCAGATCAAATTGATATTGAGATGTTAGAGGGAATGGCAAATGCCGAAGCACTAGCTGTTACTCGTGCAGGTCAACCAGTTCTGCTCTATGCGCCAGTGACACGCAAAGATGATTTCGCTGCAGCCGTTGCTTACTTAGTGCGCCGCCTTGATGAGAATACTTCAGATGAGAATTACTTAAAGGCAGCATTTGAAATCTCAAAGAACCCGGCAAAGTTTAAAGAACAAGAAGATCGCTTCCTTGATTCGATTGCCGAGCGCCACACAATTACAACGCAATCTCTTCGCCACGTTAATCACGGGCTGACAACGGGACTTACATTTGAGAACGAGCCAAATGCTGATCCAACTGAGCCACACTTTATTAGCGCTGTCACTAAAGCAATCAAAAAGGTTCGCGCCATTAAAGATCAAGAGATTCCGCTTGTTATCAACGGGAAAGAGATATTTACCAAGGAGCATGAAGAGGGTAGTGACCCTTCCGATAATGGAAAAGTTTGGTATCACTATTCCGTAGGTTCAGCCCACGATGTGGATAACGCAATAGCAACAGCTAAAAAGGCACAGGATAAGTGGAGCGGACTTTCAATTGAAGAGCGAGCCACCATTCTCTTTAAGGCCGCTAATATGATGGCAAAGGCAACAACTGAAACTATCGCTGTGATGTCGCGCGATGCTGGCAAGACAGTTGCCGAAGCAGATCCTGAAGTCACTGAAGCGATTGACTTTGCTCGCTTCTATGCAACATCTGCGCAGAACTTTGGTGAATCAACACCACTTGGAACAATTCTCGTTGTCCCTCCCTGGAATTTTCCATACGCGATTCCAATGGGTGGAGTATGCGCAGCACTTGCTGCAGGTAACACCGTCATCCTCAAGCCTGCGCCAGAGACAGTTGCAACAGCATGGGAGATCGTCAGCCACTTATGGGCGGGTGGAGTACCGCAAGATGTATTGCAATTTCTGCCAATGCGCGATGACGATAATGGAAAATATCTCGTTACCCACCCGGCGATAGATGGAGTAATTCTTACGGGATCATTTGATACCGCTTCCCTCTTTACTTCATGGCGCCCAGAAATCAACCTCATGGCAGAGACAAGCGGCAAGAACGCTGTCCTGATTTCTGCATGCGCAGATATCGATGCCGCCGTCAAAGACTTAGTGCAATCATCCTTTGGTCACGCTGGGCAGAAATGTTCAGCCGCCTCTGTCGCAATTGTTGATACCTCTATCTATAACAACCCGGCATTTATTCGCCAGCTCAAAGATGCTGTTGAATCACTTCACGTTGGCGCGGGATGGGATTTCTCTACAACCGTTGGACCAATTATCCGTCCCTCCGAAAATGCACTTACTCGCGCACTTACACAACTCGATTCTGGCGAAACATGGCTTGTTGAGCCACAACAATTGGATTCCGCAGGGCTTATGTGGCGTCCAGGTGTAAAGCTCGGCGTGAGTGCACAGTCATGGTCACATCGCAACGAATGGTTTGGTCCAGTACTTGCAGTGATTGAAGCACCAGATTTTGATACAGCAATTAATATGCAGAATGAGACAGATTTTGGACTTACTGCAGGCATTCAATCTCTCGATGAGAAAGAGTGCGAAGAGTGGATCGATCGCATTGAAGCGGGAAACCTCTATGTGAACCGTGGAATAACCGGTGCCATTGTTAATCGCCAACCATTTGGTGGGTGGAAACGTTCTGCAGTTGGCCCTAATGCAAAAGCTGGTGGACTCAATTATGTCAATACACTTCGCAATTGGCCACAAGTGACAAATAAGGAAGCTGCAATCTTTGGAGTTAATACTTGGTGGGCAAAAGTTGGATCCCAGGCCATTGATCGCAGTGGGCTCATTGTCGAAAAGAATTTCCAGCGTTACCGCCATTACTTGGCACCAATTGTGGTTGTTATCGATGAATCAACGACACAAGATGAGAAGTCGCTGATTCATCACATCTCTGAAACAACTGGCGTGCAAGTTATTTTCACAACTAACCTTAGCGATGTAAAAGAGAAATATTCACGAGTCCGCTGGCTTGCATCAAGTAAGCCCCCAATTTTTGAGGAGATGCAGAAAGGTATTTCTGTAGATCATCGTCCAATTGCACAGCGCGGAGATATCGAAACCCCACGTTGGTTGCTCGAACAATCAGTTGCAATTACGTATCACCGTTACGGCAATCCAAATGGTGGACCAAGGCCAACATGTGCCGGGCTCAGTAAATAATGCAAAATTGGAGTAAGAATATTGATTTTAATGACCGTCAATATTTTCAACCTGAGACACTTACTGAGTTACAAGAATTAGTTCGCACGCACCAGAAAATCCGTGTGCGTGGCACAGCACATTGCTTTAACGAGATTGCCAATACAAGCAGTTATGCAATCAACCTTTCAAGGATGCCTAAAACCATTTCTGTTGATGCAGTTAGGAAATCTGTACTTGTCGCGGCAGGACTTACCTATGGCGAGTTAGCACCTGAGCTGCATAAGCAAGGCTGGGCGCTCAATAATCTTGCATCATTGCCACATATCTCTATTGCAGG
>JBBAMS010000015.1:0-27606 GCA_040402415.1 Candidatus Planktophila sp. | reverse complement strand
CTTCTTGGGCTTAAACATTTCTAGCATTCTGTCTGTCACAACAAATCCACCGACCATGTTGATGGTTGCAAGGATGATTGCGGCAAGTGAGAGACCGAGTTCAAGATTAGTTTCGCTGTGATCGGCGACGATGATTGCACCGACGAGAATGACGCCGTGAATCGCGTTCGCACCTGACATTAACGGTGTGTGCAGAGTTGAAGAGACCTTGGAGACAACTTCAAAGCCCACAAAGACGGCGAGTGTGAAGATGGAAAAGATTGCGATTGCATCCATTAGTTCTTACCTGCGCTTTCTTTAACTAACTTGTCGCTAGCGCCGGGCGTGTGCTTACTACCTGCATGTGTCAGAGCTGACTTATCGATGATTTCGTCAGTGAAATCAATATTGAGCGCAACGGGTGCACCATCTTTACTTGGCACTGTCATCAGAGTTAAGAGATTGACCACGTTACGTGAGTACAAACTTGATGCGTGGAATGGCAGTTGGCTTGGGACATCTTTACCACCCCAGATCTGAACTCCCTTTGCTGTAACAACAATCTCACCTGGCTTTGATCCTTCAACGTTTCCACCAGTTTCAGCGGCGAGGTCAACGATGATAGTTCCCGCCTCCATCGCATCAACCATCTGCGCAGTCATTAGTCGCGGCGCAGTTCGACCCGGAACAGCTGCAGTAGTTATGACAACATGTGATTTAGCAATATAAGGAGTAAGTAATTCGCGTTGCTTTGCAGCGCGCTCTTCTGTCATCTCGCGCGCGTATCCACCAGCACCTTCAAGCGCTTCGAGTTCAAGATTAATAAATGTTGCACCCATTGATTTGACCTCATCAGCCGAAGATGGGCGAACGTCGTATGCACTAACGACTCCACCGAGGCGACGCGCAGTTGCAATTGCTTGCAAACCTGCAACACCGGCGCCAAGTACCAAAACTTGAGCTGGGGTCACGGTTCCGGCTGCTGTCATCAACATGGGAAAGAATCGTGGAGAAAGTTCTGCGCCAACGAGCGCTGCGCGATATCCAGCGCAGAGAGCCTGTGAAGTCAGCGCATCCATTGACTGTGCGCGTGAAATACGTGGAACTAATTCAAGAGAGAAGGCCGAAACTCCCGCACTTGCTGCGGCATCAATGGAATCGACTGCTGTTACTGGCGAAAGGAAAGAGATTGTGACGGCGCCTTTCTTCAGGCTGCCCATCTGCGCTGGCGTCAGAGAGGTAACTGAGAGAACAACGTCGGCATCGCTAATGACGTTGCCGCTCTTTACTATGGCACCGGCTGCTGTGAAGAGCGCATCAGTTGCTTGTGCATGAACACCAGCTCCCGATTCGATGACAATTTCATATCCGAGTCGGGTCAATTTATTAATAACATCTGGCACAAGCGCTACGCGCTTCTCACCATCTCTAATCTCTCTAGGAACGGCAACTCTCATGCGGGCAAAGGTACATGCTCACGCCCTTGAAGGCTACGCCAAGTGGCTAATTTCCCTTGAGTTCACCGCGAGTTAAGTGATAGAGCAGAGCTTGAATGGTTGTGCGGCGATGATATGCCTCGCGCCAGATTACCGACTTCGGGCCATCGATGACAGATGCTTCAACTTCCTCACCGCGGTGTGCAGGAAGACAATGCATAAAGATGGAATCTTTCTCAGTAAGTGACATCAAATGATCTGTTACCGCATATGGAGTTAACGCCTTAAATTTCTCAGCGCGCTCTGCCTCAGGATCTCCCATCGACATCCAGACATCGGTATAGAGAACAGATGCGCCCTTAGTGGCAGCTTCTGCATCCGTTGTCACTTCAATAGTCGCACCGCTCTTGGCTGCAATTGCCTTTGCCTTTGCAACGACTGCAGCATCTGGTGCCCACTTACCATCAGGAGTTGCTGCGACAACATGTGCCCCCATGATTGCGCCCATAATCAACCAGGCATGAGTCATATTGTTGCCATCACCTAAGTACACAAATTTACGACCCTTAATGTCATTTCCGAAGTTCTCGCGAATAGTGACCCAATCTGCAAGTAGCTGAGTTGGGTGATCATCATCGGTAAGGCCATTGATAACTGGGATAGAAGATTCGGCGCCAAGCTCGTCGACATCTGATTGCTTGAATGTACGAATAATCAGGGCATCACAGAAACCGCTGATGATCTTTGCGGTATCGGCGATAGTTTCACCGCGACCTAGCTGCAGATCATCACCACGAAGAAAGATGGGTGTTGCACCCAAGTGCACAACCGCTGTCTCTGAGGCTAAGCGAGTTCGAGTTGAAGGCTTAGTCATATAGATCGCGACAGTCTTATTGCTCAACGTTGTGTTCGAGCGGAGCGGGTTCTTTGCAAAGTCAGCTGCTGTATCGAGCAGTAAATCGACATCAGTGCGAGAAAGGTGCTCAGTGCGCAGTAAGTCTTTCATTGGGAGATTCTACAGGTAGAGGGTTTGTGCACGGTGACGCATTTTCAGTAGATAATGCGCTTATGACTCAGCAAATTCGGGCAGATATCGGAGGAGGATTACCGACTCTTGATTCACCTATTGCGGGTGCAGATACAGACACACTTACGCGCCCCGTTGAGCAAGAAGATGATGGCGGCCATGATCGCTTCGCGCATTACATTAAGAAAGAGAAGATCGTTGAATCAGCAGTTACAGGTAAATCTGTTAAAGCTCTCTGCGGAAAGAAATGGGTTCCATCTCGCGATCCTCAGAAATACCCTGTCTGCCCCATCTGCAAAGAGATATTTGATGGGTTGAGACCGGGGCCAGAAGATGGAGATAGAAAAGAATAATTAAAGCTAGTGGAGGTGCCGGGAATCGAACCCGGGTCCTTCAGAATTAAAACAGGGCTTCTACGGGCGTAGTGCGTTTAACGTTTTCTCAGTCCTGAATCTCTTACACACAAGTATTCAACGAACTCATTTGCGAAACTGTTCTCTCGAGATATTCGCAACGCTATCTCGATGAAAAGCTCTCTAGCGACGCCAGGTTCCGGGACGAGAGCGCGCCCGGGCTGACGGATTCGGTACTAGCTTATGCAGCTAGGGCGAAATCACTGCGACTGTTGTCTGCAGTTATTTTTGCACAGGTTTCATGGTTTACGAGATCATCCCGGCTTCCTCGGCCCGCTTCCCCTGCCCCAACAACTAAAGTCGAGACCGTTCACCCCCAATTTTTCTAGTCAGACTAGAAACTTGGGAACTACGTTGAGAAACGTAATTCACGCTATTTAGTTTTCAATATATTTTTTAGACAACTCATCCATTGAAAATTTCACTAGGAAAATTTGTTTGGTGGAATTGATTTCTCAGAAGGTATGGAGTGAGCATTCTTGTCTGCTAACTCGATCTGTCTAAGTAATTGCCTAAGTATAGACAATAGATTCAATAGTGAGAAATTCCCCACAAATACGCTCAGTTCGGGCTACTAGGAATCTTTACCAGATTGGCGGCGCGATAGCTCACGGTTGATATCACGTGTGGCTTGCTGCTCCATCAACGTACTGCGCTTATCGTGCGCCTTCTTACCCTTTGCAATGGCGACTTCAATCTTTGCTTTGCCATCTTTAAAGTACAACTGCAGCGGCACGAGAGTGATACCAGAATCTTTGGTGCGTACCGCAATCTTGCGCAATTCAATCTTATTTACTAATAACTTTCGCTTACGTCGAGGTGTGTGATTGGTCCACGTGCCTTCGGTATATTCAGGAATATGAACACCATGTAACCAGAGCTCGCCATTTTCAATCATGGCAAAACCGTCGATGAGAGATGCGCGACCCGCACGAAGTGATTTGACTTCCGTCCCCATTAAGACAATGCCGCACTCATATACATCTTCAATGGAAAAATCGTGACGCGCCTTCTTATTTTGAGCAATTAGCTTCTTGCCCAGCTCCTTCACCATAGCGTTAAACCTTGAGGTAGCGACGAAGCGTAATTACGGATGCCACAGTTGAGACCACGAGTCCAGTAAGCAGCAACCATGCAGATGCAGCTACAACTTCGCCCCAGCCAAAGAACTTAGTAAAGGTAAGAAGAGGCGCAACTTTTGCCTGAACGACATATTTCAAAATTGAGAGTAGGCCTGTTGCAAGAATCCATCCAACAAAGGCAGAGAAGACACCTTCAAGAAGGAAGGGAAGTTGGATTGACCACGATGATGCACCAACTAATCGCATTACTCCAGTTTCGCGACGGCGATTAAAGGCTGCAATGCGAAGAGTATTGCTGATGAGAAGTGCTGCTGTGAGAACAGAGAGTAAACCGATAATGAGCGCACCATTGCGAAGTACTGCAAGAAGGCGGAAAAACTTCTCAAGAATTGTCCGTTGATCTTGGACAATATCGACACCTGGACGTCCACTAAATGCACTAACAACTACATCAAATTGCGTAGGGTCTTTTAGCTTTACTCGGAAGGATTCTGGAAGTTGATCTGCAGTCACATTCTGCGCAATAGCAGAGTTCTTAAAGCGTTCTTGGAAACGCGCATATGCTTCAGTCTGAGATTCAAAGAAGACGCTCTCAACTACAGGGAGCTTGTCGAGATCTGCCTTGATTGACGCGCGCTGGTCTGAAGTTACTACTCCACCACTACATGATGGTGACTCTGACAAAGTTCCGCAGAGAAATACCGATACTTCAATCTTGTTATACCAATAATCTTTCATCGCACCCACTTGCGAATTTGAGAGCAGGCCGATTCCAAGGAGTGAGAGCGAGATTGCAACAGTCACCATGACCGCAAATGTCATTGTGAGATTACGGCGAAGTCCGATACGAACTTCACTGAAGAGAAATCCTGCGCGCATATTTACTGCTCCATTTCTTTCTTGTGAATCATCCGGTGTATCCGTAGACGCCACGAACTTGATCGCGAATAACATGGCCGCCATCTAGCTCAATGACGCGCTTACGCATCTGATCAACAATTCCAGAATCATGCGTTGCCATTAAAACCGTTGTGCCTTCACGGTTAATTCGATCGAGTAACTTCATAATGCCCACGGAGAGCGCGGGGTCCAAGTTTCCTGTTGGTTCGTCCGCAATGATGATTGCAGGACGCGTGACATAAGCACGTGCAATAGCTACACGCTGTTGCTCACCACCGGAAATCTCTGAAGGTAAACGATCACCCTTATCTTCAAGTCCCACAAGTTCAAGCATCTCTGGAACTTCACGATTGATCTCTTTCTGCGAAAATCCGAGCACGTGAAGTGAGAATGCAATGTTCTCTGAAATTGTCTTATTAGGTAGTAGACGGAAATCTTGGAAGACAGTCCCAACTTGGCGGCGAAGCTCCGGGACTTTATGGTTTGCAAGTGTGCCTAAATCTTTTCCAGCAACATGGATAACACCGCCTGTTGGACGCTCTTCGCGCAAAATCAATCGCAAGAAAGTAGATTTACCTGAACCTGACATACCTACCAAGAAGACAAATTCTCCCTTGATAATTTCAAGGTTCACATTTTCCAGAGCAGGGCGATTCTGACCTGAATAATTCTTCGTTACATTTTCAAACTTAATCACTTCTGCTCCGCACTCTCGAGACCTGCCCCTAGTTTAAGGAGAAGCAGGCAGATATATGGGCTAATTCTCTCCAATTATATGAATTCACAGGAGCAAGAAAAATCACATCACGCGTGAATTGAGGCTCGCTCTTGAAAATTATTGGGAGGCGCTTCGGCGCCAGCGAATTCCTGCTTCGATAAAATCATCGATTTCACCATTTAATACCGCAGATGTATTTCCTGTCTCATGGTTATTTCGAAGGTCCTTAACCATTTGATACGGAGCAAGAACATAGGAACGCATCTGATTTCCCCATGATCCGGAATTATCGCCCTTGAGCGCATTGATCTTCGCCTGCTCTTCCTGGCGACGACGTTCCAATAACTTTGATTGCAAGACAGCCATTGCTGTTGCCTTATTTTGAATCTGAGATCGTTCATTCTGACATGAGACAACAATGCCAGTTGGAATATGAGTCAAGCGCACAGCAGAGTCGGTTGTATTGACGCCTTGTCCCCCGGGTCCGGATGAACGATAGACATCTACGCGGACTTCTTTCTCATCCAACTCAATGTGATCACTCTGTTCAACTACAGGAACGACTTCAACGCCTGCAAAAGATGTGTGGCGACGAGATTGTGAATCAAAGGGTGAGATACGCACCAAACGATGTGTGCCTTGCTCTACTGAGAGCGTTCCATATGCATAGGGCGCAGAAACGCGAAATGTTGTCGATTTAATTCCTGCTTCTTCTGCATAGGATGTTTCTAGGACATCGACTTTAAATTCATGTCGCTCGCAGTATCGCAAATACATGCGCATCAACATCTCGGCCCAGTCAGCAGCTTCAACGCCACCCGCTTCAGAGCGAATCGTAATCAGCGCATCGCGATCATCGTATTCACCATTTAATAAGGTGGTGACTTCAAGTTCGCGAATCGCCTTCACCGTTGCATCGAGTTCACTCTCGGCATCACCATGGCCCGAGCCATCTGGTTCACCGGCTGCTAATTCAAAGAGCACAGGCAGATCATCAACGCGACGACGTAGCCCTTTAAGGCGAGCAATAGTTGATTGAACTCGAGATAACTTACTGGTTACCGCTTGAGCCTTCTCAGGGTCATCCCATAAATTCGGAACGCCCGCCGCTGCTTCAAGTTCAACAGCTTCCGCCTCAAGTTTCTGAAGATCTAATACCTTCTCAATCGAAGTAAGGGTCGCGCTTATCTCCTGGATTTCAAGGTTATATTCGCGAGCCATGGGTTAAGGATAGCGAGAAGTTATCCTCTCTGAAGCTACCTCTTATTTGGCCCGCCTATACGAACCTCGTAGTAATTGAAGGTGGTCTTTCGCTCATCAACACTTCCAGCACTTGCAGAGATTTGTACTTTTGATATTCCAGTAAAAGGCAAGAGGAATGGAAAAGAAGCTGTTGACGATGTTGTGATAAAAATTTGATAGCCATCGCAGGAAATATGTTGAATCTGAATTGCTCCAAGATTCGGGCGCATGACTAAATTGCCAGCGTTACTCCAATCCGCAAGAGCGTGTGCCGCATCTCTTCTTCCCTGGTCACAGTCAATTGGGATTCCAGGGTCACTTTCGTTATAGCCAGCAAGAGCCAGGAGAGATTTTGTTAAATTATATTCACCACGATAGTAGGCATCTGGATTAAGGTTTCGAACACCTCTCTGTGCTGCTGCTTCAGTTGCCTGCATTAGCGATCTCTTTGCTAAGTACACACTTGAAATATCAGTCAAAATTGCAATCGTCACAATAGTGATAAGAAATAGACTCATTATTACTAAGGAGATTGACCCTCGTTCCTCTCTCCCTATTTTTCGAATCATGACCAAGGCGAGACATATTCAATAGCAGAGACGCTTACCTTCTTAGAATCTTTTACGTGCCTTGTTAGCGTTACCGTGACTCTTCCATCGGGTGAAATACATGGCATCTGACTACATTTAATATCTAAGGAAACTTCGCTCTGATATCCAAGTACTACAGCACCCTTATCGGCTACTTCTGCTGCCACACGATACGCAGTTGCATCATTCTCGCTCATGACAAAAGCGCGCGCTGATTCGCGGGCAAGGGTGCGCAGAGCCGTATGCGAATCCGTTAGCTCGGCGAAATTTGCCATAAAGATAAGGGTTGGAAGGAATAGAGGAATAGCTAAGAGAACAAACTCGACAGATGCGCTCCCTGAATCTTCGGCAACGAGATTCCTCTTCATCGCTTGTTTTCAACTATGGCAATACCCGAAACATCTGTGACAGGTTCTCGATGAAGTAGCTCAGTTAAACCTGGGAGTAAACGAGGCAGGAGACTTCGTCGGTGCGTCACCACTAAATCTAACTTTTGGTATGGGTCTGGAGAATCAATGTGTATGAAAGTGTCCGTCGATGAGAAGTTTCCACTGATTCCTTCAACCGAGGCTCGATTTTGGGTAGCAACGCTGCTCATATTACGAGCATGAATTGTAATTGTTAACTGACTTGTTATCAGGAAGAGGATAAGTAGTGGAATCAAGACGAGTGAGGTTTCAACGCTTCCGTCTTCCTCCTTGATAAATTTGTGGAGTCCACGGCAGAACAATTAATGAATTCCATTCATTGCATCCAGAGAGTTTCTTAGAATCGATGTCAGTCGTGGTGCAGCAATAGTCCATATTGCTGTGACAAGCCCAGTCGTCATAAGTACAACAAGAACCCACCCCGGCACATCTCCACGGTCTTCAGAGAGCGCCCTATAGAATCGTGAACTTCGAAATTCGCCATATTTCTGAAATAGAAAGTTTGTCACCTCGACAAATTTCTCTTGAATCATCTCACTCATTATTACCTGCTTTCTTCTGTTGGGGTCTCTTTACCCTTGTGCAAAGAGATTGAGATTGGATAGGGAAGGCCATAGTGCAAAAAGAATAGAAATTGGAAGTATGAGAAACACAACTGGGATCATCATCGAAATTTCGGCTTTAGATGCAGCAGCAAGAATTCGATTACGCTGAAAATCACGAGCTTCTCGCGCATGGCTGTGAAGTACATCAATTACTGGTGCTCCGCGCGTGATTGCGATGACAATTGCATCAATAAATCTGCGCACGAGAAGTGAGTTCACCCTTCTCCCCATAGAATCGAGCGCTTCGATAAATGGGGCTCCTTCTGAGACCTCCGAAATAACTCGGCCGAACTCCCTCGAGAGTGAGCCACTGGCGGTACGAGAAATTCTCTCCATCGACATGAGAGGCGATTCTCCAGCAGAGAGTGAAAGTGTGAGCATCTCGACGATAGCGGGAAAATCTGATTCAAGATGCTCTCTATACATCCGAATCTCTTTATCTAGCTTCTTCTCTGTTATAAGAATCGCACCACAAATAGAAGAGAAGATTATGAGTGCAATTCTTGCCAGAGAAACATCGAGAAAGAGCAGGAGGAAGAGCTCACTTGTCGCAAAGAAAAATGAGATTATCAATTGCCGATATCGAAAATTTTCATAATCTATATCTGAATCGAAACCAAGTTCAACTAATTTCACTTTGACAGATGATTTATCACCCATTTTGCTGATGTAGCGGATACTTAGCTGTTCCCAAGAAAAACCAGGGTTGAGAATAAAAATTATTGGGATGAGAATTAATAGCGATATTACTAATTGTGATCTCATTGGTGGTGACCTGTGCCTGAAGAGAGGAAGACCCGGTTGGCCACAGGCATTTGACTCAACTTATTCATCCACAGATAGGCGCACGCTGTGAGCGCTAAACCAGCAAGAAGTATCAAAATACCAGAGACGTTTGAGAATGCGGATGCGGTTGTAGGTTGCGTGGATAATAGGAGGAGCAATATCCACGGTGCACTTGCAGAAAGATGTGCCGAATTTCTAATCCAATTGTGTTTCACGGCAATTTCACGTCGAAGAGTTAAATCTTCTCGAATAAAATTCCCGAGTAATCGCAAAATATTAAGTAGCTCTGCACCCCCGAGCGCTTTAGAAATTCTCAATGCTTCAAAGATGAGATCGGTGTTGGGGTGAGAAAGTTCTTCCTGTACCTGAGAAAGTGCTCGGTTGAAATCTCCGTGTGCAAATAGTTCCTCATGGAAGGTACTGAAGTGAAGGCGAAGCACTTCTGGCCCTCTGCTTGATAGGCCAATCAAAGATTCATTCAGTGAGAGCCCGGACTGAACCCCTGAAATAAGAATGTCGATAAGTTCTGGGCAACCAGCTTCGATCGCAGCAGTTCTCTTGGAGTGACTCTTCTTAAGTGCAATCGCGAAGAAGATTGAGATAAAGATGGCAAAAGCACCTGCAATAAATATGGAGTGTGAAATTGTGAAGACTATAAGGGCGGTCAATGAGATTGCTACCGAGGTATGAAATTTTCTCTGACCTTTGGCATATTTACTTAAAATACTAGTACGTAAATTCATATCAACCTACCTAAGCCGCGCTCATAATTTTCGCCAGTCCAGCGCCAAATAGTTTCGATCTCAGCTCGATCATTTTCATAACGACCAGTTACGCGGGCAATCTCGATAATACGTCTTTGGCCTTCGGTGCTAAGGGATACTTGTATGACGATATCAATTGCTGATGCAACTGTAGGTGCAATAAATTTATGAGAAATGTTTTCACCAGCAAGTAGTGGTAGGAATTGCAATTTGGATATCGCATCACGAGCAGAGTTTGCGTGTAACGTGCCCATGCCTGGTAACCCTGCGTTGAGTGCGAGTAATAGATCAAGGGCTTCTGCTTCACGTACTTCGCCCACAATGATTCGAGAAGGTCGCATACGAAGCGCCTCTTTAATCAACTTTCTTAAGGTAACAACTCCTTCGCCTTGTAAATTTGCTCCACGGGTCTGCATTTGAATGAGATCCGGCACTCGCGGTTGAAGCTCAAATACCTCTTCAATGGTGATTACACGTTGACCGATGGGAATTTCTGAGCAGAGCGCATTGAGTAAAGTCGTCTTACCGGCTTGAGTTCCTCCACTGACTAAAATATTCAAACCGCTTTGTACTGCAAGGGAAAGTTCAGCAGCAATCTCTGAAGAGAGAGTACCCATGCGAGCGAGATCATTTAAGGTCTTGTGCTGCATGAGGTGTTTTCGAATATTTACAGCCCAATGCTCAGCAGTTATCTCTGGGATAACGACATGTAAACGACTTCCATCAGGAAGGCGCGCATCTACAAATGGCTGCGAGAGATCTAGGCGCCGCCCGCTCCAGATAAGTGCACGATCAACTAATTGTTTTACAGATTCTGAAGTGAGCACCAGGTTAATGAGGTGGCTCTTACCTGCCCGAGCAATGAATATTCGCTCCGGTGCATTGATCCAAATCTCTTCTACCGTTGGGTCGGCTATGAGATCTGCAATTGGCCCGAAGACAACGCTGGGATCCATTGTTTCCATGGCGCAGAAGGTAGAAGGTCATTGACATGAGAATAAGTTGAATGCCTCTAGGTGTGGATAGTTCGAGGACCCTTGAGCACTAAGGAGATCCTTGTAACTCCTGGGTATCTAACCGATTGAGAATTTCGAGCGAACTCTCACCGAGGATGGCGCTCACAAGTGAAGATTCACATGAGAAGGAACCCAACTTCCAGCCATGTGAGACTCGCTGTGAGAGTCTGTCGCCAACTTCTTGGGAACCCCTCAGAATCAATGTAAATTCGAATTGCCCAAGTCGAGCAGATAAATCCTCAGCTCGAGTCACGCTCTTGAGGAACTCAGCAAAGGAGACGATAGCGACTTCGTAAAGAGAGTCACTTTTATCAGTGAACTCTACTTTAGATGCATTTTCAAAGAGTTGAAAACGAATGAGCGTGAGGTGCGTTTTATTCCTACTTGCAGTTGCAAGCTCTCTCCGTAAATTTTCGTAAAAATATGGGGGAGCAGCTAAGTGGGTAAGGGAGTCGCGAAGTCCATCATGTGCAAAGGACATAAAAGAACTCCGCTCAAAGATACCTTGGCTGATAAAGTTCAGCACATGGGGAATGAATTCACATCCGCAAATCGTGCCAACATTTCACGCCATCGTTCCATGGTGGTAACCCTTCTCTATATCGAATCTGCCATCGTGCTTGCCCTAGCCGTGTGGTTGTTCACGCTGGGAATTACTCATGGCCAGAGAGAGTTAGCACCACTTATCGGCGTGATTGTCTTTGCACTCCTTGGTGCAGGTGGACTATTTGCTTCAGGCCGCGGTTATAAGAATGGAAAGAACTTCGGAAGATCTCCCGCAATTTTAGCTAATCTCATAGCACTAGGCGTTGCTTACTATCAAATACAAGGACATTTTTATATTGGTGCAGTAATTATTCTGCCGTTAGCGCTGCCCATTCTTTACTTAGCATTTACCATTGCGAAGAACGAAGGCTAAAGCACGCTACCAAGGAACGACTTGCTCGTCCTCCCACAGCACACCTGTTGTATCCCCTGTATTAAATTCTCTTGTTGCTAGCCAAATTGCAGTAGCCGCACCTTCTGCCGCAGTGCGTGGTGCATCAGGGCCACCCATATCGGTTTGTGAATGGTTGGGACAGATTGCATCGACGAGAAATCCGCGAGCGCCAAGTCCTGTTTCATGCGCAAGGTTTCGAACAAGTGCATTCACTCCAGCTTTACTAATTCTGTATGGCGCAAGGCCACCTGCATTTCCAGGTCCTGACATTCGACCAAGGCAAGCAGAGAAGATAATGAGGCGACCATTGCGCGCCTCTGCCATTGCGGGTGCGATTCCGTTAACGAGTTGAAAAACAGAATCAAGATTGATTGCCATCACTCGTCGCCACTCTGCATCATTTGTCTTCAGCGTCTTAGACATCTTCTCGCTCATCACTCCGTGAGCAAGGATGAGCAGAGCTGGCGTTGTTAATGATTGATTGAGCGAATCAATAAGTTCTCGGACCAGATCTGGTTGCTCAAGATCGCAGGCGAAGGTCGAGATATTTGAATTTTGATTACGTAACTGCGCTGCTGCTTGCTCGAGGCGTGGCGCATCCTTTGCAATGAGCGCGATATTGAACCCCTGCACAGAGAGGGCTTGTGCAACCGCGTAGCCGAGTCCCCTGCTGCCACCTGTGATGATGGCTACGGGGCGAGCGCTCTGTGAATTCATGGGTAAACCCTCTCAAGATTTGTTAGTCGCTGCCCTTCGAAACTCACCTCTTTTCCAATGAGGGAAGCAGGAATGTAAAAATGTGCCCAATCTCGCGCGCTCTAGGCGCTCTCGCTATTTATTCAGCGCTCTCACAGCCGATAGTCTTAGCCTCAGCTAGTTGTAATAAAAGTACATGCAGATGCCGCAAGGGAGTGCTCAGTGTCTCAATCAGGTCAGGACTTCGGCGCAAATGATTGGCTCGTCGAAGAAATGTTCGAGCGCTACCAGGTTGATCCCACTTCTGTTCCCGTTGAATGGGTAACCCACTTTCAGAATAATCCGCAAGGCGCAGCACCTGCTGCCACTGTGCCCGAATCACATGTGCCTAGAGGTGGAACTCCTCCGATTCCTAAAGCTGTAACACAGCCAAATATTTCTATTGACGGGGGGCGCAACAATATTCCGGTGGCAGAGGTTCCAGCTCAGCCAATGAATACACCAGTTACTTCTGTAACCCCAACACAACCTATTGTTCGTAATGTTCCAGCAGCTCCCACGACTCCTGCACAGCCAGTGGCAAAACCAATTCCCACTCTTGCAACACAGAGCACATCCTCACTCGAACCAATTCGTGGAGTAGCTGCGCGTGTTGTCCAGAGTATGGAAGCATCACTAACAGTTCCAACTGCGACATCGGTGCGCGTAATCCCAGCTAAGTTGATGATCGATAACCGCATTGTTATTAATAACCATCTTAAGCGTGCACGTGGAGGAAAGGTTTCATTTACTCACATCATCGCTTACGCGATGATCAAGGCGATTCGTGCAATGCCTGAGATGAATGCTTTTTATGGCGAACTCGAAGGAAAGCCCGCACTTGGAAAACCAGAACATATCAACTTAGGTATCGCGATTGACTTGGCAAAGCCGGATGGAACTCGCCAACTTCTTGTTCCATCGATTAAGGGGTGCGAGGAATTAGATTTTGGTCACTTCTGGATCGCATATGAAGCAATCGTCAAGAAAGCACGCGGTGGAACACTCACCGTGGAAGATTATGCAGGCACAACTGTCTCACTCACTAACCCAGGAACTATCGGAACTGTTCACTCTGTTCCACGTTTAGTGCAGGGCCAAGGGCTCATCATGGGCGTTGGTGCACTCGATTACCCAGCTGAGTTCCACGGTGCGAATGAAGAAACACTTGCCAGACTAGCAATTAGTAAGGTCTTAACACTGACAAGTACATATGATCACCGAGTTATACAAGGCGCGCAATCAGGTGATTACTTGCGCCGTATCCACGAATATTTACTCGGTGCAGAAGGTTTCTACGATGAAATCTTTACAGCGTTGCGTATTCCATATGAACCAATTCGTTGGGCCGTTGACTTTGCAGTGACGAAAGATGAAGAAATTGATAAGACTGCTCGTGTACAACAATTAATTCATGCCTATCGCACATGGGGTCACCTCATGGCAGATATCGATCCACTTGTATACGTGCAGCGCACACATCCTGATCTCGATGTTGTAAACCATGGCCTTACCTTGTGGGATCTCGATCGCGAATTTGCAACAGGTGGATTTGGAGGAGAGAAGTTCCTTCCACTTCGTAAGATCCTTGGAATTCTGCGTGACTCATACTGCCGCTCCATTGGCGTTGAATATATGCATATTTCAAATCCAGAAGAACGTCGCTGGATGCAAGAACATATCGAAGTGGGATTGCCTACTATCGAGCGCGAAGAGCAGCTTCGAATTCTGCGTACTCTCAATAGCGCCGAAGCATTTGAATCTTTCTTACAGACAAAGTTCGTTGGGCAAAAGCGCTTCTCACTCGAAGGCGGCGAATCTGTCATTCCTCTCACCGATGCAATCGTCTCTGCCGCCGCAGAGCGTGGACTTGATGAAGTTTGTATCGGTATGCCACACCGTGGACGCCTGAATATGCTTGCAAATATTGCAGGTAAATCTGTCGGCCAAATTTTCCAAGAATTCCAAGGCCACTATGCCGACAACCAAGTCCATGGGTCAGGAGATGTGAAGTATCACTTAGGTACTGAAGGAGTCTTCACCGCAGAATCAGGGGATAAGACAAAGATTTATCTCGCTGCAAATCCCTCACACCTTGAAGCGGTAAACCCAGTTCTCGAAGGAATTGTGCGCGCAAAGCAAGATCGTCTTAATACAAAAGGTACTTATACAGTTCTTCCAATTCTTCTGCATGGAGATGCCTCTTTTGCCGGACAAGGCGTGAATGCCGAAACGATGCAGCTTGCAGGACTTCCTGGCTATCGCACAGGTGGAACTATCCATATCGTAGTCAACAACCAGGTTGGATTTACTACATCACCAGGTGCATCACGTACTGCTCGTTACTGCACAGATATAGCCAAGATGATTGAAGCACCTGTCTTTCATGTCAATGGTGATGATCCAGAAGCATGTGTGCGTGTTGCACACCTTGCCTTCGAATATCGCCAAGCATTTAATAAAGATGTTGTAATTGACATGGTCTGTTACCGACGTCGCGGCCACAATGAAGGTGACGAGCCAAGCTTCACTCAGCCGCTGATGTACAAACTTATTGATGAGAAGCGCACAACTCGTACCTTATACACCGAAGCTCTTGTCGGTCGTGGAGATATCACTCCTGATGAAGCAGATGAAATTGCACGCGATTATCAGAAGCAACTCGAAGATGTGTTCGCATCCGTTGCAAATTACCAAGAAGAGCACGATCCAAACTTTGTGGCGCCGATTGTTCCTAACGCTGAAGATGTTCCAACATTTATCTCGGAGCAACTTGTTCGTGAAATTGCTGCAACACAAGTTGCAGTCCCTGAAGGGTTCCATGTTCATCCTAAGCTTCTGCCACAACTTCAAAAGCGTGCTGAATCCATTAACGATGGCACTATCGACTGGTCAACAGGTGAGATGCTCGCACTCGGTTCACTCCTCAAAGAGGGTCGACCAATTCGTTTAGCGGGACAAGATTCTCGTCGTGGGACATTCTCTAATCGCCATGCGGTCATCATCGATAAAGAGAATGGAAGTGAGTGGACACCACTGCGTTCACTGATTTCAGATGCAAATCAATTCTTCGTCATAGACTCATTGCTTAGTGAATACGCTGCGATGGGCTTTGAGTATGGATACTCCGTTGTTCGTGAAGAAGCACTCGTCTTGTGGGAAGGTCAGTTTGGTGACTTTGCTAATGGCGCACAGACTATTATCGATGAATTTGTTTCATCCGCTCTTCAAAAGTGGGGTGAGCGTTCTTCCCTCGTTCTCCTCTTGCCACACGGTTACGAAGGCCAAGGCCCAGACCATTCATCAGCGCGTATCGAACGCTTCTTAGCGCTCTGTGCTGAAAAGAATATGACAGTTGCTCAACCATCAACGCCTGCCTCCTACTTCCACTTGTTGCGCTTTCACGCAGCAAATCCAAAGCGTCGCCCAATGATTGTCTTTACGCCAAAATCAATGTTGCGACTTAAAGCTGCAGCATCATCAATGAGTGACTTCACATCAGGAACATTCCTTCCTGTTATTGGAGATCCTGCGGTCACTAACGCATCACGAGTGATCTTCTGTTCAGGAAAGATTTATCACGATCTCATCACAGAGCGAACACGACTTAATGACAGTAGTACAGCCATTGTTCGTGTCGAGCGTCTATATCCATTCCCTGTGGCGCAGATGGAAGTTGAAGCGAAGAAGTATCCCAACGCTAACTTGCTCTGGGTTCAAGATGAACCTGCAAATCAAGGCGCATGGCCGCATGTTGCTCTGAGTACCACTGAAGTAATTGGTGGAACGGCCGTAGATGGTCGAGTACTTCGTCGTATATCTCGTCGTGCATCAGCATCTCCTGCAACCGGTAATCACCATCTGCATGAGGATGAGGCTAAGGCAATACTCGTTGAGGCCTTTACGCGATGAGTGCTGAGGTACTGGCCCTGGGTCTGACAGGAAAAGATTTCGTCATGTTTAGCACTGATTGGTGCGGATATTGCAAGCGGCTTAAGAGACAACTGAATGAAAATGGAATTTCATTCCAAGAAATTAACGTTGAAGAAGAGATGATTTATGTATCCTTTGTTGAAAAGGTAAATGGTGGCAATCGCGTAGTTCCGACACTTCTCTTCTCGGATGGTCAGGCACTGACCAATCCATCGGTAATCGCTGTGCGAGAAAAGTTGGCAAGTCTGACCGATTAGCGCACCTACCTTCCCTACCGCTATCGTTGGCAGGTTATGGAAATTCGTTCATTTGCAGATTACCTTCGCGGCCTCGATGATGCTGCGCTGATTTCCATATTTAGCTATCGGCCAGATCTAGTCACACCAGTTCCACCAGATATCGCAAGCCTTGCCATCCGCGCTTCATCTGCGCCCAGCTTGGCTCGAGCTATTGATGGGCTCAATCAATGGCAGCTTCAAGTCCTTGAAGCATGCGCCATCCTTGATGAACCTTTCTCGGAAAAAGATGTTGCGGCTCTAACAGATAAGGCTGCGCTCTTTGTAATCCCAGGACTCATTGAACGTGGCCTTCTCTATACAGATAAAGATGGACTTCGTACTCCAACAACCTTGAGAGATGTTCTTGGAAATGAGATTGCTGGCCTGGGTCCCGCATCGATGGCAAAGTTAAAGTTAAAGAATTTAGATGATGCCCCGATTGCTTCCAAGAAAGTGCTCGATGCCATGGTCTGGGGTCCACCTCGTGGAACTATTGGGGATATTAAGAAACCCAGTGCAGGAGTTCAGTGGTTACTCGACGAAGGTTTTCTGATTCCATTTAATCAGCAGACGGTTGTTCTCCCCCGCGACGTTGCTATCTATCTGCGCGGAAATAAAGTGCATAAAGTGATTCAGACATCACAGCCTAATATTGAAGGTGTTAAGAGAGATACACGCAATGTGCAACGTGCGTCAATTGCGAATATTTCAACCTTCTTGCGATGGACGGAGGAGATTCTCAATTTCTGGGCACAGGAGCCAGCATCTGCTCTTCGCTCTGGTGGGCTGGGCGTTCGTGATTTAAAGGAAATTTCACTGCATCTTGGGGTTGATGAAAGCTGCGCAGCGATGATTGCAGAAGTTTCCTATCTTGCAGGTTTATTGACGATTGATCCCGATGACAGAATTCTTCCTACACATCAATTCGATATTTGGTTGACTCAGAGCCCTTCTACTCGCTGGCTTACTCTTGCATCGGCTTGGTATGCATCATCTCGTTTATCTGGGCTCGTTGGACGCGAAAGTAGTAAGAACGTTGCCCCACTTGGTCCAGAGCTCGATAGATCTAGCGCTGCAAGTACTCGTCGCTTAACGCTCTCCCTACTGAATGAAAATTTAGAGGTTGCACCAGCGCTTGAATCTCTCTTTGCATCAGCCCTCTGGTTATCACCTCTCAAGCGCTCTGGTGGATTACAGAAGGATTACATTGCATTTACCTTGCGCGAAGCAGAGTGGCTAGGCATTACAGGGCAAGGTGTTATCTCAGACTATGGAGCAGACTTCCTTGCTGGTGGGGATTGCGAATCCATCAATAGTGATCTGCCAAAAACTGTTGACCACATCCTGATTCAGGGCGATAACACTGCAATTGCACCTGGCCCACTTGAACATGAAGTTGCACAAGAGTTGGCGCTCATTGCAGATGTTGAATCACGTGGAGGCGCCACAGTCTTTCGATTTTCGGAAGGTTCGATCCGTCGTGGACTCGATCATGGGCGTACCGGGGATGAAATCAGTAAATTCTTGAAGAAGACTTCTAAGACTCCGATGCCACAACCACTGGAATATCTCATCGCAGATGTTGCAAAGAAGCACGGAAAGCTTCGAGTTGGCAATACCGCCTCATTTATCCGCTGCGAAGATTCAACACTCATTACTCAAATTCTTGGTGATAAGCGACTTGATATCTTGGGGCTACGAAAGATTGCCCCTGAAGTTCTCATCTGCGGCCATGATGCAGCAGAGGCGATAAATATTCTGCGCAGTTGTGGCTATCTGCCAGCGGGTGAAGATTCTCGCGGTCTCTTGCTCAGTGGTCCACGTATTCAGCGCTCACAGACAAAGGCGCGTCCACCAAGAATTATCGGAGAGTTCGATCGACTCGATGAGGATCAGATTGAAAGCGCCCTGCGTGCACTGCGAACTGGCGAGAAATCAAGTCGTAAACAGAGCACGATGCGCAATATTGCAACAGAGGCTCTTGGTTCACTTCCCCGTACAACTGCAAATGAGACTTTAGATCTCTTGAGTGATTACCTTCAGAACCAACCAAGTACATCACTGTCCATTGGATATGCCGATAACAATGGAATGGTCTCTCATAGAATTATCGACCCACTTAAATTATCTGCAGGTTCACTCGTTGCTCGCGACCACGCTACCGGAGAAGTGCAGACCTTTAGAATTGCTCGAATTACGGGGGTTGCCGCCTTATGACAAGCGAGAAGGACCCTCCATACGGCAGACTTGAGCCTATGTTGGCAGCTCTGGAGGCACTTGTTCGGTGTGAATCACCGACCGAAGATCTCGATGCATGTCGCTCTGTAGTTCAACTAGCTGGCGATATTGCAACACGAGTGCTTGGTATTCCAGCGCAGATTAAAGATATTGAAGGTCGTCCAGTCTTCTGGTGGGGAGCAGAGCACCCTGACGTTCTCGTGCTTGCACATCTCGACACTGTCTGGCCACATGGTTCCTACCAACCACTCTGGGAGATCAAAGGCGATGTACTTCGTGGCCCCGGAACTTTCGATATGAAGGCAGGCTTTGTGCAAGCACTGTATGCACTCAAAGGTATTGATGGTTCTGTGGCGCTCGTTGCAACAACGGATGAAGAGACTGGAAGCCATGCATCAAAGGCGCTAATTAAAGATTTATCCTCACATGCGAAGGCAGTCCTTGTTCTTGAGGCATCCCTTGATGGAAAGGTGAAGACTGGTCGCAAGGGAACTGCTATGTATCAAATAAAGGTACATGGCCTTGCAGCCCACGCTGGTCTTGAACCTGAAAAGGGCGTCAACACAACTACTGAAATCGCACATGTGATCTTGGCGCTATCGGCGCTAGAGAGCTCAGAACATGGAACAACCGTGGTGCCAACTTTGCTTCACTCTGGAAATACAACCAACACAGTTCCAGATTTAGCAGTTCTTGATATTGATGCACGGTCATTTTCACAATCTGAACTTGAACGAGTCGATGTTGCCATTAAGAAATTTGTACCCGATAATCCAAAGGTGCACCTAGAAATTACTGGTGGGCTTAACCGACCTCCACTCCAGCCAAGCTCAACTCAAGCTCTTTACGAGCGTGCCGAGAAAGTTGCGGCCACACTTGGCATGAAGCCACTTGGGTGCGCGCAAGTCGGTGGAGCAAGCGATGGTAATTTCGCTGCGGCAGCTGGTGCACAGGTACTCGATGGCCTGGGTGCAGTAGGTGGCGGAGCACATGCACCCACCGAGTGGGTCAAAATCTCTTCAATGCAAGAGCGAAGCGGTTTTCTTCACGCCTTGATCAAAGACTTATTGATAAAGGATCTTCGTTCATGACCGATGGACCACTGATTGTCCAGAGCGATAAAACACTTCTCCTCGATGTTGATCATGTTCTTTCAACCGAGTGTCGCCGCGCTATTGCACCCTTTGCCGAACTGGAACGCTCGCCCGAACATATTCACACCTATCGATTAACAAATCTAGGGCTGTGGAATGCACGTGCAGCAGGACATGATGCAGAGCAAGTAATTGACACACTCATTAAATACTCGCGCTATGCGGTGCCCCATTCACTTCTTGTCGATATTGCAGAGACCATGTCTCGCTACGGTCGCCTGCGCCTTGAAGCAGATCCCATCCATGGTCTGATTCTCGTTACCACTGACACTGGGGTTCTTGAGGAAGTTATTCGGGCCAAGAAGATTGCTCCGCTGCTCGGTATACGCATCGATAAAGAGACGATTGCCGTGCACCCAAGTCAGCGCGGACAGATTAAACAATCACTTCTTCGTTTAGGTTGGCCGGCAGAAGATTTTGCAGGTTACGTTGATGGTCAGGCTCACGACATCGAACTCAAGCAAGATGGATGGAAGATTCGGCAATACCAAGAGCATGCAGCCGAAGGTTTCTTTCACGGTGGTTCAGGCGTTGTAGTACTCCCTTGCGGTGCTGGAAAGACAATTGTGGGCGCTGCCGCCATGGCGCAAGTCAAAGCGACAACTCTTATTTTGGTGACAAATACCATCGCTGCGCGGCAATGGCGCGATGAACTTCTTAAGCGCACAACTCTCAATGAAGATGAGATTGGTGAGTACTCAGGGTCGAAGAAAGAGATTCGCCCTGTAACTATTGCTACATACCAAGTAATGACAAAAAAGAAGAATGGTGTCTACGCCCACTTAGATCTCTTCGATACCCATGACTGGGGGCTGATTATTTATGATGAAGTGCACCTTCTTCCTGCACCCATCTTCCGCTTTACCGCAGATATCCAATCTCGTCGTCGCCTTGGATTGACCGCAACTTTGGTGCGTGAAGATGGAATGGAAGGTGAAGTCTTCTCACTCATCGGTCCAAAACGATTTGATGTTCCTTGGAAAGAGATCGAGGCGCAGGGGTATATCGCTCCCGCCGAATGTATCGAGGTACGTGTAAATCTCACTGAGGCAGAGCGTCTTGCATATGCAACTGCCGAGCCAGAAGATCGATATCGCTACTGCGCTACAACTCGTACTAAGCGCAATGTTGTTGAAGAACTTGTTGCGCATCATGCCGGCGAACAAGTACTTGTTATTGGACAATATATTAATCAACTAGATGAACTCTCTGAAACTCTTGGAGTTCCACTGATTAAGGGTGACACTCCCCAGAAAGAACGCGAGCGACTCTTTGCTGCATTTCGAAGTGGAGAAGTAACGTGCATGGTTGTATCCAAAGTTGCAAACTTCTCGATTGATCTACCTGAAGCAACAATTGCGATTCAAGTTTCAGGAGCATTTGGTTCGCGTCAAGAAGAGGCACAGCGCCTTGGGCGAATTTTGCGACCTAAATCTGATGGGCGTGGAGCTAAGTTCTACTCAGTGGTCTCGCGCGATACCATCGATCAAGATTTTGCTCAAAACCGTCAACGTTTCTTAGCCGAGCAAGGTTATTCCTATCGAATTATTGATGCCGACGATGTTTTTCAAGGGAAGATCTAAAGCGTTCTGGATCGACCTTGTAAAAGTCATGGTGCTCGCCATTGATATGGATGACCGGAACTTCATTTCCATAGAGTTTCTCAAGTTCTGGATTGCCATCGATGTAGATGACATCAATAGTAAATGCAAGTTCCTCGCGCATGCCTTCTAAGGTATTCACAGCACTTTCACAAAGATGACAGCCGTGGCGAGAGTAAACGGTCACCATGAATCTATTCTCCTACCCTGATACCGTTGCCCGCTATGAGGCGATATCCCCTAAGAGTAACCAGCGCCCTAGTTACTCTTCTTTCACTACTTGCGCCCATTCAGTCACATGCGCTCTCTAATTTCAAGGTTGCACCCTCTACTGTCTGGGGCCACACCTATGCAGGTAAGGCAACAGGAGCATCACAAACTCGACCACCAAAAGTTGCCCATGTCGAACAAAAATCTAAATTTCAAGTTGCTTATAAAAATTTCCCAGAATGGGCTAAGAAAGATTTTCAAGCGGCTGTAGATATCTGGGGTGCAAACTTTGCATCAACTGTTCCCATCAGTATTGAAGCTTCGTGGGGACGTTCTGCCTCATATGGTGTTCTTGGAAGTGCTCGTCCCGGCAATTATTATGCTGGTTTTGATGGTGCACCTGATGCAAGTCTCTGGTATCCATCAGCGCTTGCAAATGCACTTGCTGGAAAAGATTTAGATCCCGAAAATCCCGAGATGATCATTCAAGTTAACTCGATGGCTTCATGGGATACGCGTAATGATGGGGCTCCCCGATCTAATGAGTATGACCTCGAATCAGTCTTTTTGCATGAGATGGCACACGGTCTAGGTTTTCTATCTACCGATGCATACGACGTTTTCTTTGGATATGGAAGCATCGAGCAACCAACGCCATTTGACGCTTACGCACAACTACCGGATAAGCGACGTCTGTCAGATCTTCCATCTCCTTCGCTGGAATTAGGAAAGGCGCTCACTTCTCCACTTACCTGGTCTGGAGAAAGTGGTACTGCGGCTAATAAGGGAACTCCAATTATTCTATATACCCCTTCGCGCTATGAAGAAGGATCATCGGTTAGCCATCTCGATGAAACTATATATTCAAACCTCGGGGCAAATTCCATTATGACCCCTAATTTAGACTCCGGTGAGATATTTAGAGAGCCGGGCTCGCTCTTACTTGGCATGATGCAAGATATGCGTCGCAAACCTCCCGTAGGTCTTGCCGTTGGATTGCCACAAGTTGTTCGAAATGCATCCGCACTTGTCGCAGATAGTTCAGCAATTATTACCTTCGACCCACCGGCAAATGCCCGAGTCGCACAGATCACTAGTTATTCAGTGCGTAACCTCAAGACTGATCAGGTAAAAAGCTCTATCGAATCTCCTATTACATTTACGGGACTGAAAAATGGTACGAGCTATAGTTTTAGTATTGTTTCATCTAATACAAATGGAACATCTGATGCCACCATCACTGCGCCTATAACACCGCAACCAGGGTGGCAGCGCTTTGTTATTGATGCAGATGTTGACATCAAACATGTAACAAGTATTAACTTCGATGGAAAACCCCTCATCGCTTATACAGACGCGAAGAGTGGCATACTCAAAATTGCCACAAGGGATGGAAAACTGTGGAAGAAGACCACTGTAGATGGAGCCGGTGGTACCGCAGGTCGCACAAAGTCACCCATCACAAGCCCAATCTCACTCTGTGTCAATGGCACTGGTACAAAGCAAACTCTCCATATTATTTACTCAGAGAGCCAAGATCGTGATTTACATTATGCAGCCTACGATGGAAAGAGCTTCATCTACGAAATTATCGATGGTAATGGCGTGCAGGTAAATGATTACAAAGATCCTGTCCGCGTACGAACTGGCAGTGATGTCAGCGTCTCAAGTGCATGTGTGGCAACTGCAGGTGGTATCCAAGTTTTCCATCGCGATGAGAGCCAAGGAATTCTGCTCGGTGCAACAAAGGTAAACGGTGCTAAGAGCTGGACATATGAACTTATTGATGGTGATCGAAAGACAGATGGCCGCTCAACCGGAGACGTTGCCTTCCACCTAAAAGCGCTCTTTGATGGCAAGAAGACGTACCTCGTATACGATTCAGTACTCACCATCAATCAGAAGAAAGAGGCGACATCCGGTGAAGTGAGAGTTGCATCGCGCAGTACTTTCTCTGCCAATGATTGGAGCTACTTCAATATAGATTCCTCGGGCAGCGCTACGCCTATGACAGGATTTGATGTCTCCATCGCCAAGACCCTCGATGGCATTCAGGCATCCTGGTTAATCTCATCTCCTGCAACTGCGCCTAACGCTAATAGAATTCGATGGAGTCTAATTCAAAATCCGCCATCTCTAGGTGTTGCAACAACAGAGCTCTACGGGGCGCCGGCAAAATATCTCAATACCGACGGAACACTTATCGCCTTTAATTGCCTCGCGCGTCTGTGCGTCCTCGATAGCGCGCGCGCAATTCCTACAATTAAATTGGTCTCAGCTGATCAAAGCCTTGCTGGAGCTGATTCAGCATGGGTTGTCATTAATCGAGTTCGATATCTCATTGCTAATTACAAGGGCCAGCTTTCGATGTTCCGCCCTTAACATTACTAAGAGGCTATACGAAAAATTGAGAGTGAGCCATCGCTTGCTTGAGCCAAACCAGATAGACCAATTTCTTTTGAATATGTCAGAGATAGTGGATTTGCTAATTCAGGTGCACCATAAGCACCGCTCATCACACCTTTGCTATCAAAGGTGAGAAGTAAGAGCTCAGTTGTAGTGGGTTTCCACCCGCGTACTCCGCTTACAGCGGAAGTTGATCCCAGCGCTGCATAAGTGAGCGCCCCACCCATTACAACCGCTGAAACACCATTAGATGGAATTCGAGCCGTCCATGTGGGCACAAATGCTGAAGTAAATTTGGTAAATGCACTCTCAATAACTTTCCCACTCTTTACATAGCCAGTCAGCGCAAGTGATGCATCAGAATAATTCCACGATCTATCAGCTTTAGGTGCTGAGCTACGCACTACAGAGGTGATGGCTCCAGCTTTATTTATTTTCACCAAAATACCATCGCGAATTCCGATGTTCTTCTTACCTCCAAGAGTTTCTGCACTAGTTCCAAATACGCTCATTGTCGAATCCGCATTACGCACCACAGCGTTGAGTTGAGTCTGTGAGGTACCGATAGTTACTAACTTTCCAAAAGTACCGGTCGTTGTAATAGCTAATGCAAATGACTTATCAGCAATGCGGCCTACTAGAGAGACTCCACTTGCACTGACAGAGATTGCGCTGATAAGTGCTGGAGAAGGTTGTTCAAGTGAAAATTTTGCAAGTATTTCACCTACTGGAGAAACTTTCCATAGGGTCAAAAGATTCATATCACCACGTAACTTTGAGAGTGGCTCGGCAACAACACCATCTGGATTATCTGGTGGTAATTGAACTGTGCCTGTATCTGTAACGACTACTGGTGCAGATGCACCAGCTAACCAGAGATTACCGGCTACATCTGCACTTGCAGTAAGTGCAACTTCATCCGCACCAGAATCAATCGTCTTCTGCCAGAGCTGCGCACCTGTTGCATCAAGGCCCGTAAGAAGGATATTTGAATTATTTCCACTGGTATTTGAGTATGTGACAAGGGTTTTCCCAAGGGCGATAATTCCCTCGACATCTTTAATAGGTAGCAGCAGATCAAACTTCTTCACTGCAACTTGCTTTACCTGTGCCTTCTTTGTTGCAGCTCCAGCCTCTGTAATAGAGGAAGTTGAGGATGCAGCGCTCAGCGCCAGAATTACTAGAACTGCAATTCGTCTCATTACTGAGCTAACTCTCCAGCGCGATGAGCTGATGCTGCCATCGCCTTTGCAATAGTCTTGGATAATCCAGCTTCATCAAAGACTGCAAGCGCCTCGGCAGTTGCACCTTTAAGACTTGTTACCTTCTCACGAAGCCGAGTTGGTGTTTCTCCTGATTCATCAAGGAGCGCTGCTGCACCAACAATAGTTTGAATCGAGAGCGTTGTTGCATCTTCATGAGATAAGCCCATTGCAACTGCGCCATCAACCATAGCTTCTACAAATCTAAAGAAATAAGCGGGCCCAGACCCGCTGGTGCCAGTAAGTGCATTCTGTAACTCTTCTGGAATCTCTATCGCCTTACCTGTTGCAGCAAGAAGTCTCTTCACAAACTCTCTCTGTGAAGGGGTAACTCCGGCGCTCAGTGAATATCCAGCCATTCCTTTGCCAACAAGAGTTGGAGTATTGGGCATCACCCGTGCGATGCAGCCATGGTTATTGAGCCCTGCAGCGATTCCAGAGATTGTCTTGCCGGCAAGTAGTGAGATGACAAGGGCCTCTCTACGAAGATGTAGCGTGATCTCTGGCATGAGCTCTGCCAAGCCCTGAGGCTTGATTCCGAGCAAGACAACATCACTTGTTGTCATAGCCTGTTCGAGAGTCTTAACAGTGATTGAATATTTGGTAACTAATTCATCACCTCTCTCAGGGCGACGAACAACAGCACATACAGAAGATGCAGCAACTCCAGAACGTATAAGGGCTGCAATGAATGCTTCGCCCATTACTCCGGCACCAACTACTGCAATCTGATTAGCCATAGCGAAAGAGTACGCGTAGGCTCTGCGACTATGTCAGAGATAAAGCCAGGTTTCGCACGAGACTGGGTCGAATTTGCGGACCCACATGATGAGGAAGAAATCTTTAAGTGTGATCTAACGTGGTTGACCTCTTTCTGGACCTGTATCTACGGAGATGGCTGCCAAGGCGTATTTAAAGACCGTCCCAATGATGGTTGCTGCACCGAAGGCGCTATGTACTCCGATGAAGATGATGAAGAGCGCGTACGTAAAGCAGCAGAATTCCTCACTCCTGAAATGTGGCAATTTTATGAAGAAGCCCGCCCAAAGAAGGTGGGTGGAAAACTTCGTATTACAGATTTAGATGAAGATAAAGAGCGCAAGACTCGCACTGTAAATGATGCGTGTATCTTTCTTAATCGTAAAGGCCACGAAGCTCCAGGATTTACTGGTGACTTCGGCTGCGTCCTTCACCACCTCGCACAGAAGCGAAATATCCACTTTGTGGATACAAAGCCAGATGTCTGTTGGCAACTTCCACTTCGCAGAAGTTTTGAAACTCGCGAAGTCGGCGAACGTAAATATTCAGTAACAGTGATTGGCGAATACGAACGCCTTGGTTGGGGCGATGGTGGCGATGATTTCGATTGGTACTGCACAAGTAACACCGATGCACACGTTGGAAGCGAACCTGTCTATATTTCAAATAGGGCAGAGCTTTCACAGTTGATGGGTAAAGATGCCTATGCAATCCTGGCCGAACATTGCGATCGCCGCGTACAAGGTATTCGCGATGCGCAGGCGCGATCATTACCGCTCTTTGTCATTCAACACCCGGCCACAATCGCTGCCGGCAAGTAGTCAGCGTCCTGCTCTAACCTACGACTATGGCCAAGGTTGAGAAGGATCCATTCCGTTGCTCCGAATGCGGTTGGACATCCCAGAAATGGGTTGGACGATGCGGTGAGTGCCAGGCATGGGGCTCTGTCGAAGAGCTTGCAGCGCCTAAGAAACTCTCACTCGTTCCAGGTTCTGTTACATCAAAGGCAACACCTATCGGCGATGTTGATCTCTCATCTGCTCGTGCACGCGCAACTGGCGTCTCTGAACTCGATCGCGTACTTGGTGGCGGTTTAGTTCCGGG
>JBBAMS010000014.1:0-32113 GCA_040402415.1 Candidatus Planktophila sp. | reverse complement strand
AGAGCAACGGACTTTTAATCCGTGGGTCGACAGTTCGAGCCTGTCTGGGCCCACTTCTTTCTATTAAGCCAATACAAACCATTTACACATTCATGGGCTGCAACTACCTTCATACCTAAGGCCGAAGTTCGGCCAGGGGAGAAGAAAAAAATGGCTGACGATAAGGCAGAGGTAACACGTCTGATCAATCTTTACATTGATGGAGCAGGCAAGGGCAGCAGAGAACAACTAGATGAAGCATTTCATGCAAGTGCACGTTGGTTCGGCACAATGGGTGGAACTGATTACGACATGGATAAGCAAGGATTTATTGATTTGATGGTTGGTCAGCCTGGAGATGGTGGCAATTTGGTTGCAAAGATCACCGATATTCAAATCGACGGTACTGCAGCCATTGCAACTGTTAAGGAAGAAGGCTTCTGGGGAGTCTACGCATTTACAGATTACTTCAGCCTTTCAATTCTTGAAGGCCGCTGGCAGATTACTAATAAGACATTTGCTAATACCGGCGTAGCAAGCGCATAAATTATTGTGTAAGTGGTTTTATCTAAACGATAGGTAAGTGGGTCAATTCAAGCCCACTTACTTATCTGAATCTTTCTGTAAATCGTCCAGGTTTGGCCGCGGAATTGTTGGGCGATCTCCACGCACAAATCGTTTATGCATATATATAGCAACGCCTGCAAAGAATGGCCATTCAAAGGTATAGACCCAGGCTCGCCAGTGACCTTCATGTGCACGGTGCCATTCAAACCAACCGGCCCACATACAAAATGGAATCACAACAGCTAGAACAAGGAGAAAAGTTTGCTTCTGTTTTTGCGTCAGTGGCTTTAACTCTTCGCCATCTTTGACCCAATCTGGTGTTTCAAATTCTTTCTCAGCCATTGTGGGCAGCTCTTTCGGCAGCGATCTCTGCATCAATTTCTACAGATTTTCTCTCTTCAGATTTAATCCAGTGATAGACAGCAAATGACACCCAAATGGTGTCGATGATCATTGCGCCAGACCACATCAAAGAACCGCCACGTCGTTGATCATCGAGGGTATACATCACGTTATAGAGCGATCCTCGACTGACATAGATAAAGAATCCCGTAAGAGTTTCAGGGACCATCATCAGAAAGAGTGAAATAACAGCCATGGCAGGTGAGACTCTTCGGTTCACAAAATTTCTATCAAGCAAGTTGAAATAGAAGAGGTATGGCAACGCGATATAGAGCGGAACCTCAAGATATGTATGTGCCCAAGGGTGTTCCATAATGAATGAATGTGGACCAGGAAGGTGCACGCCAATCATGAGAGCGGCATAACTCACCCAACTAAATATTGGATGGGTTAGCGCATAAAAAATTTTTCCAGATGGATGAAAGTTTGCTGGAGTACCAAGAACTAAGAGGGGACCAGTCAGCATCATCATCGTGATGTGTTGAACCATATGGAGTGAGAAGTAATCCATTGCTCGTGCACCGATTGGAGTATTGACAACTGCAAGGATTGAGATCAGCCCCGAAAAGAAGAAGATACTTTGGCGCGCTGTTGATGAGCCGAATTTCAAATAGAGAAAACCCAGCAGTGACACAGGAATCAAGATCTCAGGGGCTAGCTGCCACGAGCCGAGCACGCCTATATCGTGGTGATGCATCTCCATAGGCCTGCAGGCTAGCCCTCAAATTGAATTTTTGGTAAGAGTAATCTGGCAAAATTCTGGGAAGAAACCGCGCCAACTCTTTCTATTTACTCATGACAGGCGTACTCTGCAAAAATACTATCCACAATCCAAAATGAGTGCCACCAGTTTGGGCCCAACGAAGAGTGAGGACTTGAATGAATAAGCGAATAATCGCTGCACTTGCCACAGTCGTACTTGGTTTTGGTGTTATCGCCGGGATCGCAACGTATGTCGTTGCGGCCAAGAATGATCCAGGAGTCGTCGTCGCCCAAAAAGCTGATTCCTATACAGCTCCCGATGGCACTGTGTATCCTCAAGTAAAACTCTCGCTCAACGTATATCCCAATAGTCAGTATGGCGGCCAACATGGTGCGGGTGGTGGCGCACATCCTGACTACGTTAGCTATAGCGCCGGTGGACCAAATGGAGAGGTCATTTCAGGGGCTGGGTCAGGTTCAAACTTTGAAGTCCCAGCACATACCGCGGTAACAATCACAATTTATCAATATGACTCAGGTGCGAATATCACAAATGACTTCTTTGCACATATTCACGGAACAGTCGGTGGAACTGCAACCTTTGTACAACGGTGGGATACAAAGGCCAAAATAAATGCAGTCGCAGAACAACAGATCACTGATATTCCTAAAGATCAGGTTGGCCATACATTTACTCTCCATGGGCTTTCAAATGGAAAGACTCAACTATTTGTCAGCGTTCCATTGATGAAAAATAATGATGATGAAGTAAGTGCTGCTGCTGATAAGGGCGGCTATACACAATTCCCAACAAAGACAACATTCACATTTATCACTGGCGATGCTGGTGAGTATGTATGGAACTGCGAGTTCCCATGTGGTGATGGAACCATTGCCCGATTCGGTGCAGCGATGTCAACCATGAGTTATATGTCCGGACATTTCACAGTGAGGGCGTAAATAAATGGCAAGCACTACGACTCGATATTTCGCAGGCCCATGGTGGAAGCGTAAGGATTTTCAACGCACCGCCCTTTTATGGCTGATCCTTACGCCAATCATTGGCTACTTCTGCTCTGAAATTCAGGTGGGCGCTATGGGCGCACCAGCGTCTGAGGTCATGGCAACTACTGAGCGCCTCATGCGCATCTTTACCTGGGCAGCTTCACCAGTTGCAGCATTTGTTGCCGCAATGGCGATAGTTGCGCTGCTGGGTAAACGTCATCATGGATATACGCCTCCACCTGATTCTGAAGATGTGATCGAGACATCACCAAAATCTATTGCGGTATGGATGGTCAGTTCTGCGCTCTTGTGCCTCTTCGCACTTGTTGTGGGAATGGTCGCTCTTCAAAAAGATAACGCATCACTTCTAGATTCCAAGGCGATACAGGTAAATGTCACTGGCCAGCAATGGGTATGGAACTTTGCATATCCAGGTGACGGTGGAGTTCGATCTCAAGTACTTCACCTTCCCGTTGATCAACCAGTCGTCTTCCACGTAACAAGTAAAGATGTCAAGCACTCATTCTGGATTGTGCAGATGGGTATCAAGATTGATGCCAATCCTGGTGAATTCACAGAGACTGCGGTGACCCCAAACAAGATTGGCACCTTCGATATTCGATGTGCCGAACTTTGCGGACTTCTGCACGCATATATGCAGAACAAAGTTATTGTGCAGAGTAAGAAAGATTATGCGGCGTGGCTATCTAGACAACCGAATTCCACTGTAAGTACATGGACGAAACCAGGAGCTGCCGCCTAATGACTACAACAATGACTCATACAGCGCCAACATCAGGAGACACTCCTAAGGTTGGAATAATCCGCCACCTCAATGTCTTTACAGCCTTTGCACTTGGAATAATTACAGCGCTCGTGGTCTGGAGATTGGCGCTTGCGTTCTTACCTGAAAATGCAGAAGCCGCAGTGATGGCTACACGCGAAGATAAAATTGCGTTGCTCTCTATGGTCGGTTGGTTTGTTGGATTTATGACTGGCATTGGAGCACTCGTTGGGCCTTTCCGTTGGTTGATGGGTAAAGATCTCTCACACGAAGAGAATATGTACCTAGCTGGAAAAGATATGGGCGCAAAGCGTTATTTCCGTTATACAACTGACCATAAAGTCGTGGGAATCCAATATCTCATTATCACGATGACAATTTTTGGCATCGGTGGAATTCTTGCAATGCTCATCCGCGCAAATCTTGGTAAAGCAGGCGGCGGTTGGATTCATCCTCAGGCATATAACTCAATTGTTGGTACGCATGGAATCATAATGATTGTCGGAACAATCATTATGATTACAGGACCTTTCGGTAACTACATCATGCCAATCATGATTGGTGCTCGAGATATGGCATTTCCTCGACTCAATGCACTCAGCTTCTGGCTAATTGTTGCTGCAGGAGTGCCATTGATCTGGGGACAATTCCTCGGCGGAATTTCAACAGGTTGGTCTGCCTATAACCCACTTGCAGGACAAGCACCGCTTGGCATGGATGGCTACATCATGTTTATCTGTATCTTCGCTCTTTCGACAATGGTTGCTGGTGCAAATATCACTACCACTGTTGTTCGCATGCGCGCAAAGGGAATGACATGGAATCGCACACCAATCTTTATCTATGGTGTTGTCGCATCTGTGGCTCTTGCACTTCCTGCATTCCCAGTCTTCTTTCTTTCGCAAATTCTCTCAGCGATGGATCGCGCGCTCGGTACATCTTTTTATGACACAGCTAATGGTGGAAGTGGTTGGCTATATGAAAACCTCTTCTGGATTATGGGCCACCCTGAGGTTTATGTAATTCTTATTCCTGCAGTCGCGGCGCTCATGGAGATGGCACCGGTATTTACTCGTCACCCACTCTTCAGCTTTAACATCGCAGTGATGGGAATTGCAGGTATTTCTGGGCTCTCGGTTCTTGTCTGGGCTCACCATATGTATATCTCTGGTTGGGCACCGCTACTCAACGCGCCATTTATGTTGACGACCGAGTTAATTTCAATCCCAACAGGCATGCTCTTCTTAGTTCTGATTGGAACCATGTGGCGAGGGCGTTTATGGATCACCGTACCAACTATGTCGATCTTCGCACTGCTCTGGAACTTTATGATCGGCGGAATCACAGGAATTTATCTTTCTGATGTCCCAGCTGATGCATTCCTTCACGGTTCAATGTTTGTGACTGCTCACTTCCACTACACCTTGATGGGCGCGGGGCTCACTGGTGCGCTGGCATCTCTTGTCTATTGGTTCCCTAAAATGACTGGCAGAATGCTTGATGAGAGACTTTCGTGGATCTCATTCTGGTTTGTTCAGATTGGATTTAACGTGGCCTTTATGGGCATGTTCTTTGTAGGCCTGCAAGGTCAACCACGTCGCGTTGAAGCCTATGCAGCAATCTTTAGCAGAGGTAATCTGCTTACATCAATCGGAGCAGCAGCCATCATGACCGGCATGCTCGTTCTCCTTGCTGCTGTTATTGGCTCATGGCGTAGTGGTGTGAAGGCACCGATGAATCCATGGCAAGCAAAGTCTCTTGAATGGACAGTTCCATATCCAGTACCTCTAGAGAACTTTGAAACTCTTCCTGTCGTTACAGAAGATGTCTACGGTTACGGGAGGAAGAAATAATGAGTGTCGATACACACGCACATACCAACCCACATCACGAACATCCTGATGTGGTGGGCAGCCGTAATCGCCTTGGAGTAATTCTTCTCATTGTTGCTGACGTAGCATTTGCACTCAGCATGATGTTTACCTATTTCTACCTGAAGGCACAGAATGTCAATGACATGTGGCTTCCCAAGGCAGATGGAGATAATCCCGCAGTTCTTCCTATTTCTAGTGCAAGTGCATGGAAGATCAGTGCAGTTGCTGCGGTAGGACTCACTGCCCACTTCATTGCTCTCCGCAACGTCCGTAAGGGAAATCAAAGTGGACTGAAGACTTTTGGTCTCATTGCATTTTTACTATCGCTTGTAGCTCTTGCCCTTCAGATCCAACAATTTGGAGCTGTTCCATTTAATTTTGATAAAGGTGCATACGTTTCTTGTTGGTATATGTTCGCAATCATGAACACTGTCCACTTGATTCTTACTGGGTTTATCTCATTAGGTAACTGGAACCGTTCACGACTTGGTCTCTACAAGCCAGATCATTGGCATGTAGATATCGTTAATGTTTGGTGGATCTGGATGGTTCTGTCATCATTACTCGGTGCCTTCGCGCTTAGCTTCACCTGATAAGAATTCGATCAGCTAAAACTCAGGAAGATAATAAATTTAGTCGATCTTCCACCCATCATTAATCGGACCTAAATCAATTCCAGCAGCGGCGTGATCTGTATTTTCACCACGTGCCATCTGTGCTGCGTGTGCTGTGTTATGCCAGCGCTCTTCGATCTTTCCGTATTTCCAGAGCAAAAGAGCCGCAGACCATACGACAACAAATGCTCCAACGATGAAATAGCCAGCGGAATTCAAGTTAAATGCCTTGCAGTAATCCCAGAAACCTCCGTTGAGCTTGAGCTGATTTGCAATCACTTGAAGTATTTCAAGGCCGCCAACGAAGAGTGCGACGGCAACTGATAGACCAGTAATGATGATGTTGTAGTACACCTTACGCACTGGCTTTGAGAATGCCCAACCGTATGCAAAGTTCATAAATGAACCATCGATGGTATCAAGTAAACTCATGCCACCAGCAAAGAAGAGCGGCAGTGAAATTATTGCCCACCATGGCAGACCAGCAATGACCGATGAACCAGCAAGAACGAGCAGACCAATTTCAGTTGCCGTGTCAAAACCAAGTCCAAAGAGAATTCCAAGTGGATACATCTTCCAACTTGCATCGATACGACGAGCGATCGGTCCGAAGAAGCGCATGAGGAATCCACGGGAGTCTAAGTGTTTCTCTAACTCTTCTTCGTTATATGTTCCTTTACGCATCTGAAGGAATACACCAATAATTGAAATGAGAATCATCAAGTTAAGAATTGCAATAAGCATCAGGAAAGTTCCAGAAACAGTTGTTCCCACTAAACCTGTGTAATGGTGCAGTGATGAATTTTTATCTTTGAGCTGAGTACCAACAGCTCTAATTCCGAAGTTGAGCAAGATAGCAAGGAATGCCACCACAGATGAGTGACCGAGCGAGAAGAAGAAACCAACCGCAAGCGGGCGCTTTCCTTCGGCCATTAATTTACGAGTCGTGTTATCGATTGCGCTGATGTGATCGGCATCGAATGCATGGCGCATTCCCAGTGTGTAGGCAAGAGCTGCTGTGCCCCAACCAAAGAGTGAACCGTCGGCGAGTTTGTAACCACCTGTTGTGGCCCTCCACATCAAGAGGGCGCCTGCGACATGCAGAAATGCGATAAAGCCAAACATCAGACCCATACGACGCCATTCATCGCGGGTCAGGCGTTGGCTCATGGGCAAGCGTGGGGCGGCGCGCAGGACCTCGTTCATAGGTGAATTCTCCAGATGGCTAGATGCAAATGATTCGCAATAAGCAAAGTTTAACCGAGAATTTACGCGCAGGCGAGTTGAAATAGCCTCACCTTTGAGCGCCTTGGGTCTACAGTGCGGGAATCTGCTGAACATTCGGGAGGTCACATATGGGCGAAGATTACGGTCAAGAAGAGCTCGTCACCGAGGAGATGCTCTGGGATCGAATCCCCGAGGTTCAAGGTGAAGAACGTGCCAATACGTTCTACGAACTCTCTGCGCGAATCTTTGCTCGTGGCCAATATGACGAAGCTCTTGCGCTCGCTGAGACCGCTAGAGATATCTTCTCTGAACTCGGTGCATCAGCCCCCAGTGAGGGTTTAGCGCAGGCTTATTCTGCAATTGGTTACAACCTCAATCAATTAAAGCGTATGGATGAGGCTGCTACTGCGATGAGCAAAGCGGTATCTATATTGCGCGAGAATAAATCTCCTATTGCACTTGAACTCGCCTGCACCCTGGGTGAATGGTGGTATGCATCGAAGAATTACGAAAAAGTAATTGAAACTATGTACGAATGTTCGCAAGAACATTTAGTCGATGACAACACCATCGGTGCGGCAAACGATATGCACCTGATTGGCTGTGCTCAGCGTGAACTTAAGAATTACGCCGAAGCAATTATCTGTTTCCAAGAAGCACGCAAGATGTTTAAAATCGAAAAGGAAGTTATTCATATTGCCCGGTGCGATCAGAAAATTGCTTCTTGCTATAACGAACTTGGTGATGGAGAGAAAGCTATTGAAGCGGCTCGTAAATCAATCGATGTTTTTGAGACAGCACATGATCATCAACGTGAGACCTTCGCGCTCTTTGAATTCGGGAAAGCTGAAATCCTTCTAGGCAAACTAGAAGATGGACTTTCTACACTTGATGGTGTTCTACTGATTATCGCTGAGGATGAACCAAAGGACTTTGATTTCATTCTTGATATTGAGACTCGCATGGTGGTTGTAATGCGCCAACTTGGCCGCATGGAAGAGGCCGATGAAGTTGAGCGTCGCCTAGCCTCAGTTCGCGAAGCTCTCGAGCAAGACCCCGGCCCCTCGGAAGACGGTTTCTAGACACCTGCTTCTCAGCCTAAGTTCCCCCCCTGTTAATGTGAAGTTCACCCGCTCTCAATGAACGGCGCTTAACTTTTGTCCCACGATGCCTTTGGCATCTGTTAACTCGCTATTAGGAGAGTCATCTTGAAAATATCACGCACATTGACGCTGGGGTCACTCGCAATTGCGATGATACTCGGTGGCTCAGTAGCTCCATCTGCACATGCAGCTGATGCACTACAGCTCTACGCAGCTCTCGATTATTCAACAGATGTTGCAGCAGCATTTACAGCAAAGACTGGAATAGCCGTAAACCTGACAGCACTTTCAACAGGTCCACTTCTTGCAAAGATTACTGCTGAGAAGAACAACCCACAGTGGGGCGCATATTGGGCAGATGGTGCAGAACCATGTGCGGCATTTGATCTCGATAAGCAACTCTTGCACTACACACCAAAGGGTGCACACCTCAATGCAGTCGGACAGAAGTTGGCTCCAAAGAACGGTGCATACCAAGTTCCTGGATTTACAGAGATGGTCGGAGTTGTCTATAACTCTTCCAAGGTTCGCAAGCCAACCTCATGGGATGACCTTGCATCAGCAGATTTCAAGAGCCAAGTTGGAATGAACAATCCATCAGTCTCAGGACCAACATACCCATTTATCGCAGGCCTCATGGAGCAATTTGGTGGCGAAGCTGCAATGAAGACGTATCTTACAAAGCTTAAAGATAATGGTTTGCGTGCATTTGATAAGAACTCAAAGACACTTGCTGCCCTGTACACAGGCGTCATCAACGTTGGCCTAGTTCAGTCATCTGCTGCAATTACTGCAGTTAACAATTATAAGGCAAAGCCTGTCGCGGGACTCACACCAGAAGTTACCTACCTTTCAAAGACAACAGTGCTTCCTTCATGTCTTGCAATCGATGGAAAAGCATCAGCTTTCCAGCAGGATGCAGCGAAGAAGTTTGCTGACTTTGTTATGACTTCAGAGGCTGTACAGATTATGACCAAGTCAAATACTGGAGATTCACTCTTCTGGCCAACTCTTCTGGGTAGCAAGCCATCTATCGCAGCGACGAGAATGCCTTCATTTACCTCAGGCTTGATCCAGGTTGTAGATCCATACAAGTACGCACCTCTTCAGGGCGCTGTACAAGACTGGTTCACAAAGAACATCGCTTAATCGCGAAACTTAGATAACTGTTTAATGCACAAGGTAGAGTCTTCGAGAGATTCGTTCTCTTCGAGGGCTCTACTTTTTGCTCGAACAAAGATCTCGCCTATGACTATCTTCTGGTTAGTCATCGTTAGCATTCTTGTTCTGCCGATTCTTCTCTTTCTCGCCGTTGCCTTTAGCCCCAAGCTTCTTGACCAAGGCCCTGAATGGTTTACCTTCAATAGTTTTAAAGCTGCAGCCGACCCATATTTCTTGCGGTCAATCTGGCATTCCTTTGTCATGGGTGTAGTCTCCTCAATCTTTGCAACTGCAATCGCTCTAGTTGTGGCATGGATAGTTCTACGCACGAACTCGGCTGCGCGCAAGGCTTGGAACCTGGCCATCTTCGCTCTCCTCCTAGCACCTTCATATCTCATCGCATTGGGGTGGGAGCGCATCTTTGAAAGAGCAGGTGTGCTAAATATATTTGGAATTGATCTTCCATTTGTGAGAGATCTTCTCTTTGGTCCAGTTGGAATTGCCATGATTCTCACCTTTAAAGGAATTCCATTTGCATACCTGGTGATTTCCAATGCGATGCGCGGCCTTGGTGAAGAGTTCGAACAAGCTGTTCGGGTCCATGGCGGCTCACGTATTGCCGCTTTTAAGATGATGAGCACCCTATTACTTCCAGCTCTCTGGTCAGGAATTGCAATTGTTTTTGCAGAAAGTATCAGTGACTTTGGTGTTGCCTCTCAACTTTCTTCTCCAGGTCGATATTCGGTAGCAACATTTACTCTCTATAGATCTGTGATGTCGATACCGGTTTCTTTCCCATTGTGTGCCGCTATTTCGATTATTCTTCTCGGGCTTATTGTCCTTGCACTTTTTGCTCAATCTCGCGCTCTGCGCGGCAGATCCTTTCGAGTTCTCAGCGGCAGAACACGTCCAATCACCCGTCAGAAGCTATCTCCTCTGGGGTCTGTAGCTTCAAATGCATCTATCTATGTACTTCTCATTCTTACTCTAGGGGTCCCAGTCTTTGGCGCAATTTCCGCATCGATGATTCAAGGTCTTGGAACCGTGATCTCAAACTACCAAATCAACTTCGATAATTATATTCGTGTCATCAAGAGTCCGCTGCTGCGTAGCCCGCTTCTTTTCTCTGCAGAAGCCGCTCTTATGACTGCAACAGTTGCAGTGATTTTGGCAGCAATATCATCGCGCATGTTGGTCTCAACCAAGAATGGTCCTGGAAAGAAGTTTCTCGACTTCTTCCTCCTTGCAGCGGTCGGATTACCAGGAATTGTCTTTGCCATTGGATATATCTTCGCTTACAACTTGCCACTTGCCCAAAGGTATGGATTCCATCTCTATGGAACAGTTGCGCTATTGGTACTTGCCTATATTGCAACTGCGCTACCTTCAACGACACGTTCACTTGTCGGCAATATGAATCAATTCCAAGAATCACTCTCAGAGGCATGTCGAGTACACGGTTCTAATGGAATTAAAACCTGGCTGACGGTTGTTCTTCCACTCATTTCACGACCACTGCTTGCGGCTTGGTGTCTGACGTACTGCGGAACGCTTTTAGAGCTACCTGTAAGTCAAATCCTCTTTCCTCCAGGACATGCACCACTAGCCGTGGGAATCGATCACGCGTTGGGAAATTATGATTTTGGTGGTGGTACAGCGATGGAAGTCTTTGCAATTATCTCGGCGCTTATCGTTGTTGCAGTTGCTTTTGCGTTATATGAAAGATTAGCGCCAGTCGGATGGAAACAGTTAGGGAGAGCGCATCAATGAATAAAGGCCACCTAGTAAAAATCGAAAAAGCACGTAAGAATTACGGCTCTCTTGCAGCACTTGATGGCCTGTCTCTGACAATCGAACCAGGACAGTTCATGGTTCTACTTGGGCCTTCAGGATCAGGTAAATCAACCCTTATTCGCTCACTCGCCGGAATCGAAAAGATTGATTCTGGTTCGATATTTTTAGATAAGCAGGAGGTCAATCGTGGCCCCATCAATGTCGCCCCTGAAAAGCGAAATCTTGCGATGGTCTTTCAAGATTATGCGCTCTGGCCACATTTAACAGCATTTGAGAATGTTGAGTATGCCCTGCAGCGTAGAAAATTGTCGAAAGATATCTCTCGAAAGCGCGTTGAGACTGCCCTTGAAAGAGTTGGCCTATCGACAAAAGGCAAGAATTACCCACACGAATTATCAGGTGGAGAGCAACAGCGTGTAGCTCTTGCTCGTGCAATTGTGGCAGACCCTGCCCTATTGCTCTTTGACGAACCCCTGTCTAACCTTGATGCTGACCTGCGCGAGAGATTACGTATCGAAATTTCAACACTGACCCGTGAAATCGGGGCAACAGCTCTTTATATTACGCACGATCAATCTGAAGCATTTGCACTTGCAGATAAAATCGGAGTCATCAACCACGGAAAACTTGAACAAGTGGATTTGCCAGAAGAAATCTATGAGCGCCCCACCAATCGCTTTGTGGCAAACTTCACTGGAATCGCTGGAACATTTACTGGAAAGGTAAGGCGAGTTTCAAAGACGAGCTGCATCGTCTCGCTTGGCGAGGATCAATTGAAAGTTCGCCACACAGTTGGTCTAGAAGTCGGTCAGAGCGTTGATGTCCTTATTCGACCAGCTGCGACAAGTTTTAAGAAGGAGAGCGAAAATAAGATCTCATCCGTAATCACAGATGTGGCCTATCGTGGCCGTGGATACGAGCATGCCATTGATACGAAATATGGGTCACTCACTGGGGTCTTTGACAACGTTTCACACCCAAGAGGTGGCAGAATCTCTGTATCAATTGATCCCGACCGTTGCATCGCCTTCCCAACTGAAAGCAAGTAGAGAGAGACTCATGTTTCATTCACTCAGTGGTAATGACATAGCCCTATTTGTATCTGTATTTCTCGCATGCGCTGTCGAAGCGGTCGAAGCGGTAACAATCGTGCTAGCTGCGGGTACATCACGCGATTGGAGATCTACTTTCCAAGGTGTTATCTCAGGTCTAGTGGTACTTGCAGGTCTCATCGTGATACTTGGACCAAGTATTGAAAAACTTCCCAAGAGCACGCTTCGTTTAATGGTTGGCGGATTACTTCTGACCTTCGGTTTACAGTGGCTTCGTAAAGCAATCTTGCGTGCAAGTGGATTTAAGGCACTTCATGACGAAGACAAGATCTATCGTGAAGAAGTTGAAGCTGCACAGAAAGTAGCAAAAGTTTCTCGCTTCGCTGTCTCTGATTGGTATGCATTCACGCTCTCCTTTAAAGGGGTGCTCCTGGAAGGCCTAGAAGTTGTATTTATTGTTGTGACATTTGGAATCATTCAAAAAGGTTCAAACCCTCAGGCATTTTCTCTAGCAATCTGGGCAGCCACAATTGCAGTAGTTTTAGTAACAATCGCAGGATTTGCAATTCACAAGCCGCTCTCAAAAGTTCCAGAAAATACAATGAAATTTATTGTCGGAACTCTGTTGACATCATTTGGAATCTTCTGGGGAGCAGAAGGTGCTGGCGCAGAGTGGCCACATAAAGATCTATCACTGCTTGCCATTATTCCGTTTGTCTTGCTGGTTTCGTTTGGACTGATCGAACTCTTGAAGGTAAGAAAAGCAAAAAACCTTCCTGTTCGCAAACTCAACCTTCCAACTTTCTCAGAACCAAGTAAAGATAGTTCTGTGATTGTCCGCTGGATAGGTGGCTTCTTATTCTTCTGGTATGACTTCATCATCGGAGATGATTGGCGCGTTGCAGCAGGTGTTGTCGCAGGCTTCTTCGCCATCCATTCGTTGGGCGTATCGTCATGGTGGCTGATGCCAGTAGTTGTAGCACTCTTATTGAGCTCTACCTTGCTCGAGGCAACACGCTCCGTAAAGGTAGCGGCTTAACTACACCTGCCGGGGAAGATGTTGCAACGCCCAGTGATACATGGCGATTGCACCAGCGGCTGAAGCGTTCATCGATCTCGTTGATCCATATTGTTCGATTGCATACAAGACTTCGCAGACTGCAATACCTGCATCTGACATACCGGCGCCCTCTTGGCCGAAGAGCAGAACGCACTCTTCAGGAAGAGCTGCACCCTCTAGATGTTTCGATGAGGGAACATTATCGATACCGATAATGGGGAGTGAGTTCGCCTTACACCAATCTGAGAAGTCGCTGATTGTTGGGTGATGGATAACTTTGAGATATCTATCTGTCACCATCGCTCCGCGTTTATTCCAATCACGTTTGCCAACGATATGAACAGCAGCAGCATTAAATGCATTGGCTGTGCGAACAACAGAGCCAATATTTAAATCATGTTGCCAATTTTCGATTGCTATCTGCAATTTATGGCGTTTAGTATCTAATTCAGCGACTATCGCTTCGACTGTCCAATAGCGATAACGATCTAAGACATTTCGCCGATCTCCATTTTCAAGGAGTTCTGGATCGTATTGAGGTCCTACCGGCCATGGTTTTTCATGAGGGCCGAGTCCGATTACTGGAAAGAACTCACCCGGCCCAATCACTGCAGGTGTATTGATTTCCATAGAGGCACTCTAAACTTAATATAACGTATTTACCAAGGAGGCCTATGAAAGCCATCTATTACATAGCATTTGGAATCCATATTGTCTGCGTGATTGCGATCTTGGGGCTACTGCTCTCGCAAGTGAAGAATATCGAGAAGAAGTTAAATCCCGGGGTAGTACATGTAACTTTGACAGCGCTGGTTGCAGCTCTAGTGATGGTTGGCCTGTACAACAAGGTACATCCAGATGAAGTGCTCGACCATACAAAATATGGGATTAAAGGATTAGTAATTGTAGTAATCCTCACTTTGGGATACACCAATGTGAAGAAGGCAATTGTTAAGAACTCTGTCTGGGCTAGCATGCTAGGCCTTACTCTTCTTAATGTAATTATTGCGTCAGCCTGGAATTAATTGTAGTGATAAAAAAATTAGCGTTTTTGGCATGCCTGGCTTTTGCCATCCCTAATTTTGTTAGCACACAAGCAAATGCCCTTGATCCTAATTCTGTCGCCTCTATTTTTGATCACCTATCTTCCAATAAAGAGTTAGCTAACCCTTCAATGATTGTCATTGATGGAAAGACTGGTGCTGTTGTTTTTGAAAAGAATTCAATGTCACCACGCAAGCCAGCATCAGTATTAAAACTCCTGACAGCCGCTGCGGCGTACACCTATCTTCAACCGACTCAACGATTTACAACATCAGCTTATGTGGGCACAAAAGCGAGGAGTCTTGTTATCCAAGGTTCCCTTGATCCTTGGATAAGCCTGATACATCCTCAAGCTGTGAAGATGGGAAGGACATCTCTTCCGAGAATTGAATTCAGCACTCTAAATGCGCTGAGGAAGGCAAATACTGGCTCGATAAGAAATATAACTATTTACTATACAAATTTATATTCACAGGATGTTGCCAATGTAAAGAAGTTCTACTTCAGACATGGAGTGAAGGCCACCATGAAGCGCGTCACTAATGAAGATGCACAATTACTCTCGGCAGAAGAAATCTTGTCATCTGATTCTCCCGAATTGCAAGAAATTCTCGCATTCACGCTCACCTGGAGCGATAACTTACTTTCCGAACGTATCGCTCGCCTTGCATCATCTGCTGCAGGCCACCCATCTAATGATGTTGGTGTCGCCCAAACATTTGCTGAAGTTCTCAACAACTTTGGAATCGAGACGAAAAATCTAGTGACTCGCGATGCGAGTGGACTGTCAAAGTTAAACCGTATTACTGCCCGGCAAGTAGGAACCTTACTGATAAAAATTCGTGAGGATTCTAAGTTTGCTCCATTAATTGGAGGATTACCTATCGGAGGTATTTCAGGAACTCTAAAAAACAGGTTTATTAAGACAGCGCCTGAGGCAATCGGACTTATTAAAGCCAAGACAGGCACTTTGAATGGAACTGCGAATCTTGCAGGTTATGTTGAAAGTGGAGATCGGGAGTATGCATTTGTAATTCTGGCAGATCATTTGACCAAGACCTCGAGTGCCGAAAATCGCGCACGAGATACCGTTGATCGTCTTCTAGGAAGAATCGCTGCGCCCATATTTCCAGATATCTTGCCTGTACCACCTGAAATGGCGGTTGAAAATACAAATTAGTCGTCCTTATTTTCACTTTCATGATCGCTGCTGCCACTCTGCGCTGATTTATTTTGTGCCACTGTAACAATTGTGGGAGCCACCTTCACAGATGCGGTAATGATGGGGGATGAAATCGTGGATGTTGATGCGATTTCTGAAGGAATTTCTTTTCTCTTTCTGAGATAACGAAGTTCTTACATCAGCTTCGGCTAGTGCGAACCAGTATGGTTTCTCTAAAGTCATTGTGGACCCCTTTCAGTTATCTAAAAAGTAGAGAGAATTCCTTAGAGTGCTCTGGGAATCGTCCGCTAATAAGGTGTTAATTGTGGGTACCCTAAGCGCGTGAACATCTTTCGTGCCTATATCGATCTGATGAAACTACGGGTCGTAGAGCTTCTTATCATTACAACTCTTCCCGCCATGGTTCTAGCTCAAAAAGGTCTGCCCTCCTTCACTCTGGTGGCAGCAACTCTTATCGGCGGGACTCTCGCAGCTGGCTCATCGAATGCATTTAATATGGTGATTGAAGCAGAGTCAGATGGATTGATGGCTCGCACATCAAAGCGCCCTCTTGTATTAGGCACAGTGTCGAAGGTGCAAGCTACGATCTTTGCAACTCTTCTCGCGCTCATGTCTCTGACAATCTTTCAGATCTTTACGACCACTCTTGCAACGCTACTGACCGCTCTCGCAATCTTTTATTATGTAGTTATCTACACAATTATTCTCAAACCTAATACTACGCAGAACATTGTCTGGGGTGGTGCAGCAGGATGTATGCCTGTGCTTATCGGCTGGGCTGCAGTCACCGGTAATCTCACCTGGGTCCCGGTTGCTTTCTTTATGGTGATCTTCTTCTGGACACCCCCACACTTTTGGGCCCTTGCAATTAAATATAAAGATGATTATTCAGCAGCTGGAATTCCAATGTTGCCATCTGTATCCTCACAAGGTGTCGTTATTAGCCAGATGTGGTTTCACACAATTGCAATGGTTGTCTCATCTGCCGCCTTGATTCAATTGGCGCATCTACCCGTGTGGGTCCTCGGTGCAACTGTATTTCTTGGCGCGATATTTACATTTCAACTCTTTGCTCTAAAAGAAAATTCAGATAATTACAATAAGATTGCAGCAGGAATATTCCACTGGTCAATAACCTATTTAAGTTTATTTTCAGTATTGCTAGTTGTTGCTCAACTAGTGAGCGCTTGATTTATATCTTTCAATAGGTCATCAACATGTTCCAGGCCAACTGAAAGTCTTAAGACTGAAGAAGTAATCCCCATGTCGGCTTGAACTTCAGGTGCTAAACGGCGATGTGTAGTTGATGCAGGGTGGGTAATCAGTGATTTGCTATCGCCTAAGTTGTTGGAGATATCGATAACACACAGCGCATCCATAAAAGCGAAGGTATCTTTCTGAGTTCCAGCAAATTCAATTCCAATGGTCGTGCCACCAGCGCTCATCTGCTTCTTGATGACATCGCGATCAGGGTGGGATGCAAGTCCTGGATAGCGAACACTCTTAATTTCTTTGCGAGTTTCAAGAAACTCTGCAATCTTTTGCGCGTTCTCGCACATACGAGTGACACGAAGCTCCATAGTCTCAAGTGACTTTACAAGTACCCATGCGTTAAATGCACTGAGAGAAGGGCCAGTATGCCGTGTGAATGGAATCAACTTCTCATAGATATATTCGAAGGAACCAAGCAGGGCTCCTGCGAGTACTCGTCCTTGTCCATCGATATGTTTTGTCGCAGAGTACATGACGACATCTGCACCTAGCGCCAGCGGCTTCTGCAATACCGGTGATGCCATGACGTTATCGACAATCACGGTTGCGCCCACCTTGTGTGCAAGATTGCTGACAAAGCGAATATCTACAATCTCCATGAGCGGGTTGCTAGGAGTTTCGATAAAGACTGCCTTCGTTGGCTTTGCGAGTGCTTTCTCCCAAGCGGCTTTATCATTTGCCTTAACGAGTTCGTATGTGATGCCCCATTTAGGAAGAATTTCAGTGATGACAACATGGCATGAGCTAAACATTGAAGCTGATGCAACGATGTGATCACCAGATTCAACAAGGCAGGCAAGGGATGCAAACATCGCAGCCATTCCTGACCCTGTTGCTACGCAGTAATCGGCGCCTTCAATTGCAGCCAAACGTTTCTCAAACATGGAAACTGTAGGGTTATGAAAACGGCTATAGAGAAAGTGATCTGTCTCATCGGTAAATGAGTCGACCGCTTCCTTGGAATCTGTGTAGGTAAAACCGCTATTGAGATAGAGCGCCTCGGATGTTTCACCGAAACCTGAGCGTGCTAAACCTTCGCGCACCGCCGCTGTCTGAGAATTAATTTCCCAGTTTGGCTCACGGCGTTGTGGGTGTTCCTGATAACCCCATACCTCTTTACTCACAGGCATATCTTAAGGTTTGCCCGCTATATTGCACATATGACCACAATGGCTATCTCCGTACGAGACCTGAGTAAGAAATATGAGTCAGGTTTTGCTGTCTCACATGCAAATTTTGAAGTTCCACTCGGAACAATTTGCGGATTTGTTGGCCCCAATGGTGCTGGAAAGACTACGACTATCCGCATGCTCTTAGGCTTGATAACTCCAACAGGGGGATCTGCAGAGATACTCGGCCATTCCATCGATAGTCCTGAAAAGTACCTTTCACAAGTTGGTGCGATGATTGAAGGACCAGCTTTTTATCCAGCACTATCTGGAGAAGAAAATCTTAAAGTCTTAGCAACTCTTGGAGGATTTCCTTTAGAGCGAGTTGCACAGTTGATTAACGAAGTTGGCCTTGAAGGTCGTGGCAGTTCAAAGTACAAGACTTATTCGCTCGGAATGAAGCAGCGTTTAGGAATTGCTGCCGCCCTTCTCCCTAACCCAAAGGTATTGATTCTTGATGAACCTACAAATGGTTTAGACCCTGAAGGAATTCAAGAAGTACGTGATTTGCTTAAACGCTTAGCCAGTCAAGGAACCACGGTATTTGTTTCTTCACACCTTCTGTCGGAACTCGAATTAATTAGTGAATATATTGTGATGTTACGCAAGGGTGAAGTCGTCTTTGCGGGAACTATGGTTGATTTACTTCTTGAGCAACAACCATTTATCTTGGTGAAGACCGAGAAAGACTCTGATCTTGAGAAAATAATTGCAATCGCACATAGAGATGGTCATCATGCGAGCATCCGGTCCGGTGTGGCGCATATTGAAGGGCCAGCGGAATGGGCAGGTACCCTCAATCGCCAGGCATTTGAAGCTGGAATCGTTCTTACACAGCTTGCACCACAACTACCTAACCTCGAAGAGACATTCTTTGAAATGACTGGAGATCGCACATGATTCGGGTCATCCTCGCAGAATGGCGCAAACTTCGCCGGCCAACTCTCTTCTTTGGAACCCTTGGAGCAGCTCTCTTTTTCACAGGTCTTACAACAACATTTCTTTACCTAATGATTGATGCCCACGATGGCAATTCCGATCGCGGGCGTCGAGTGGGCCGAGACGTTCTCAACCTTGCAGGTGGATCCGTTTATGGATTTGCATCAGTTGGCGGATTACTAGGCATCATCGCACTTTGTGTATTTGCAGCTCAAACCTCGCAGGAATACACCTACGGAACTCTTCGCAATCTCTTAGTGCGCCAACCTGGTCGCATCCGACTTCTCCTTGGAAAACTTGTCGCGATGAAGATATTCGCGCTCATTCTTGTCCTTATTACAGCGAGCGTCAGTATCTCTATTTCCTACTATCTATCAACCAGAGCAAGGGTGATGACTGACCTCTGGTTTACGACTGCTGGTTTTCACGCGATGGGGCAGACGCTTCTCAATGTGACTATCTCTGTTATTTACTTCGGAATATTTGGAATGATTCTCGGGCTCTTACTCCGCTCTCCGATTTCAGCAATTTCAATCGGTGTGCTCTGGATTCTCATTATTGAAAATCTCATCGGTGCAGTCAAACCTGTAACGCTGAAATGGATGCCTGGCAATCAATTCCAAACGATTGCTCAAGGAGGATCTTCAACGGTTACATATTCTCATGCTCTGGTGCTAGGAAGTGTCTACGTTCTCCTTGGTTCAGCCATTGCAGCCGTACTCTTCTCTCGACGAGATGTGGGTAACTAACGACACTAGCCAGATGGCAACGCTTTACCTGAGTTGCTCAATTATTCTTCGACAGTGCAGTATAGAAATAAGTTATTGAGCCTTGCAATCATTGCGGGCCTCACACTTTCAACGACCCCTGCAATTGCAAAACCAAAGCCAACTCTGGCTGAGATTGAAGTGGCGAAACAAGCCGAGGCAGTAAAGAAAGCTGCTGCCGATGCTGCAGCGAAGAAACTTGCTACGGCAAATATGACTCTCAGGCAACTGACCACTAAATCAATTGCAGCTCGTGCTCTTTATGTAAAGGCCCAGCAAGAGCTAGCAGTTGCAACTGCGCAAGCAGCGGTAGCAGCAAAACATGCAGCCGCAACAGCTGCAGCGGTTCGAGAAGCACATCGCATCATCGGAAAGTTAGCAGCAAACGCATATATTCTTGGTGGGACTTTAAGTGATATCCAACCGTTACTCAGCGCAAATGGCCCGCAAGAACTAGTCGATCAACTTTCTACGTTAAATACTTTGGGTGCACAAAATACGACAGCCCTTGAGCACTATAAAGCTGCTGAGATTGTCGCAAGAGATGCAAAGCAGAAAGCTGATGATGCGAAAGCCATCCAGGCTACTGCAACTGCAAAAGTTGCGAGTGCAAAGAAAGTCGCTGATGATGCGCAAGCGCTTCAGCAGAATGAAGTAAATAAACTTCAAGCAGTTCAAAATAAATTGATACAAGAACTTGCCTCTGCAAGAAATGTACGAGTCACACTCGAGCAACAACGTCAATTAGCGCTGCTTGAAGAGAGCCAAGCAAATATTGCAACAACAACTATCAACCAAGCAAAAGTTTGGCCAGATATTGGATTTAAGGGTCGTTCCACAATTCGCACAACAGAGGCTCAGCGTTTAACTGCAGTTGCATTTGCCAAGAAGCAGGTTTTAGCACGTAAGCCATATGTATGGGGTGCACAAGGTCCCAACTCATTCGACTGTTCGGGATTGGTCTATGCGGCATATAAGGTCGCTGGACTTGATTGGCCGAACTGGGATCGCCTCAACGCCGCGTTATATGCAGGCTATACAAAACATGTCGCTTTAACTGAGCTGCAGCCAGGAGATCTACTTTTCTATTCCTACAAAGGAACAATCTCAACTATTCACCACATGAGCATCTACGCAGGTGGCGGAATGATGTGGGAGGCCAATTCCACAAAAATAGGCCTGAAGTACTCCGATATTTACAGCGTTAAAGGGCTTATGCCATTTGGTGGTCGGGTCTAACCTTCGTCTATGACAGATGCCATCGTTGCAATCCGCAACGCTGTAAAACCTTTTCTTCTGGCCTGCGAAGCTGGTGATGTTGTATGTGTTGCAGCCTCTGGTGGCGCAGATTCCTTGGCACTGGCTTATGCAATTCTCACTGAGTCACAACCCCTCGCAATTACACCAATAGCAGTAACTATCGACCACCAACTTCAAAATAATTCAGGTGTACAGGCGGAAAAAGTTCAGCTTCAATTGAGGGAGTTAGGATATGAAAAAGTCATTAGTAGAAAAGTTGTAGTCGATACTCAGTCTGGCATCGAAGCTGGCGCTCGTGATGCACGCTATCAAGCTCTTCATGAGTGCGCTGAAAAAGAGAAGGCAACTAAGATTTTCTTAGGTCATACGCGCGATGATCAAGCAGAGACAGTCTTACTTGGATTGGCGCGAGGTTCAGGAACACGTTCACTATCTGGAATGTCAAGTGAGAATGGGAAGTATATGAGACCACTTCTTGATATCACTCGTATACAAACCGTTACAGCGTGTGAAGAGATTGGAATCAAATTCTGGAACGATCCCCATAATATGAATTCAGACTTCTCTCGAGTCCGTGTTCGCAATGAAGTACTTCCATTGATGGAAGAGAAGATTGGCCCTGGAATCTCCGCAGCTCTCGCGCGCAGCGCATCTCTCTTACGGGATGATGCTGATGCTCTCGATGCAATTGCCCATGCAGAAATCTCACAGCTAAATCTCGTTGACCTTGATTGCCAGCACCTAGGCAAGTTACCTCGGGCTATCCGCACACGCATCATCCGCACTGCTCTATATGCCGCTGGGGCGCCATTAGGCTCAATTACCTGGGATCACGTGGTGGCAGTTGAGGCGCTCATCACTCAATGGCGCGGTCAAGGAGGCCTAAATATGCCGGGTGGTGTGAAGGTTGAGCGAAATTCGGGCAGACTTTCGCTCTTAGCCCGACTTACTTGAGTCTGGCCTAACTAGTTTTCAACGATTTACCAAGGAGCGCATCACGTGGATTTAGCAACAGTTGGTACCGATGTCGAAAGCGTCATCGCAACAGAGCAAGAACTCGCTGCAAAGATTGCAGAACTTGCTGCTCGTGTAGATGAAGATTACAAAGATAAGAAAGTTTTACTTGTCGGTGTACTCAAAGGCGCAATTATGGCGATGGCCGATCTCACTCGCGCAATGCAATCGCATATCGAGATGGATTGGATGGCTGTTTCATCCTATGGCTCTGGAACTAAATCAAGTGGAGTGGTTCGTATTCTCAAAGATCTAGATACTGACATTACTGGGCGCCACGTTCTTATTGTTGAAGATATCGTTGATTCAGGTTTAACTTTGTCATGGCTGAAATCAAATCTCTTATCTCGTGGCGCAGTATCAGTTGAAATTCTTGCAATACTACGTAAACCAGAGGCTGCAAAAGTAGATGTTAAAGTGAAGTACGTTGGCTTTGATATTCCTAAAGAGTTCGTAGTCGGATATGGTCTCGATTTTGACGAGAAGTATCGCAACCTCTCATTTATCGGTGTGCTTGCCAAGCACATGTATTCATAAGGATATTTATGACTTCCCAAAAACCAAGTATGAATCCACTCAAAAAATTAAAGCAATCTGTAAAGCCGGCAGCACAAGAAAGAGCGAGAAAAGTTCCGCTTACGCGATCGCAGAAGATTTTCAGGGGGCCACTTTTTTGGATTATCCTGGCAATCTTTGCTGTAACTATCTTCGGTCAAATCACTAGTGCCGCTAATCGCTATACCCAGGTTGAGACCTCACAAGTTGTCGATGCTATTTCTAAGGCTCAAGTTGAATCTGCATTACTCATCGATAAATCTCAGAGAATTCAATTGATCCTCTCTGCTGGAAATACCATTAAGGGCGCGAGTAAAGTCGAAGCCTCATATGTGGCGCGACAAGAGCCGACTCTGGTTGATGCTCTCACAGCAAATCCACCTACAAAAGGGTGGAATGTCGATGTACCGAGTCAATCCTTCTTAACATCTCTCTTCTTCACATTTGGTCCAATTCTGATAATTGGTTTCTTGTTCTTCTTGATGATGGGACAAGCACAAGGTGGAAATCGAGTCTTCTCATTTGGTAAATCCCGTGCCAAATTGCAGAACAATGAAGTTCCGCAAAATACTTTTGACGATGTTGCAGGAGCTGATGAAGCGATTGCTGAACTAGAAGAGATTAAAGATTTCCTTGCAGATTCGGCAAAGTACGCAGTACTCGGTGCAAAGATCCCAAAGGGTGTCTTGCTCTACGGCCCTCCCGGGACAGGCAAGACTCTTCTTGCTCGCGCTGTCGCCGGTGAAGCAAAAGTTCCTTTCTATTCCATCTCAGGTTCTGATTTTGTTGAAATGTTCGTCGGTGTTGGTGCAGCTCGCGTGCGCGATCTCTTTGCACAAGCGAAGGCAAATGCGCCAGCAATTGTTTTTGTAGATGAAATTGATGCAGTCGGTCGTCAGCGCGGTGCCGGTATGGGTGGTGGACACGATGAACGCGAACAGACACTGAATCAACTTCTCGTTGAGATGGATGGCTTTGAAGCAAATGGACAAGTCATTTTAATTGCTGCAACAAACCGTCCAGATGTATTAGATCCAGCGCTCTTGCGTCCCGGTCGTTTTGATCGCCAGATTCCAGTAGAGCGCCCAGATCTCAAGGGGCGCGAAGATATTCTTAAAGTTCACGCAAAAGGTAAGCCGATTTCTAAAGATGTCGAACTTGTTGCCTATGCACGCCGCACACCAGGATTTACGGGTGCAGACCTTGCCAACGTTCTCAACGAGGCAGCGCTACTCACTGCTCGCGAGGGCCACAAGAGCATTACCAATACACAGATTGATGAAGCTATCGATCGCGTTATGGCGGGTCCTCAACGTAAATCACGATTAATGTCGGAGGAAGAGCGCCGGGTCACTGCCTATCACGAGGCTGGTCATGCACTGGTTGCACATTCACTTCCACATACTGATCCTGTCCACAAAATTACAATCATGCCTCGTGGTCGGGCACTTGGCTACACAATGGTTCTGCCAGATGAAGATAGGTATTCGACAACTCGTAATCAACTATTAGATCAATTGGCATACTCACTTGGTGGGCGCGCGGCGGAAGAACTGATCTTCCACGACCCATCTACCGGTGCATCCAACGATATTGAAAAAGCAACTGCACTTGCACGTGCAATGGTTACTCAATACGGAATGACTGAGGCAATTGGTGCCATCAAATTAGGCACAGATGCATCTGAACCATTTATGGGTCGCGATTACGGACATCAACGTGATTACTCTGAAAACGTCGCAGCAACGGTTGATACTGAAATTCGTAGATTGATTGAGAATGCCCATCAAGAGGCTTACGACATTCTCGAGTCAAACCGCACCATTCTCGACGAAATGGTTATACAGCTCTTGGAGAAAGAGACTCTCAATAAAGAAGAGATCGCTCAAATATTTAGAAAAGTAAAGTCGTGGCCAAACCGTCCGGCATGGACAGGCTCTGCAACGCGCATTCCATCTGTGCAACCGCCTGTAGATATTCCAGAGCGTCTAATTGCAGTTGCCGATGCACCACGCAAGAATCGTCGAGTAAAGAAATTGAGTTCTAATGAGTGAGATTTCTTCTCTGTCGATGGGGCCAAGTGATGGAAGAGCATCACAGCCTTACGATCGGGAGCGCGCCGAAAAAGCTGTTCGTGAGCTTCTCCTAGCACTGGGTGAAGATCCCGAGCGCGAGGGGTTGAAAGAGACCCCTGCACGCGTTGCACGTGCACTGAAAGAGAACTTCGAGGGGCTATGGCAGAAACCTGAAGATGTATTAACAACGACCTTTGATATTGGCCATAAAGAGCTTGTCATCATTTGCGATATTGAAGTCTTTTCACACTGCGAACATCATCTGACTCCATTTCACGGAGTTGCACATGTTGGGTATATCCCGAGTGGGAAAATTACAGGTCTATCAAAAGTTGCGCGCTTAGTCGATCTCTTTGCCAGGCGTCCACAAGTCCAAGAGCGCCTGACTACTCAGATCGCCGATGCTCTTGTTGAGATTCTCAATCCAATGGGCGTCATTGTTATCATCGATTGCGAACACTTATGTATGTCGATGCGTGGCGTCAGAAAATCACGAGCTCGCACAACAACATCGGCAGTTCGTGGAGTTCTGCGCGATGCCGCAACGCGAGCAGAAGCAATTAGCCTCATTACGAATCGATAATTTCTTATGTTGGTCATGGGAATCCTGAATGTCACACCGGATTCATTTGCCGATGGTGGACGGTATGTAGATACTGCAAGCGCAATCGCACGCGGTCTTGAAATGGTGGCAGAGGGTGCGGATATTATCGATATCGGTGGTGAATCGACTCGCCCAGGCGCCGACCGTGTATCTGAAGAAGAAGAACAGGCCAGAGTTATTCCGGTAATTCGTGCACTCGCTGCAAAGGGCTTAACAGTCAGCGTCGACACTATGCGCGCCTCAATTGCGCAACGTGCCGTTGAAGCCGGCGCAACGATTGTCAATGATGTCAGCGGTGGAGCTGCAGATCTGCAGATGCTTGCAACTGTGGCAGACCTGGGGTGTAGATACACCTTGATGCATTGGCGAGGTCACTCAAAAGATATGAATGCAAAGGCAATTTATACCGATGTGGTCGCAGAAGTGATTGCAGAGATCGATATTGCCTTGGAGAAGGCCCTTGCAGCGGGAGTTGCGCGAGAGAAAATCATCCTTGATCCCGGAATTGGTTTTGCAAAAGATGCCGAGCACAACTGGGAGATACTCCGATGTATCGATGAATTTGTCCAATTGGGTTATCCAATTCTCATTGGCCATTCGCGCAAGCGCTTTCTTGGTGGCGATAAGCCAGATGAGCGTGAAGAGGCCACTGTGAAAGTGACTCAATCTCTTGTTGGCACTGGAATCTGGGGAGTTAGAGTTCATGGTGTGAAGGCAAATGTTGAGGCAGTTAACTCATGAGTGATGTCATCACGCTGACAGGCATCTGGGGCTTTGGTTATCACGGAGTCTTTGATCACGAAGCAAAGAATGGTCAAGATTTCTTTGTAGATCTCGAGATTCACCTTGATCTATCGCGCGCAAGTGTTACCGATAATCTGACAGATACCGTTGATTATGGAGCACTTGCCGATCTTGTGGTCGTGGAAATTACAGGTGAACGAGTTCAGTTGATTGAAAGATTAGCGGGACGTATTGCAGATCGCCTCAAAGCTAAACATCCTGAGATCACAAATATTGCAGTCACAGTACATAAACCAAAGGCTCCGATTTCGGCCCAGACCACAGATATTTCAGTGACTATCACACGATGAAAGCGGTAGTCGCACTCGGTGCAAATATCGGAAATCCAAAAGAGCAGATGGATGTAGCCATCTCATTACTTCGAGAAGCCACCGATGTCATCGCTATCTCCTCTTTCTACAGGACAAAACCAGTCGGTGGCCCAGAACAACCTGATTACATCAATGCGGTCTGTATTCTCGAAAGTGAGCTACCCGCACTTGATCTACTTTCGCTACTCCATGGAATTGAGAAATCTCTTGGACGTGAGCGAATCGAAAAATGGGGGCCGCGTACCATCGATCTAGATCTGATCCAATATGGCACCTTAATAAGTAAGGCAGATGAGTTAGAACTTCCACACCCGCGCGCATATCAGCGCCGCTTTGTCTTAGCGCCGTGGCATGAGATTGAGGCCGAGGCCATATTGCTCACCCATGGAAAGATTTCTGAGCTTTTGGAGCAATTGCCGTAACGCCTTAGAATTTCCTTACTGCCCGCCCGGTACCTGAAAGGACTGGAGCCATGAAAGTAGTAACAGATGCTCGCGAGCTTCCTTCTGCCTGTGCATTGATACCAACAATGGGCGCTCTCCATGCTGGCCATGCCTCTCTCTTTACCTTGGCTAAGAGCTATTCCACCGATGTAGTGGCAAGTATCTTTATCAATCCTCTGCAATTTGAGAGTGAGGAAGATTTAGCACAGTACCCACGTACCCCAGAATTCGATATTGATATTGCAGCAGCATCTGGAGTCACTCATCTTTGGTTACCAAAGCAGTCAGAGATTTATCCTGAAGGATTTAGAAGACTTGTTGCTGGCCCCATCGGAGATATCTATGAAGGTGCTTCTCGTCCTGGGCACTTTGATGGAGTACTTACTGTTGTGAGCAGACTCTTTGAATTGGTAAAGCCATCACATGCGATATTTGGCGAGAAGGATTTTCAGCAGGTGCAATTGATAAAGACAATTGCAGGAGATGTAGAAATTATTACAGCACCAACGATTCGTGAGGTAGATGGCGTGGCGATGTCTTCACGTAATCTGCGCCTTGCCCCCGAGGGAAGAGCTGCCGCACAAGTCCTATATAGAGGGCTATCTCAATCAAAATCCGAAGTTGAGTTGCGTGAGATATTGGCGACAGAACCTTCTTTTACTCTCGATTACGCCGATTACATCGATGAGAAAACATTTGGACACGCTCAAATAGATTCCACAAATATTCGTGCGATAGTTGCTGGCTGGATAAATGGAGTGCGTTTGATTGACAATATACCTATGGGAATCCGCGCATGAAGCTCCTGGCACCAGCACCTGGCTGGACTGCATCTGCAGATGTCATTGTTGTTGGTTCTGGAATTGCTGGCCTCACAACTGCATTGCAATGTCGTACATATGGATTATCAGTGCTGCTTGTGACAAAGGCACGAGTCGATGAAGGATCAACAAAGTGGGCGCAAGGTGGTATCGCTGCGGCCCTTGGTGATGGTGATTCCCCTGAAGCACACGAGAACGACACACTTGTTGCTGGTGCTGGTCTCTGCGATGTTGATGCAGTGCGTGTTTTAGTTACTGAAGGACCTGAATCTGTTCGGAAGTTGATTGAACGTGGTGCAATCTTTGATACAGAAGCAAGTGGTGAAATTGCCCTCACGCGTGAGGGTGGTCATCTACGCAATAGAATTCTTCACGCTGGTGGAGATGCGACAGGTGCTGAAGTATCACGCGCACTCCTTGCAGCAGTCCATGATGATCCTGAAATCGAAGTTGTAGAACATGCTCTTGTTCTTGATGCACTTAAGAACGATATCGGCGAAGTCTGCGGAGTAACTCTTCACGTCATCGGTGCTGGTAGCCGAGATGGAGTAGGTCGTGGTCTAGCTCGCGCTGTAGTTCTTGCAACGGGTGGCCTTGGGCAGGTATTTGCGCAGACAACAAACCCATCTGTTTCAACTGGTGATGGAGTCGCACTCGCACTTCGTGCTGGTGCAAAAGTCGCTGATGTTGAATTCATTCAATTCCATCCAACTGTGTTGTGGCTGGGAGATAATTCAGAAGGTCAACAACCGCTTATTAGCGAAGCTGTTCGCGGTGAAGGTGCATATCTTCTCGATGATCAAGGAAGTCGTTTTATGAAGGAGATTCATCCACTTGCAGAGCTTGCTCCACGTGATGTTGTTGCTATTTCAATTATGCGCGTAATGAATATAACTGGCGCCCATCATGTATGGCTCGACGTAAGGCACCTCGAAGGTTTCACTGAACGCTTTCCAACAATTTATGCATCATGTATTTCACATGGTATTAATCCACTCAAAGATTTGATTCCGGTAGCCCCTGCTTCACACTATGCATCAGGTGGAGTGCGTGTAGATCTCAACGGTCGCACCAGTGTGAATGGTCTTTATGCATGTGGTGAAACCGCCTGTTCTGGGGTTCATGGTGCCAATCGTCTAGCTTCCAACTCACTTCTCGAAGGTCTTGTCTTTAGCGCACGTATTGCTGCAGATATTGCAGAGCATCTTCCAGAGAGAAGCGAGCCAGTTGAAAATGCTTCTCAAGCAATACTTCTTGACCCAGTAGTACGCCACGATATTCAAGTGAGTATGAGCCGTGGTGCAGGAGTCTTGCGTTCATCTGATTCGCTCTTGAAGACAAGCTCAGATCTAACTCGCATTGAAGATAAGAGAAGTACGGAGCCATGTGTAGAAGCGTGGGAGACAACTAACTTATTTCAGCTCGCACAAGCGATACTTAAAGCAGCCCTTATTCGACAGGAAACGCGTGGCTCGCATTGGCGTGAAGATTTTCCAGAGACAAGTGATGCTTGGAGGAAGCGAATCGTGCAACAGTTAGACCAAACGGGATATTGGACTAGCGGATATCAGGAAGTAGGAAAGAAATGATTGATTGCGATCTCATTAAACGCGCGCTTGCCGAAGATTTACAGGGTGGAGAAGACATTACATCTATCGCGACTATATCTGGGCACGAAAAAATAGTTGCAGATTTCGTTGCTCGTAAAGCTGGAGTCATTGCTGGCATAGAAATGGTGCAGGCGGTTCTTGAAGAAGTTGGAATTACTGATATTGCAGTTCTTATCCAAGATGGGACTTTGGTGAAAGCAGGCACCGTTCTTATAACTGTACGTGGCGATACACGTGCAATCTTGCTGGCAGAACGTACCGCTCTCAATTTCTTAGGTCATCTCAGCGGTATTGCAACACTTACTCGCGTATGGGTCGATTCAATTTCTGGATTCAATTGTAAAATTCGTGATACTCGAAAGACAACACCAGGAATGCGTCAGCTTGAAAAGTATGCGGTGCGCATGGGTGGTGGAACAAACCATCGCATGTCCTTAAGCGATGCGGCGCTTATTAAAGATAACCATATTGCGGCAGCTGGTGGCGTCGCACAAGCGTTCTCTAAGGTGCGCGAGAAGTATCCGACAGCAGATATTGAGATTGAGGTAGATACGCTGGATCAACTTAAAGAGGTATTGCCACTTAAGCCTGACCTCGTGCTTCTCGACAATATGAGCCCTGCCCAGTGCGCAGAAGCAGTCTCACTTGTTGCAGGCAGTACGAAACTTGAGGCATCGGGTGGCATCTCACTGGAAAGTGCAAAGACATATGCGGCAACCGGAGTGAATTACTTAGCAATTGGCGCACTAACTCATAGCGCACCTGTATTAGATATCGGTCTAGATGTGAGAGCGGAGTAGCAATGTTATTAACAGTTGATGTGGGAAATACCAATACAGTGCTCGGAATATTCAATAACGATAAACTCACCAAGTCTTGGCGCGTGAAGACTGACCCACGTTCAACCGCAGATGAACTCTGGCTTCAATACAGCGCACTAATCAGTGGATACACCCTAACTGGCCTATCAATCTGCTCGACAGTTCCTGCAACTTTGCGTGAGCTACGAACCATGATTGATACATATTTCAGCACTATTAAGATAACAATTGTTGAACCTGGCACAAAGACTGGTGTTCAACTCCTTGTAGATAACCCAAAAGAGATTGGCGCCGATCGAATCGTTAATACTCTTGCAGCGCACACGCTGTATGGCGGGCCTGCAATTGTTGTCGACTTTGGAACTTCAACAAATCTGGATGTTGTATCGCCCAAGGGAGAATTTCTTGGGGGAGCACTTGCACCGGGAATTGAAATTTCTGTTGACGCGCTTGCTGCACGAGCGGCTCAACTTCGAAAAGTTGAATTAGTACGCCCAAAGAGTGTGATTGGAAAAAACACTGTCGAGGCGCTTCAATCAGGCACAATCTTTGGTTTTGCAGGACAAGTTGATGGTCTCGTTGATCGAATCACCGCCGAATTGGCAAAGGACTATGACGAGGCACCGACAGTGATTGCAACAGGCGGTCTTGCACCGTTAATCATTGGAGTTTCAGAAACGATTGATGAGCACGAGCCAGATTTGACTCTTATCGGACTTCGCCTTATCCATGAGAAGAATCTGTAGTTAAAAAGGTAGACTCATTACCCTATGACTAGTAATGAATTTGTGAGTACAGAGAACTCGCCTGCACAAGAGGATGAGTTACCCGAGCAACTTCGGATTCGTCGTGAAAAGCGTGCCAGTCTCATCGAGCGCGGTGTTGAGCCTTACCCAGTTGCAGTGCCTCGCACCAAGTCACTTAAAGAGGTTCGTGAAAAATACACAGCTCTCGAAATCGATGTAGCTACAGGAGACATCGAAAGCCTTACAGGACGCCTCATCTTTAAGCGCGATACAGGAAAACTCTGCTTTGCAACGCTGCGCGAAGGCGATGGCACAGAACTTCAGGCGATGTTATCTCTCGACAAAGTTGGGCAAGGAGAACTTGATGCCTGGAAATCAGATATCGACCTGGGAGATATAGTCTCCGTAACTGGTGAAATCATTACTTCAAAGCGCGGTGAACTTTCCATCCTTGCTACTTCTTGGACACTTGCATCAAAGTCGTTACGGCCTTTGCCTAATGATCACAAACCAATGTCTGAAGAGACTCGCGTTCGCATGCGTTATGTCGATCTGATTGTGCGCCCAGAAGCACGTGCAGCAGCTCGTATGCGTCCAACAGTCATGCGTTCACTGCGTGAAACATTTGATAGCCATAGCTTTATTGAAGTTGAGACGCCGATGCTTCAGGTAATGCACGGTGGAGCAGCCGCTCGTCCATTTAAGACATTTAGCAATGCATACGATATGGACCTCTACATGCGTATTGCGCCTGAGTTATTTTTAAAAAGGTGTGTTGTCGGTGGAATAGAACGTGTCTTTGAAATTAACCGAAATTTTCGTAATGAGGGTGCAGATTCATCTCACTCACCTGAATTTGCAATGGTTGAGTCATATATGGCCTACGGCGACTGGCGTTCGATTGCAGATATCACGCGCACTCTTATTCAAAATGCTGCGATGGCAGTTGCCGGTTCACACATCGTCACTCATCACGATGGTCGCCAGGCAGACCTTGGTGGCACTTGGAGAGAGATCTCACTCTATGACGCAATCTCTAACGGCATCGGAGAGCGAGTAACAGCGCTTACTTCCATCGATGATCTCAAGAAGATTGCGACAAAGCTGCCTATAAAGATCGACCCAAAGTGGGTAAAGGGCAAGCTCGCTGAAGAGATATTCGAACATGTCGCTCAAGATAAATTAATTGAGCCAACTTTTGTCATGGGCTATCCCGTCGATACTTCGCCACTTGTGCGTGCACATCGTGAGACACCTGGCGTAGCCGAGAAGTGGGATCTTTATATTGACGGCTTTGAATTAGCAACTGGATATTCAGAGCTCATTGATCCAGTTATTCAACGTAATCGCC
>JBBAMS010000013.1:0-32532 GCA_040402415.1 Candidatus Planktophila sp. | reverse complement strand
GCTTTTGAGCGCCTTGTTCTTCGGCCTGGCGTGAAAAATCGTTGTGGGGAATTTCCACAGTTAAATGCGACGCAATCTTATTTGGCACTTTCCATGCAAAAGGAATATTACCTAATTCGATATTTACTGAACTAACTGTCTTTGCCGTGCATCCCGATAAAAGCAGTGTCATAATTAAAAATACGACAGAAGTCTTTTTCATCTAATCTCCAACAATCATTGGTTGCGCACCAGTGCATTGAATCAATTCGGTATAGGTTGTTGGATACACCGCATGGGGATGTCCAGCAGCAGCCCAAACAACCTCGTAATCGTTGAGAGCTTCATCAATCAATGTTATTTCTGGCTCTGTTATCCAACCGATAGGGGATACGCCGCCTACTGAGTACCCAGAGACCTCTTTGACATAGTTGGCATCTGCGCGTCCTAGCTCTGTGATTGCAAGGTTCTTAGCAACAAGATCTGTATCAACACGATGGCGACCGCTGGTGATAATCAACAGCGGATTACCGGATGGAAGTGTGAAGATCAGCGATGAAGCAATCTGTCCGACTTTAATACCAAGTCCACTGGCTGCATCGATTGCAGTGCGGGCTGTGTCGGCAAGGATATTTATTTCCCCTTTTACGCCGAAAGAATTGGCTGCATCTTTAAACCGTCTTACTGCGGCTTTCTCGAGAATTCCATCCATATACCAACCTTATGAGATAGCGTCGCGCCATGTCATTGACCGCTGTTCAACACGGCACGCGTGCGCGTAATTCACTGTGGGCCAGCTTCTTCCTTATGGGCGTTGTCTCGATGGGGTGGGTTCCGCGCATTCCTGAAATTAAAGAAGCAATTGGTCTTACCAATACTCAACTGGGTCTTGTGCTTCTAGGCAGTACATCCGGTGCGATAGCTGGGGCTCAATTAGCTGGGCGAATGATCCACTCGTATGGTTCAAAACGAGTTATTACCTTTGCATCGTTTGTGATGCCTCTTGGCTTAATTGCAATGGGTGCCGCGCATTCATTCGTTCAACTTTTCTTCGCGCTCTTTGTGATGGGCTTTGGTTATGCCAATCTTGATATCTCCTGCAATACGCAAGCTGTCGAGATTGAAAAAATCCTTAATCGACGCTGGATGGTCTCATTCCACGGAATGTGGAGCTCGGGTGCATTTGCCACAACAGTTTTAGGTGGCGCTATAGCTAACTATGTTTCACCGCGAGCTAACTTAATTGGCGTAGGTATCGCTGCATTCATTCTCTTCTTGCCAATGTCTCAATTTATGTTGCCTGCAGCTCTCGATAACCATGACGGGGGAGATGAAGAAACTTTGGCAAAGATTCCACTCTTCTCGAAATCTACTTCAATCTTGTGGTGGATGGGCATTGGTCTGCTTGGTGGCATGATTGCAGAAGGCTCTGCCAGTGATTGGGGCGCAATTCTTCTCAAAGATAATATGGCAATTGCGAAGGGTCTCAATGCTGCAGCATTTGCATCATTCTCACTTGCCATGATTGTCAGTAGATTTTCTGGTGACTGGGCGCTTGAAAAGTTTGGTCCTGCAAGAGTTGTTCGTGTGGGTGGTTTCGGTGGTGCAATTATCTGGGGCGCTGCAATGGCAATTTCGATTCCACTCTCAGATTCTCATCCATTGCCAGCATTCATCATCGTCAATCTCGGCTTCATCGCCGCAGGGCTGGGCATTGGACCTATGTTTCCAGCCTTTATGTTGGCGGCCAGTAAGGTAGCAGGAATCGCATCAGGTGTTGCACTCGCGCGTGTGGGAGTAATCGGAATTGCAGGTTACTTTGTCGGGCCAACCGTTACAGGTGTTCTTGCAGATACATTCTCACTACCGATTGCAATGGTATATCCTGTAGCACTTCTTGCCATGTCAGGGGTGATGTCACGAGTGATTAAAGGTTAAAGAAACCAAGTTTTGGCAATTGTAAAGAGCGAGACAGCAAAGAGCAGGTAGGCAAAAGCTTTACGTAGCGCTACAGGTGAAGTTCTACTTGAAAATTGTGATGCTATCTGTGCGATTACTATCGCTGCACCGCCCATAAAAATTGGAATGTGCCATTGCACATCGCTCCAATACCCACGGTGGCCAATAAATGAGATCAACGAGTTCAGCGCGATGATGAGAAGTGAGGTTCCAGCAGCAACTGCTTGAGGAGTCCCGAAGAAGAGAACGAGAACTGGGATTGCTAAGAATCCACCACCGATTCCGAAGAGCCCTGTCATCGATCCAATAATCAGAGACATCAAGATGAGAATTGGGACAGGCATGCGCTTATGTTCTTCAAGGCGCGGTGGCCGCAGCATTGATGTTCCGGCAAGTACAAGTATTCCAGCAAAACCTGTTGTGATCAGTGCATCTGGAATACGATTGGCAATTGATGCAAAGCCAAAGTTGGTAATGAGGCCAATTCCTGAAATTACAAAGGCGTCGCGATAAAGAACTTGGCCTTTGCGCGCCTTAGGTATGACGCCAGAGAGCGCCGCCAGAAAGACAACGGCAAGAGCTGCGGTAGTTGCCTGCTTGGGTTCAAAGCCAAACCCGTACATAAGAATCGGAACCGAGAGCATGGCTCCACCGGCACCAACGAAGCCAAGGACTGCGCCGATAAAGGAGCCAGCAAGTATTGCGCCGAGGATTTCCATGCGCCTATCTTCTCAGCAAGAGGGCTCGATCCACGCTCAATCTGGGGGCCACTTGCCCTTGTCAGGGGTCTCGACTACTTTTCGAACATCTGTTCGAATTGTCCACAGATGCCTAGGGGAAGCAGTAAAGATGTCAGCAGAAGTAGTACCAGCTCAAGTAGTCCCGGCACACGAGGTCGTCTCCGATGGCGGCCTTACACCTATCGAATTCACCTTTAAGGGGCGACGCTTTCGTATCCATGCAGTCTTATCGCGATGGTGCGAGGCCGGTGGATGGTGGAATCGCATTAGCGATGGAAAGTTTCGTCCCGACGATCAAGCGCGTGCGCTCTGGACAGTTGAAGCAGCGCCGATTGGCGCACTGACAACATTTCAACTCGAACGCGATGAAGCAACGGGTCAATGGATTATTAGAGCGATCTAATGAGCTTTATCCATTTGCGCACTGCAAGTGCATATTCATTTAAATACGGAACAACGCAACCCCGCGATTTAGTGGCGCGCGCATCAGAACTTGAGATGCCGGCGCTCGCACTCACAGATCGCGATGGACTGGCGGGTGCAATCCGTTTTACCAAAGCATGTGTATCCCATGGCATCGCACCAATTATCGGTATCAATCTTCCGATTCGTATCGGCGATATATCGGGCACACTTCCACGCGTTACAGTCCTTGCACATAGTGATGGGGGATGGCGCAGCTTGGTGCGTCTCTATACAGGGCTGCAGATGAATAGCGCAGATCGCACAGCGGTATTGACTCCAGAGTTACTTGAAAAATTTAGCGAGTACACATCCAATTTATATTTACTCCATGGCCCTGAATCACCGGTGTCACAGGCGCTCGCCACCCATCGCTTTGATAGAGCGCTAGAAATCTTTAACCAGACCCGCGATCTCTTTGCAGACCATGCCATCGAATGCGCATCCCACCTCGTTGCGGGTAATGGGCCGCGGTCTACAGCACATGCTGCGCGTTCACTCATCTTTGCTCGCGATAACGATATTGATGCAGTCATTACCAATGCAGTGCGTATGCGCGATCGCGCCGATGGCCCCGTAGCCGATGTCCTCGATTGCGCGCGCCAATTAGTTCCACTTCATCCACGCAACGTCGAACGCCGTAATGCAGAAGGCTACTTAAAGAGCAGTGACGAGATGATCGCACTTGCTGCAGAGATTGCACGAGCAGCAGGAGAGCGCACACCACGTGCGCTACTGAAGACAACTAGGCAGTGGGCAGAGCGCGCAGTCTTATCACCGCATCGCGATATTGGTTTAGGTGGCATTCACCTACCCGAACCTCATGTTGTTGGCGCTGATTCACCTGCTGCAATGCGCACCTTGCTGCGCACTCGCTCTGAAGCTGGAATCAATTGGCGCTATAACGATGGCGCCACCATCGCAAAAGCGCGTGCACGACTTGATGATGAGCTCGCCATCGTTGCAACACTGGGATATGAGTCCTACTTCTTAACCGTTGCCGACATCACCGATATGGTGCGCGCTGCCGATATCCGCGTTGCAGCACGTGGCAGCGGCGCAGGTTCACTGATCTGTCACTTGCTTGGAATATCAGGAGTGGATCCCATGCAGCACGGTTTACTGATGGAACGTTTCTGCTCGCCATTGCGCCGGGCACTTCCTGATATCGATATCGATGTTGAATCGGCACGGCGCCTAGAAATCTATGAGATGGTCTTTAAGAAATATGGCCCCGCTACGTGGGATCAACCTGGAGTTCTCTCACGATGTGCCACCGTTGCCATGGTTGATACATATCGGGCCCGTAATGCAATTCGCGATGCAGGAGCTGCACTCGGCATGCCTGCAATGGAGATTGATCTCCTTGCAAAATCGATGCCGCATATTCGCGCAGGCAATATTGATGCTGCCCTTGCATCACTTCCTGAACTCAAGAATTTCAATACATCAGCGCCCTTAACTCGCGCCACTATTGCACTTGCCGCTCGCCTTGATGGCCTGCCACGACATTTAGCGATGCACCCCTGCGCCATGGTCTTATCCGATGCAGCTTTCTTAGACCGCGCACCAGTGCAATTTAATGCAGGTGGTTTTCCTATGGTCGAATTCGATAAAGATGATGTCGAAGATATTGGTCTACTTAAACTCGACATCCTTGGCGTGAGGATGCAATCGGCAATTGCGCATGCTGTGCATGAGATCAGACGAGTAGAGGAGAAGGAGCTTGATATCGATGCGGTGGCCCTCGATGATCTTGAGACATATCAACTCATTCAATCAACGTGCACCTTAGGAATCTTTCAAGTGGAAAGTCCTGGACAACGCGAACTCGTGGGCAAACTCGAACCACGCACCTTCAACGATTTGATTATCGATATCTCACTCTTTCGGCCAGGGCCAGTGAAGAGCGACATGATTCGCCCATTCCTTGAAGCGCGCCATGGCTTTCGCCCAGCGCAGATCATTCACCCTGATTTGCTGCCGATTCTGTCTGAAACCGAAGGCGTTGTTGTCTTTCACGAACAAGTAATCTCGATTATCTCTGTGATGACGGGTATTTCACTTGCCGCAGCTGATGAGAAGCGCAGAGCGTTGGGGGATAGGGCTGGCCAACAAGAAGTCTGCGATTGGTTCTTTCCTGCCGCAACTGAACGTGGTTACGAATTAAAAGTGATTACCGAAATCTGGGATGTTTTGCGCGCCTTTGCATCTTTCGGTTTCTGTAAAGCACATGCTGCAGCTTTTGCTCTGCCCACTTATCAATCGGCATGGCTAAAGACTCATCACCCTGCAGCATTTATCGCAGGTGTGCTGACGCATGATCCCGGCATGTATCCCAAGCGGTTGTTGCTCGATGAAGCGCGCCAAATTGGTGTGGGAATTGCACCTCTCGATATCAATAAGTCAGCTGCTGACTATCGCATCGAACGCACACTCGATGGCGATGCAGTGCGTATTGCTTTCTCTAGCGTTGCCGGAATATCTGAAAAAGAGATTGCAGCCATCATTACAGGCCAGCCTTACATCGACCTTGCAGATTTCTATCGCAGATCCGGTGCGTCAACACCGGTAGTTGAAAATTTGATCATGACCGGCGCCTTTGATTCGGTGCATACCAACCAACGTGATTTATTGTTGCACTTTAACGACTTACAGAAATCGCCAGTCAGCAATCTTCCGGGGTCACAACTGACACTGGGCTTTGCGGCTCCTGCTCTTGAAAGCAGTGGCTTGCAACCCTTGAATGTGGCCGAGAAAGTGCGCAGCGAAGTCGAGCGTCTAGGTATGGATGTCACCCAACATATGCTCAGCTTCTATGCGCCATTTCTCAATGCAATCGGTGCCGTGAAATCCTCCGACTTACTTGCTCTACGTTCCAATTCATCAGTACTTATTGCTGGCGTAAAAGTGGCTTTGCAGACTCCGCCGGTGCGTTCAGGTCGCCGCGTCATTTTCTTAACTCTTGATGATGGCTATGGCTGCAGCGATTCAACGTTCTTTCCTGATGCGCAAGTCGATCATGCATCAACGCTCTACTCCACATCTTTGCTTTTGGTGCGTGGGCAGACTCGTCGCACAGGCGCCCGTGGTATCTCTATCCGCGCAACGGCAGTGTGGGACTTACGCCTTGCCTACGAAAAATGGCGTACTCAAGCAGATAGTGTGGCGATATGACCGCGCAGGAGATGGAGAAATCCACGATCCTGCATGTCGATATGGATGCCTTCTACGCATCTGTCGCCGAACTCGATAATCCACAATATAAAGGCAAGGCGCTCGTTGTCGGCGCAGGCGTGCGCGGCGTTGTTCTGTCGGCAAATTACGAAGCTCGCAAATTTGGAATTAGGGCTGCAATGCCAGTGGGACGCGCAAAGCGTATGGCGCCCCATGCAATCTTTATCGCACCCGAACATCACAGATACAGTGAAATTTCCCATCGCATCATGGCAATCTTCAATTCATATACACCCCTAGTTGAACCCATCTCACTCGATGAGGCATTTCTCGATGTGACTGGTTCACAGAAGCTATTTGGCACAGGGCGCGAAATCGCAGCAAAGATCCGCGCACACGTTGAAAAAGAGGAAGGTATTACTTGCTCTGTTGGAATTGCGCCATCGAAGTTCATCGCCAAACTTGCGTCACAACATTGCAAACCTAATGGAATGCTTGAAATCAAATCCGATCGCATTATTCAATTTCTCCATCCACTGCCCGTGCGTGCCATTTGGGGAGTGGGACCAAAGACTGCCGAATCTCTCGATCGCTTAGGGCTACATACAGTTGCCGATATCGCCAATACTCCGCGCTCCACGCTCATTCGCGCGCTAGGAGATGCAACAGGTGAATCCTTATACGAACTTGCATGGGGGCGCGATTACCGCGATGTTGTAGTTAATGAACCAGAAAAAAGTATCGGCAATGAAGAGACATTCTCACGAGATATTGATTCCCCCGAAGAACTCTTGCGCGAATTCCTGCGCATGACCGAGAAAGCAACTGCGCGGTTGCGTGAGGCAAACCTCTTCGCAAAGACCATCACCATCAAAATTAAATTTGCAGATTTCACTTCCATCACACGTTCAAAGACGGTGCCACTGGCAATCGATAGCACGCACGAAACATATGAAATTGTGAAGAAGTTATATCTGGCACTTAATAATGAAGGCGCCCGCATTCGCTTAGTCGGCGTCTCACTCGGCAATCTTCAAGACGGAGTGCCTGAACAACTCGAACTCGGCGCCCGCGAATTTGGATGGCGTGAGGCAGATACCGCTATCGATAAGGCGAAGGCCCGTTTTGGCGGGGCAAGTGTGCGCCCTGGACGGCTGATTAAGCCTGAAACCGACTCTGAGGATTACTAGTAACGCTTAAGTAGCGCAAGAAAGAGAAAGGTTCTATTCTGCCCGTATGGCACTATCTGACCGCGAACGTCGCCTTCTGGCTGAGATGGAAGAAGCTCTCGCCACAGATGACCCACGCCTTGAGTCACGACTTGCTGGAGCCACAATGGCGCCGCCACGTCCGCGCCTTCTGCTCGGCACCCTCGTTACCTTTGCAGGAATTCTCGTTATCTTCACGGGCCTTGTGGCCAAGGCAACCTTCATCGGAGCGCTCGGCTTCGTCGTCGCCCTCATTGGCGTACTCCTGCTCATTCGCTCCATTAGCCGTCCAATGCCAGGGCGAAACCGTAGTAAGGCAGCTCGTAAATCGCTCTCAGCTCGCCTTGAAGAGCGATGGGATCGTCGAAACTTTCAGTAGGTAACTCACGCTCTATCTAGCCCTGACCTTGCGTCGGGGCTTTTTTCATGGCTAAAAACTGTGGGGAGAGGCGGGGAGTGCTAGGGAAAATAATGGCAGAAAGTGGTGATAAAAGGAGGAAAGTGGTGTAAAGTGGGGAATTGAGCGGGAATTTCACGCTCAACGACCTTGGGGAAGGCGGTGAATTCAATGTTTCTTGGAACTCATGAACCACGCCTTGATGAGAAGGGCCGCCTCATCCTTCCCGCCAAATTCCGTGAAGATCTCTCAGCTGGCCTTGTGATCACCAAGGGACAAGAGCGATGCCTCTATGTCTTCCCAGCATCTGAATTTGCAACGATCACAGAGACGTTGCGCCAAGCCCCAGTGACTGCAAAGAGCGCTCGCGATTACCAGCGAGTGATGTTTGCAGGCGCTCACGATGAAATTCCTGACCGTCAAGGTCGCGTCACCATCCCACAAGGTCTTCGCACATATGCAGGCCTTGAAAAAGAGTGCGTCGTAATTGGCGCAAATACTCGCGTTGAAATTTGGGATAGCGCTGCATGGAGTGAATACCTCGCCGATCGCGAAAAGAGTTTTGCTGATGTTTCTGAAGAAGTTTTTCCGGGACTTTTTTAAAACATCAGCAAAAAACATTTAAAACTTAACAGCACAGAAAAGCAGTACCGCAGAACACAACTACATAGAGCGCTCATTTGTGGCCACCGCCGACCTTTCCAAGCATGTTAGGCCGGCAGCGGCGCCTCTTCCCCGGCGTCGCTATCGAAAAAAGATCCGTCGGCCGGCGGTGACCAGAGATGAGCGCTTAAAAAGTTTTTTGCACAGAGCTCGATGAGAGAACGGGGGAGAAGATGCAACATATATCGGTAATGCGCGATCGCTGCGTTGAACTTCTCACTCCTTCAATTCTTGCAACTGAAAGACCCATTGTTATTGATGGCACACTTGGTCTGGGTGGACATACAGAAGCCTTACTACAACGCTTCGAAAACCTTACAGTTATTGGAATTGATCGCGATCAGATTGCACTCGAACGTGCAAGCGCACGCCTGGCTCTTTTTGCAGATCGCCTGAAAACTTCACACTGCGTCTTCGATCAAATTTCTAGCGTTGTAGGAGATTTTGGGTATACCCATATCAATGGTGCGCTCTTCGACCTTGGAGTTTCATCTATTCAACTCGATGAATCAGAACGTGGATTCTCATACTCCATCGATGCACCCCTTGATATGCGCATGGATCGCAGCCATGGAATTACAGCCTCAGAGATTGTTAATACATATGAACCAGGCAAGTTGGTGCAGATATTGCGCACCTATGGCGAAGAAAAGTTTGCAACTCGTATCGTTGAAAATATTGTGAAAGCACGCGCAAAGGCGCCGCTGAATTCGACGACTGAACTTGCGACACTTGTAAAGAACAGTATTCCAGCTGCAACACGTCGCACTGGCGGCAATCCTGCAAAGCGCACCTTTCAAGCACTTCGTATCGAAGCTAACGATGAACTTGGCGCGATTACTCGTGCACTACCTGAAGCTCTGGAACTTCTGATGGTTGGCGGTCGCCTTGTAGTGATGTCTTTCCAGTCTCTAGAAGATCGCATCGTCAAAGAGGTATTTGCAGAAGCGTCAACCTCGAAGTCTCCAAGAAATCTCCCCATTGAACTGCCTGAATTCGCAGCCAAGTTCGCACTTGTCTTTCGCTCAAGTGAGACTCCTACTGCAGAAGAACTCGAATCAAATCCACGTTCGGCATCTGTGCGCCTACGTGCGATTGAAAGGGTGGCTGCCTAATGTCGCTCGCAACTGCCCGTAAAGTTTCTGCGGCTCGACCGGCTATCAAGAAGTCAAAGACTTCCAAGGCTAAGAGGCCAGTTACTGACCGTACAGCAGATGTTATTTTAGGCCTTTTTCCAGAAATTACTCCAGGTGTACGTGCAACTCATAAGTATTTTGCAACTTTTCTTACGGTGGTTGGTTTGGTTGGATTCTTGGTGCTACTTGGAATCAATACCCTTCTTGCGCAGGATGCATTCACAATCTCTAAGCTCAAGGCTGAAGCAAAGACAGTTGCCGATCAACGCGATGCACTCAACCTCCAAATCGATTCTCATGCAGCACCTGAAAAACTTGCGGCTGCAGCTGCAGCGCTTGGCATGCGTCCCTCAGAAACTCCGGTATTTCTCAACCTAGCGACTCAAGATCTTGGAGTCACGCATGGGTGATCTCTTACTGGCAAAGTCTCGTATCAAAATACTTGTCCTTGGAATTTTTATACTTTTCTCTCTCCTGGCATGCCAACTCTTTCGTGTACAAGTGGTTGAAGCTAGTAGTTATCAAGCAAAAGCTGCCAATGAGATGCAGTCAACTCGCGTTATTCCAGCACCACGAGGTGCGATCACTGATATCAATGGTGTGACATTTGCTCGGAGCGTCTCTTCCATCAGCATCGTTGTTGATCAGACTCAAATTACAGATCCGGCACGCGTTGCAAGCTTTGTAGCTCCGATTTTGGGACTTCCTATCGCAGATGTTCAGAGCAGCATTAGCGGAACACTTCGATATTCAATGGTATTGAAGAATGGCGTTCCAGCCATGTGGGATCGCCTTACCAAAGCAATCTATGACTACAACAAGGTCTTAGACAATAAGCATTTTGACCAACGGATTATCGGTTTCTTCCCAGAACGAACCTTTATACGAGACTATCCATCAGGGCAATTGATTTCCTCACTCGTTGGCTTTGTTCGCGCAGATGGAGTCGGTGCTACCGGCCTTGAATCCAGTATGAACTCTCTTATCACCGGAACCGATGGAAAGTACTCTTTTGCAAGCGGATATGGCGCAGAAATTCCTGGCTCACAGCGCGAGATTATCGCAGCACGTGCTGGAACCAATGTTCGCCTCACAATCAATCGTGACGTGCAATGGGTTGCAGCTCAGGCAATTGCAGAGGCAGTAAAGAGCTCTGGCGCATCAAGTGGAACTGTGATTGTGATGGATCCAAAGACCGGCTCTATCGTTGCTCATGCAACCGCTCCAACCTTTGATCCCAATAACACCAAGAGCGTTACCTTGGATTTAATGCGAAATCCATCTGTGCAGGATGTGTATGAACCAGGGTCCACTGGCAAAGTCATGACCATGGCAGCAGCGCTCGAAGAAAAGACAATTACACCAACAACAGTATTCACAGTTCCCTATATGTTAAAGCGTGCAGGCTCGACTTTCCGTGATCACAATCCTCATGCGACAGAGCTTCTGACAGCATCTGGGATTCTTGCTGTATCTAGTAATACAGGAACTATTCAGGTCGGCGAAACTATGAAAAACGATATCTTATATAGCTACTTGAGAAAATTTGGTATTGGATCAACCACGGGTTCTGGGTTACCGGGTGAATCTGCAGGACTCTTACTTGCAGTTTCGAATTGGTCTGGAACTACCGCTCCCACAGTTGCCTTTGGACAGGGATATTCACTAACGGCAATGCAGGCAACGAGTGTCTTTGCAACAGTTGCAAATAATGGAGTTCATATTTCACCGACTGTTATTGCTGGAACAAGTGATGAATCTGGACACTTCACTCCGAACGCAACTCGTACAAGTAATCGTGTAATTAGTGAAGATACTGCAATCAAGTTACGATTAATGATGGAGAGTGTTGTCTCGGCAGAAGGTACGGCGCCAAGTGCTGCGATACTGGGCTATCGCGTTGCGGGTAAGACTGGAACGGCAATGCGAGTCGATCCTGCAACCGGAAGATATAGTGGCTATACCGCTTCATTTATTGGATTTGCACCAGCTGATTCACCTCGTTATGTCATCAGCGTCACTTTGCAGTCACCACGTAATGGTCACTTTGGTGGAGCACTGTGTGGGCCAGTCTTTAAGAAGGTCATGATATTTGTTCTTCAATCAGAGCATGTCCCTCCCACTGGAACCACAGTTCTTCCTGTTGCACTCACGCAAGCAGAACTTACGCATCCACGTGCGACACAGGTAAGCGTTAAGAAGCAATGATCCGCCCTCTCAAGACTTTCGCAGCTTCGCTTGGTGATACAGCGCAGCTCATTGATGCATCATTTGATGGAGATAGTTTAATCTCATTCACTGGAGTAACACATCGCGATAGCGATGTCGAAGCAAACGATCTCTTCATTGCAATTCCTGGTGCACATGTGCACGGAGCATCTTTTGCACAGAACGCCCGCACACGTGGAGCTGTAGCTGTAGTCACCGATGCGGCCGGCGCCGAAATGGTGACTGACCTACCAACGCTTGTAGTGAAAGATGTCCGAACCGCCTCAGCGCTTATCGCATCATCACTCTTTCGCTCCCCAATGCGGGATATGCAGAGTATTGGGATTACTGGAACTAATGGGAAAACCACCGTTTCAACACTTCTCTATCAAATCTTTGAAGCATCTGGTAGAGAAACTGGCTTAATTGGTACGGTCGAGACCCGCATTGGATTAGATGTCGTACCTAGTTTGCGAACCACCCCTGAAGCGACAGAGCTTCAAGCACTCGCTGCAGCGATGCGCGAGCGCCACATGCGCCACCTGGTGATGGAAGTGTCAAGTCATGCTCTCACTCTTCAACGAGTAAAGGGATCACACTTTGCAATTTCTGCATTTACCAATCTGTCGCAAGATCATCTCGATTTTCATCACGATATGGAGTCATACTTCGCGGCAAAAGCCTCGCTCTTCACTCCTGAATACTCTGATCAGGCATTTATCAATATTGATTCTGAATACGGGGTGAAATTGGCTGCGATGGCTAGCGTTCCCGTGACGACAGTGTCTCGATCGCAGAAGAGTGCAACGTGGCACTTCGTTGAAGTAACTGAGACAAGCACTGGTGCAGAATTTAGTATTCGTGGTGCTGCTGGGATATTGATTGAGTCTCAGACCAAATTATTTGGTTGCTTTAACCTCGATAATCTTTTATTGGCAATTGCAATTGCATATGAATGTGGCATTGACCCAATCGGATTGGCGGCAGTTATCCCGCATCTTCTCGGTGCTCCAGGTCGGCTCGAATCAGTCTCACTGGGACAAAGCTATAAAGCTCTCGTTGACTATGCGCATAGTCCTGATGCGGTAGCGCATGTTTTAGCGGCTGCTCGCGATTTCACTACGGGAAAAATCATTGCTGTACTTGGATGCGGTGGAGATCGCGATGCTGCAAAGCGGCCATTGATGGGTTCGGCACTTGCCCAAGGATCAGATATCGCAATCTTTACAAGCGACAATCCTCGTTCGGAATCGTCAATAGATATCCTCAAGAATATGGTCGGTCAACTTTCCATCGCAGAGCCATCTCGAATTATTGATGATCGAGCCGAAGCAATTCGTTATGCAACTAGCCTTGCACAAGTGGGTGATACTGTTCTTATTTTAGGGAAGGGCCATGAGAGTGGACAAGAGATTAAGGGTGTTATCACACCCTTCGACGATCGCGTACAACTTGCGCAGGCAATTGAGGCACGACCATGATTGCGATGAAGGCCTCTGAAATTGCGTCTGTTATTCATGGAACTCTGCACGGTGATGATGTCGTAGTTTCTGGCGCTCCAGTTATAGATTCCAGACTTGCTAGCTCTGGATCGCTCTTTCTTGCAGTGCAAGGTGAACACGTTGATGGCCATGACTATGTCGTAGATGCATTTTCGCACGGAGCCATCCTTGCCCTAACCTCCCATGCAGTAGATCAACGACATATCATCGTCGATAATGTTGTGGTTGCACTGGGAAAACTTGCGCAACATGTGCGTAGTAACCTCTTAAACCTTACAGTCATTGGCATTACGGGTTCTCAAGGGAAAACAACAACAAAAGAGTTACTTACATCAATTCTTTCAACTGCAGCAGAAACTGTTGCCCCACATGGAAATTTCAATAATGAGATTGGAGCACCTATCTCATTATTACAATGTACTGAATCAACGAAGTACTGCATCGTCGAAATGGGAGCCCGCCACGCAGGTGATATCGCCCATTTAAGTGCTATTGCACAACCCAATATTGGAGTAGTCCTGAAAGTAGGTACTGCTCACCTCGGTGAATTCGGCTCTATTCAAGCTATCGCCAAGACGAAATCTGAACTTATTCAATCTCTCAGTGCACAAGGTATAGCAATACTAGGTACGTATGATGACTTCACTCCACAGATGTCAGTGTTGCATAAGGGGAAGACTCTCACCTTCGGTGAATCTGGTGAGTGTGATATTCGTGCAACAGATATTGAAGTACGCGAAGGACGCGCACACTTCGACCTGATAACTCCCGAAGGTAGAAGTGCAGTTGGGCTTCGAATTGTAGGACTCCATCAAGTCGCAAATGCGCTTGCGGTAGCGGCGGTTGCAACAGTCTTGGGATTTTCTCTCGACCAAATTGCAAGCGGTCTCTCCACAGCAGAATCACTGGCCAAATGGAGAATGGAAATTGAGGAACTTCCATCACTTGTTCTTATCAACGACGCGTATAACGCCAGCCCTGAAGCAATTGCCGCAGCACTACAGACCCTCAGCCTCTTTGCTCAGGAACGAGGGGGAGAATCATGGGCGTTTTTAGGAAAGATGCATGAACTCGGCGAGTCATCCGATGCCGACCATGCAGCTATTGGCACTCTTGCCTCAGAACTTGGAATCGACCATCTCGTCTGCGTAGGAGCGCCAGAATATGGTTTAACTATCCCAGTAACGAGTGGAACGACAGTACATCGGTGTGCTGATATCGCCACTGCTGTTGATGTGGCGAAGAATCTCAATCAAGGCGATGTTGTTTTAGTAAAAGCTTCACGTTCTGAGAAATTAGAAATTTTGGCAGATGCAATATCTGCGCAATGGTTAAGTCAAGAGCAGGAGGGTGAAGCAGAATGAGATTGATTTTGATGGCAGGCGCCCTTGCACTCTTCTTTTCACTCTTTGGAACACCGACACTCATAAGGGTTTTAGCGCGTCGCGGTTACGGTCAAATTATTCGAGACGATGGCCCCTCTACCCACCACATAAAGCGCGGTACACCGACTATGGGTGGAATCATCATCATTTTTGGTTCTCTCCTCTCTTATCTCATTGCGCATTTAATTACACAAAGTTCGGTCACTGTCTCTGCAGTACTCATTCTTGGACTCGTTGTGGCTCTCGGTTTTGTTGGATTTATTGATGACTACATAAAGGTTTCTCGACAAAATTCACGTGGAATAAGCGGGAGACAGAAGATTGCTGGACAAGTTCTTTTTGCAGCTCTCTTTGGTTATCTCGGTATCCACTTCCCTGATCCTGAAGGATTAACCCCGATCTCGCGCCACCTATCAACTGTGAGGGATACAAGCATTTCATTGGCAGTAGTCCTTGTCATCATCTGGGTGGCTTTTATGGTCACCGCAACAAGTAATGGCGTCAATCTCACCGACGGCCTAGATGGTCTTGCAACGGGTGTATCGGTTATGACATTTCTTGCATTTGTATTAATTGGTGTCTGGGAATTCGGTCAGAGCTGTGCAATTGCTGCATCTAGTAATTGTTATAACGTTCGTGATCCACTTGATTTAGCAGTACTTGCCGCTGCATTTGCAGGTTCATGTACGGGATTTCTCTGGTGGAATGCATCTCCTGCAAAGATATTTATGGGGGATACAGGTTCACTTGCACTCGGTGGCGCACTAGCTGGAATGGCTACTTCACTTCGAGTCGAGTTACTTCTCATTCCACTCGGTGGGCTCTTTGTGATCATCACTCTTTCGGTTGCTCTTCAAGTTCTTTATTTCAAAGCAACAGGCGGTAAGCGACTCTTTAAGATGGCACCACTTCAACACCACTTTGAACTATTGGGCTGGGGAGAAGTGACGATTGTTTTGCGATTCTGGATTATTGCAGGGCTGAGCGTCGCACTTGGTCTTGGACTCTTTTACACCCAATGGGTTGCTGGCTAATACTTCAATGGCACAGGCACTGTATTCAGATCTACGTAACAAGTGCATCCTTGTGGCGGGTGCAGGTATCACCGGAGTCGCATGTGCGCATGCGTTAACTCGCAAGGGCGCACTAGTAACAATTGCTGACGAGTCGGTGATTGAGCTTCCAGGATTTAACGTTGTGGCTCCCGTAGACGTCACTATCAATAATTTTGACATCCTTCTTGTCTCACCTGGATGGCGCAATGATCACCCACTCATCACACGTGCATGTGAAGCTGGTTTATCATTGATTAATGAAATTGATTTAGCGTGGAGCCTTAAACATCCATCCCAAAAATGGATTGCGCTCACTGGTACAAATGGTAAGACAAGTACTGTAGAACTCACGGCTCAGATGCTTCGAAGTGGAGGACTCAGCTCTATCGCATGTGGGAACGTGGGAACCACGGTCATTGAATCTGTTGAATCCTCAGAGAAGTACGATTATCTCGTTCTCGAACTTTCCTCATTCCAGTTACATTGGATGGAAGATCCGAGTTTTGTTTCCGTGGCTATCTTAAATATTGCAGAAGATCATGTCGATTGGCATGGAACATTTGATTCCTATGCTAAGGATAAACTATCCATTCTTGATAAATCAACAACTGCAATTCTTAATGGTGATGATGGGGAAATAGTTTCTCGCACATCACACTGGCAAGGAAGAAAAGTCTTTTTCTCTCTCGATACTCCTGCATCTGGCCAGATTGGAGTAGTGGAAGAACTTCTGATTGATCGTGCCTTTGTAGCAGATCCCCAAGAGGCAGCGATGATTTCTGAACTCAATGAGGTGAAGCCGACTGTTCCTCACAATGTTTCTAACGCACTTGCAGCTGCTGGACTTGCCCGCACTGTGGGTGTTGCGCACGAAGCAATTCGCCAGGCTATAACTGCATTTACACCTGGCAAACATCGCATTGAGAAAATTCTTGAGAAGGATGGCATTACATGGATCAATGATTCCAAGGCCACCAACCCTCATGCAGCATCGGCATCGATCATGTCTGCGCTCTCTGTTGTGTGGGTCGCGGGAGGTTTAGCGAAAGGTGCCATGATGGGCGAGCTCATCGAACGCGTTAAAGGACGCGTTAAAGTCGCCGTACTTATCGGAACTGATCAAGAGTCAATTGCTCGAGAAATTCGTGAACGCGCGCCCCATATTGAAATTGTTTCAATTCAAACCCCAGCGGATTACATAAAGGGAGCCGCAAGTAATTCACTCATGGAAGAAGTGGTACGCGCCGCTCATACTCGCGCAACTTCAGGAGATACGGTGCTTTTGGCTCCAGCATGCGCATCTATGGATCAATTTATTTCATATAGCGATCGGGGCGATAGATTCTTGGCGGCAGTAGAAAAGGTAGTTCGCGATGACAAATAAGACTCAAACTCACTTTCTTTCAAGACCTATCAACAATCTATATATGCTCTTGGTCAGTGCAAGTGCACTCACAGTCCTCGGGTTGATCATGGTCTTCTCAGCCTCCTCAATTCACTCCATAGATGTAAAGGGCAGCGCAATCTCCTTTCTACTTCGCCAGCTTCTGTTTGTCGCAATCTCAATTCCTCTTGCGGGTTATCTCTCCACACTGTCTATGCAGCGTTGGGAGATTGCAGGGCGTTTGGGATTTTTAATCTCGATTGCACTCTTGGGTGTACTCGTAATCCCAGGTGTAGGGAAGACCGTAAATGGAAATACCAACTGGATTGATCTCAAGATAATTGATGTGCAGCCCAGTGAATTTGCAAAACTTTTTATGATTCTATGGGCAAGTTTCTTGCTTGCCAGAAAAGAAAAGTCTGGCAGATTTAACATCAATGTATTGATGCTGATGGGGCCAGGATTTCTTCTCATCATGGCCCTTGTTATGTATGGGCACGATCTCGGAACCGCTTCAGTTCTTGCCACGATACTTGCGGGACTTCTCTTCGTTTCAGGAATTCGTTTACGTTTATTCGGCGCAATTACGGCGTTGGGGGCAGTATTGCTGGCGGGATTTATCGTGACCTCCGGATATCGCGCTGCACGCTTTCTAGTATTTATCAACCCCTTTGCACCCGCCGAATACAAAGATGCGGGATGGCAACCAGCCCATAGCTTGCTAGGACTTGCAAGTGGCGGCCTCTTCGGAGTTGGTCTCGGCGGAAGTCGACAGAAGTGGGGAAACCTAGCGGAAGCACATACCGACTTCATCTTTTCTGTTATCGGTGAAGAGCTAGGGCTGATTGGAACACTATTTGTTCTTATTCTTCTGACCACTTTGCTCTACTCTATCTTTCGTATCTCTCTTCGCGCGCAAGAGCCTATGGTCCGGTTTGCATGTGCCGGAATCGGTTGTTGGATTACCGTTCAAGCCTTTCTCAATATTGGTTCTGCAACGAGCGTTCTTCCAGTCGTCGGAGTTACGCTTCCCCTAGTCTCGTATGGTGGTTCGGCTCTTGTGGCAACTATGTGCGCAATCGGTTACGTTGCGGGAGCAGCGTTACGAGATCCTGAAGTTCGAAGAGAAATTGTAAAGAGACGGACCAAGTGAAGAAAATTGTCCTTGCAGGTGGAGGTACCGCTGGCCATATCGAACCAGCGCTAGCTGTCGCGCGAGAACTACAGAGTCGTTACCCACAATCATCAATCATTTTTCTTGGAACAGAATCTGGGCTCGAGACTCACCTCGTACCGGATGCAGGTTTTACACTCTCACTCATAACCAAAGTAAAGATTGCCCGCTCTCTTGCGCCTTCATTGGCCCTTATTCCATTTCTGCTGATTCGCTCGATTGTGCAATCAATTCGTCTGCTTCGCAGCGCTGATGCGCTCATAGGTTTCGGGGGATACGTTTCTGGACCTGCCTATTTGGCAGCTCTTCTGACTCGCACGCCAATAGTTATTCATGAAGCCAATGCACGTCCTGGAATTGCAAATCGAATGGGTGCGCATTTAACGCGGTATATCGCTGCCAGCCATTCGGTGGATAAGGGCGTCTTTTCAGATGCTTTAGTCTCAGGACTTCCACTTCGTGAAGATGTGGTGAGCGCATTTCGTGTTGCCAGCGCCGATTGGACATTAGCTCGTCTTGAAGCAAAACGAGCCCTCGGTTTCTCAGATTTGAAACCCCTGATCTTTATCTTCGGTGGTTCACAAGGATCTGTAGCAATTAATGCAATCATTGCCTCAGCTCAACCATCTCTGCAATCAGCTGGAATTCAAATTTTGCACGGTGTGGGCGCGGGTAATTCACTTCCTCAGTCAACTGGGGGATATCACGCCCAGAATTACATCATCGATATGGCAACCGCCTATCTTGCGGCCGACATTGTTATCTCGCGAAGTGGCGCCGTGACATGCGCTGAAGTCAACACGCTAGGAAAATTTGCACTCTTCATTCCGTTGCCTATTGGAAATGGTGAACAAGAACTCAATGGCCATGACCTGGTCGCGCAGGGTCGAGCGGAAATACTGCAGCAGAGGAAGTTCACATCCGAGTGGCTAATCGCCAATATCGATCGACTACTCGCGAAGAGCTCTTTCGCCCCGCTTCAGGGTTCACCTATCGATATTGAAGCAGCTTCTAAGATTGTGGCACTTATCGAGCGCGCAGTGAAGGTAGGCAAGTAAATGGACTCGCTCCTAGGAAAGAAGATCCACTTCATCGGCATCGGTGGATCAGGAATGAGCGGGTTAGCTCGTATTGCTCTTTCAGATGGAATCGATGTGTCAGGTTCTGATGCAAAAGATTCATCAGTACTTATAGCGCTGAAGGCACTTGGCGCACAGGTCTACTCATCACACGAGGCAGCACATGTTGCAGAAGCGGACGTTGTTATTTACTCCACCGCTATTGCTGCTACTAATCCTGAAATGGCATATGCAGTTGAGCGCTCGATTCCTATTCTTACTCGAGCCCAGGCGCTTGCTCTCCTGATGCACGGTTCTCGTAGTATCGCAGTGGCAGGAACACATGGAAAGACCACAACATCATCAATGATGACGGTTGCTCTGCAAGCATGTGGGGTCGATCCATCCTTTGCTATTGGTGGAACTCTCACAGCATCGGGCTCTAATGCCCACCGTGGAACCGGAGATATCTTTGTCGCTGAAGCAGATGAATCTGATGGCTCCTTTGTTGAGTACAAGCCACTTGCTGCAATCGTCACCAATATTGAATATGACCATGTTGACTTTTTTCACACTCCAGCAGCTGTCACTGAAATCTTTGATCATTTCTGTCAGACTATTTCCCCACAAGGATTCTTAATTTATTGCGCTGATGATGCGGGCTCTGCTCGCCTTGGTACATCTGCTATTCCTTGTACTCCAATCTCATACGGTGAAAGTGAAGAATCGGATCTACGCATCGACCAGATAACCCTTTATCCGATGGGCTCGAAAGCTCGAGTTTTGTGGAAAGGTAGCATTGTCGGAAATCTTGAATTGCAGGTCCCCGGCCATCACAATCTCCTTAATGCTGCAGCATGCCTTGCAATGGGGTTGTCATTTGAACTACCTGTGCATCTGCTGCTTGAGGGCTTACATAACTTTCGTGGAGCAGGTCGACGTTTCGAATTAACTGCGACTGAATATGGCATTCGCATCATCGATGACTATGGACATCACCCAACAGAGGTAAGAGTTACATTAGAGACGGCACGACGATATGCGGGGGACGGTCGAGTCCTTGTCATATTCCAACCACATCGTTTCTCTCGCACCCAAGCCTTTCTCAATGAATTTGCAACTGCGCTAGATTTAGCAGATGATGTCACACTCCTAGAAATTTATGCAGCGAGTGAGAAACCATTGCATGGGATCACATCAGCCCTGATTGCAGAGAAGATGACAAAGGGCCACTACATTCCCAACTTTGCTGCTGCTGCAGAACGAGTCATTGAGCTCGCGCAACCTGGAGATGTCATCTTTACCTTGGGTGCTGGAGATGTAAATTCTCTCGCTCCTATCATCGCTGAGGGATTGCAACGTCGCTTTGCGTAGAGTCTCTGGATTTTCCATTGCCATCACCGTCATTGCGGTGCTCTTTGCTGGATTGGTCTATCTCTTTGCTTGGTCTTCACTATTTTCAGTTTCAAGCGTCACAGTGACTGGTGCACCTACAGCTGATAGCAAGAGCGCAATCATTAATTTAGTGCACATTGCACAGGGGGAGAAGTTAGCGCGTGTTGAACCTCGCACCATAGCTACACGTATCCATTCGATTGATTGGGTCGAATCAGTTGATATCTCACGTCATTGGCTCAGCGGCCATGTTCAGATTGCTGTCACACCACGAACTCCAAGTGCGTATTTCAATGGTTCAACGATTGACTCCACGGGAAAGGTATTTGTCCTGCCCGGATATTTAGGAGGCCATCTTCCCACGGTCAGCGCTGCCCAACCCAAGATTGGATTGGCTGCGATAGCCCTCTTTCTATCGCTTCCAACAACCTTCAAATCTGAAGTGACTTCGCTCTCGGCCTCCGACAACTCTAGCTTCTCGCTACATGTGAGAATCGAAGGTCGCGATCTTCAAATTGTGTGGGGTAGAAATGAGAAAACAACCCTTAAAATTCAAGTAATTGAGACGCTTATTGCACTTGCAGAAAATAAAAATATTACGAGAATCGATATCAGTGCACCACGTGCACCGATTGTGAAATAACTTTTCGATTTTTTCAATTGATAGCTATAAAGTGCGACTTGAGAAAATAGTTCGTGGCGGTCTTTGATTACTCACTCCTTACGACATACCTTGACCGCCATAGAGAGAGTAGAAATATGCTCCTCAAGTAGAGGTTTATAGTTCTTAAGGAGGACTCACGTGGCCGCACCACAGAATTACTTAGCTGTCATTAAAGTTGTCGGTATCGGCGGCGGCGGAGTAAATGCAATTAATCGCATGATTGATGTTGGATTAAAAGGCGTTGAGTTCATCGCAATCAATACAGATGCACAACATTTATTAATGAGCGATGCAGATGTAAAACTAGATATTGGTCGCACATCAACAAAGGGTCTCGGAGCAGGTGCTGCTCCTGAAAAAGGAAGACAAGCTGCGATTGATCACATAGAAGAGATTGAAGAAATTCTTCGTGGTGCAGATATGGTATTTGTTACTGCAGGTGAAGGTGGCGGAACCGGAACAGGTGGAGCCCCCATTGTTGCAAAGATTGCGCGCGACCTTGGCGCTCTCACAATTGGTGTAGTGACAAAGCCATTCTCATTTGAAGGAAAGATTCGCACGCGCCAAGCAGATGAAGGGATTGAACTCCTTCGCGAACAAGTTGACACTCTTATCGTTATTCCTAATGACCGACTCCTCGCAATTTCTGACCGTTCTATCACTGCTATCGATGCATTTAAGAGTGCAGATCAAGTCCTACTCTCTGGTGTGCAAGGAATTACTGAAATTATCACGCAGCCAGGTCTCATCAATCTTGACTTTGCCGATGTTAAAACTGTGATGACTGATGCTGGTTCTGCTCTCATGGGTATTGGTTCAGCACGTGGTGAAAATCGTGCAACTCGCGCGGCAGAACTTGCCATCTCTAGCCCGCTTCTTGAAGCATCAATCGATGGCGCTATGGGAGTACTCCTCTCCGTTGCAGGTGGGTCAGATCTTGGACTCTTCGAAATCAACGAAGCTTGCGAACTCGTTCAATCTGCGGCACATCCAGATGCCCGCATCATCTTCGGTACTACTATCGACGATGCACTCGGTGATGAAGTACGTATTACTGTCATTGCTGCAGGTTTTGCAGGGGGTGAGCCAAAGAAGGTTGATATGCCGGTGATCAACGCAACCACCCTAGGCGGTATCGCAAATCCGATTCCATCCAATGATCCACTTTCGGTTGCCCTAGATCTTGATTCATCAGCACCGCGTAAACGCGTGACATTTGAGGAGCTTATCTCTGAAGATGAAATCGATGTTCCAGATTTCATGAAGTAATTCTCGAACTCCTTAATGAAGTTCCTCTTCACCAACCGCACCGGGGGCACAAGCACTGGTGAGTTCGCATCTCTTAACCTGGGTATACACGTCGGTGATGGTGCAGTTCACGTTCATGCAAATCGTGCACTCTTGCAGGGTGAATGTGGGCCGATTCAGTATATGAACCAAGTTCATGGCAATCGCGTTGCGATCATTGAATCAGTGACAGATGAGGATCCCACAGCTGATGCACTGGTAACTAGTATTGCTGGAATTTCACTGGCAGTACAGGTAGCAGATTGCATTCCATTGTTGTTGCACTCAGCAGAATCTGTTGCAGCAGTTCATGTAGGTCGTAAGGGTCTTGTCAATGGAGTAACCCTTAAGACTCTCCAGGTCATGCGAGAAATGGGTTCTACAGAGATTACAGCAATCATTGGTCCATCTATTTGTGGGTCTTGTTATAAAGTCTCACAAGAGATTTATGATGAAGTAATTGCGCTGCACCCAGAAGCTGCATCGAAGACTTCTTATGGCGCTGTCTCCCTTGATCTACCGGCGGCGCTTCGCACCGTTCTTCAGAGTGAAGGTGTGAATATTGTGGATAAATTCCGCTGCACTCTTGAGAACGACGACCTCTTCTCGTATCGACGAGATGGAGTTACGGGTCGACAAGCTGGGATGATTTCTCTATGAACCGTCGTGAGGAACTCGCGGAAAAACTTGGTCAGGTACAAGCAAAGATTTCCCGACCTGATGTCACTCTCATTGTGGTCACAAAAACCTATCCGGCTAGTGATGTCCAGATCCTTCACGATCTAGGCGTGCGAAATTTTGGTGAAAACCGGAGCGAAGAAGGAGTCGAAAAGTCAGCTCATGTAGATGCGACATGGCACTTCCAGGGCGGAATCCAAAGCCGTAAATTACGGGATATCGCATTGTGGGCAGATGTCATCCATTCACTGGATGATGCAGGACATATTGCCAAACTTTCACATGCAACAGAGAAAGCGATTGATGTCTTCCTTCAATTCTCACTCGATGGCGATCCATCACGTGGGGGAGTTCTCGAAGCCGAGCTACCATTCCTCGCAGATCAGGTAGTTGCATCAAGACATCTGAATTTATTGGGCCTCATGTGCGTCCCACCAATGGCCGCTGATCCCCTGAAAGCATTCTCCGATATCGAGCAGACTTATCGCAGATTTGCCAGCAGATATCCGCTTGCAACATCACTTTCGGCGGGAATGTCTGGTGATTATGAAATCGCAATGGATTGTGGTGCGACACATATTCGCGTTGGGAGCTCAATCCTCGGCTCGCGCTCAACCCACGAGTAATCTTCACCTATGTCAGCACTTAATAAGATGATGGGCTTCCTTGGCCTCGTCGATACAGATGAAGAGACCGTTGTTTCCGAAGTTCCAGCTCGTGCAGCAGTTGCTCGATCAACACGCGAACGCACCGGTGTCACAGTTCTTGGATCACACAAATCTGCAGCATCACAACCTGCGCTCATTGATGATGGTGCAGCGTCATACAACATCATGACCTTGCAGCCACGTTCCTATTCAGAGGCTCGCAAAGTTGGAGAGTACTTCCGTGAAGGAAATCCTGTCATCATCAATCTTGATGATATGGAAGAGAGCGAACGTAAGCGCCTCGTTGACTTTGCAAGTGGGCTTGTATTCGGACTTAATGGCCGTATCGAACGTATTAGCCTCAAAGTTTTCTTGCTCTCACCCGCAAATGTCAGTGTAAGCAATGAAGAGAAGACTGCTGCTCAGGCAACATTCTTCAATCAGAGCTGACCATTTCGTGTTGCTTGCATCCATTCTCATCCAAATTCTTGGACTCTTTAAGCTTGCTCTCTTCGCACGAATAATCATCGATTACATTCGAATGTTTGCCCGTAATTGGCGCCCTAATTCGATATTTTTAGCAATCTTCGAATTTATCTATTCGATAACCGATAAGCCAATGCGATTTGTGCAGCGTTTTATTCCTCCACTTCGACTCGGTGGAGTCTCACTCGATCTCTCATTTATCGTATTGCTGATTGCAATCAATCTTGCTCAGGGAGCAATCAGCGTTCTTCTTTAAGTACTAAGCCTTGGTGAGAGTCACTCCCACACCGAGCTCGTTCACTTCAATTGCAATCCCCTTATCGAATTCAAACGAGAGCGCTAATACTTCATCGCAAATATGAGCTGCACTTTCTGTAATAGTCTGCGCAAGCTCAACTCCTGCGTTCCAGCGAATTTTGATGCGATCTGAGATCTCAAAGCCATCGCTCTTACGTCGCTCTTGAATCAAACGGATTACTTCGCGCACATTGCCTGCCGCAATAAGTGCTGGGGTGAGCGCAAGATCAAGCGCGACGGATTCACCATCATGGCTTGCAACCATCCAACCGCTCTTGGGGACTTCGGTAATGACTAGATCATCGAGTTCGATATCGAAATCTCCAAGCTTTGCCGCACCAGTTACGCGTAGACCTTTAACGAGTGCGGTGGGATCAGTTGCGCTTATCAACTTGGCGACATCTTGGACAGCCTTGCCGTACTTTGCGCCAAGTGATTTGAAGTTAGCCTTGATCGAGATATCTACTAAATCTCCATCTGCGTGGGCGATATCCTCGAGATTAAGAACGTTGAGCTCGTCAGAGATCTGCGATTTCATATCATCTGGCAGTTTCGCCCATCCTTGTGCTGAAATAAGTGCGCGCTGTAAAGGCTGACGAATCTTGATTGCAGACTCTGCTCGTGCAGCTCGACCGAGTTCAACAACGCGCCTTGTCATTGCAACCTGTTCGTTGAGTTTGATTTTAATCAGAGAGTAATCTACTACAGGGAAATCTGTCAGGTGAACTGAGGCTGCGACATGTGGATCTGCAGCTCGTACAAGTATCTGCCATGTGTGCTCTGCAATAAATGGAACCATCGGTGCAAGCAATTGTGTGAGAGTCACAAGACATTCATGAAGGGTTGCAAGTGCCGCGCGATCGCCATCCCAAAAGCGACGACGTGACCGGCGCACATACCAATTAGAGAGATCATCGATGAAGCGTGCTAATACCTTTCCGGCAGTTTGCGAATCGAAATCGTTATATGCGCTATCGACTTCAGCAATGAGTGTGTTGAGTTCGCTGATAATCCATTGATCCATCATGGAACGCTCTGCCAGCTCGGGGCTCTGCGAGAGTTCGAAGTCAGAGGCGTTGGCATAAAGCGCGTGGAAGGAGATGGTATTCCAATAGGTAAGGAGGGTCTTTCGCACTACATCAGAGATAGCGTCGTGGCCAACGCGACGGGCAGACCAAGGAGAGCCGGCTGCCAACATGTACCAGCGAACAGCATCGGCGCCATGTTGATCCATGAGCGAGATTGGCTCTAGAACATTGCCAAGGTGCTTACTCATCTTGCGTCCATCTTTATCGAGAATATGACCGAGACAGAGCACGCTCTTATATGAACTCTCATCAAAGACCAGCGTTCCGATGGTCATCAAGGTATAGAACCAGCCACGTGTCTGGTCGATTGCTTCGCAGATAAAGTCGGCAGGATAGGCAGCCTTAAATTTCTCGACCGAACCTTCCTTATGTGGGTAGCCCCATTGTGCAAATGGCATTGCACCAGAGTCATACCAACAATCAATCACTTCAGGTACTCGCGTCATCAGTAATGAACATTCTGCACATGCAAAGGTGATGTCATCGACAAATGGACGGTGCGGATCCAGGTTGTTCAGCTCTTTTCCAGCAAGTGCACCTAACTCCTTGAGGGAATCAACACAGACTTCATGCTTATTCTCACAGCGCCAGATTGGAAGCGGAGTACCCCAATAGCGATTACGAGAGAGTGCCCAATCAATATTATTATTGAGCCAATCGCCATAACGACCTGTCTTGATTGTTTCAGGGTGCCAATCAGTCTTCTGATTCTCGCGGATTAACTCATCCTTAATTGATGTGGAGCGGATATACCAAGAAGGTTGTGCGTAATAAATAAGTGCTGTGTGGCAACGCCAGCAATGTGGATATTCGTGTTCGTACGGTTGGTGCTTATAGAGCGCACCAGATGATTTCAGCTCTTTCACTAGTCGTTTATCTGCTTCCTTAAAGAACATTCCACCCACAACAGGAGTCTCGGGAAGGAAAGTTCCATCGGGTGCGATGGGATTTACAACGGGCAGACCATAGGAACGGCAGACGAGTAAATCATCGGCGCCAAATGCGGGGGATTGGTGCACAAGACCAGTTCCATCTTCAGTAGTGACATATGTTGCTAACACAATGAAGTGTGAATCAGGGATATCGAGGTAATCAAAGGGGCGTATATAGGTAATGCGCTCAAGATCTCTACCTTTGATGGTCTGGATAATCTCATGCTCACCAGCAACCTTTAGTAGCAGTGGCTTCGCAACAACAAGGACTTCACTGACGTCTTCTACCGTTGCTTTGACCACGACGTAATCAACATCAGGGTGCACAGCAATTGCGGTATTTGAAACTAAGGTCCAGGGAGTCGTTGTCCACACTAAGAATGATGCTTTGAGATCTGCGAGCTCTCCCGATGTTGCGGGAAAACGGACAAAGACTGATGGATCCACAACGGTTTGGTAGCCTTGTGATAGTTCGTGGTCTGAAAGTCCCGTTCCACAACGAGGACAGTACGGTGCAACGCGGTGATCTTGAACAAGAAGACCTTTCTTCCAAATCTCTTTAAGGCTCCACCAAACACTTTCCACATATTCGGGAGCCATCGTCCAATACGCCTGATCGAAATCAACCCAGAAACCCATACGTTCTGTCATAGTGGTAAATGCATCAACATGACGAGTTACAGATTCGCGACACTTATCGTTAAAAGGTGCGATGCCATATTTTTCAATATCGCCCTTACCTGCAAATCCGAGTTCTTTCTCTACAGCAATTTCTACTGGCAATCCGTGACAATCCCACCCTGCTTTACGCGTGACGTACTTTCCCTTCATTGTGTGAAAACGAGGAAATACATCTTTAAATACGCGCGCTTCAATATGGTGAGTTCCAGGCATTCCATTTGCAGTAGGAGGACCTTCATAGAAAGTCCAAGGAATTCCACCAGCGCGTGATTGCGTACTCTTCTGGAAAATCTCGTTATCGCGCCAGAAATCTAATATGGAGTGTTCCATCGAGGGAAGATCAATCGACGCTGGGATAGCGCGAAATGATGATGACATAAAAAATCCTCCAAGAAGTTAGAACACTCTTGGAGGGACGAAGTGTGAACTTCGCGGTACCACCCGCCTTGTAGCCGCGAACCTATGCCGCAGATACCTCTTTATTTCTCGCTATCGGCTGGTTCTACCCCGCCTTGTGAGAGCGGATCTTCCAGCATGCTCCGAAGGTGATGACCTCATCAACGCATATTTCCTGCAAGGCCGTGCCTGCCAAGCCTATCTCATGCGTGGCAAAGTTGGTTACGCGGGCAAAAACGCATAAGGTGCGCGGCGTGCCAGGAAAAAAAATAGTAAAGAAGGCGGCCAAAAAGGTCCCCGCGAGGAAGTCTCCTGCAAAAAAGGTCGCTAAGAAAGCTCCTGCTAAGAAGATTGCCAATAAAGCTCCCGCTAAAAAAATTGTTAAGAAAGCCCCTGCAAAGAAAGTCGCAGCGAAGAAAGCTGTTGCACCTGGTCGCCCATTTCCTTCAAAAATTGGAAAGACCACGCTTACAGTAGATGAGAAGTCTCAGACAGTTTCAGTTGCAACCGTCGTAGCTCCGACGGCTGCCCCTGTTGTTGAAGAACGTAGATTGGTAATGCCACCCCCACTACGGCCGGTCAAAAGTGGAAAGAAAGTTGCTCCGCTAAAGCCAATTAAGGCTGCCCCAACTCCTGTGACTGCTTCAACCGGTGAGGCTCCTTGGACACCAGCTGAGTTGAAAACTGTGAGAACAGAGATTGCAAAAGATCTAGAGAGACTCCGTCATGAACTTGCACGGGTCGAAGCTGAATTAGATAACCTCATCGCGGATTCAGGTGAAGGCGCAGGAGATGATCAAGCAGATTCGGGGACAAAGACATTTGAGCGCGAACATGAAATGTCGCTTGTCATTAATGCTCGTGACATGGTCCTTCAGACTGAACGCGCTCTCGGACGCATTGATGCGAAGAGCTATGGCTTCTGTGAAGTCTGTGGCGCTGCAATTGGAAAGCCTCGTCTACAAGTTTTCCCTCGCGCAACTTTGTGCATGATCTGTAAGCAGAAGGAAGAGCGGCGCTAAAGTGCGCCGATTGTTCGCCACTGCGTGGACTATCTGGCTCTTTGATTTTCTCACCAAAATCTGGGCTCTCTCGGCTCTGACCACATCTCCTCGTCAGATTATTGGCACCAATCTTCAATTCATTCTTGTGAAGAATTCTGGAGCTGCATTTAGCTTCGCTACCGGCTTCACAATTGTCTTCTCACTCCTTGCTTTAGCTGTCGTTGTTGCTATTACCTATTACGCCCCGCGGATCACATCACAAGGCTGGCTTGTTGCCCTTGGACTTCTCCTGGGTGGAGTTCTTGGAAATCTCACTGACCGCATCTTCCGCGAACCAAGTTTTCTCAATGGAAGTGTGATTGATTGGATTCAGATTCCACATTGGCCAGTATTTAACCTTGCAGACTCATCCATTACAGCCGCTGCTCTCTTTGCGCTCAGTCTTTCGCTACGAAATATCTCTCCCATTACACGGGTAAGGTAACTATCTATGACACGAGAATTGCGACAGCTCAGCGTTCCCGAAGGAGTAGCCGGCGAACGTATCGATAGTGCGCTCACTCGCGTCCTTGGACTTTCTCGTACCGCAATCGTGAAATTACTCGAAGATGGCGATATCACCACAGATAACAGGGCAATGCTCAAATCAGAACGCGTGACTTCGGGCCAAGTGATTGAAGTTCTGATGCCGTCACCTCTCAATCAAGACCCTATTCCTCTTACTCCACTCGTTGGTCTCACAGTTGTCTATAACGATGATGACATTGTTGTTATCGATAAACCTGTGGGGTGCGCTGCACATCCGAGTCCTGGCTGGACTGGCCCAACTGTCGTTGGTGCGCTGATGGCAGCGGGCTACACAATTTCAACATCAGGTCCTGCAGAACGTGCTGGAGTTGTCCATCGCCTCGATGCGGGTACATCAGGGCTCATGATCATCGCAAAAACTGAGAATGCTTACCTAAAATTGAAAGAGATGTTTCGAAACCACGATGTTGAAAAGACCTATCACGCACTTGTGCAAGGACATATGGATCCTTCGACGGGAACGATTGATGCACCTATCGATCGCCATCCCAAAGAAGATCATCGCTTTGCAGTTGTAGCAACCGGCAAAGAGAGCATCACGCACTATGAAGTTATTGAGTATTACAGATCTGTCTCACTCGTTAAGGTAGAACTTGAAACAGGGCGCACACATCAGATCCGTGTTCATTTCTCTGCTCTCGGTCATCCACTTGTGGGAGATACAACGTATGGCGCAGATCCTGTCTTAGGTAAGAAGATGAAGATGTCTCGACCTTGGCTTCATGCCTTAGAACTTCGATTTAACCATCCCACAGATGGCACGTCGCTTGTTTTGCGCGCACCGTATCCACTCGATCTTCAAAACTCTCTGGCGTTGCTATCGGAAGCGGTCCTGCCTTAGGCGCTAGTGTTGCGCCACCATGCCATCTGAAGATTTTTCAGCTTCACGGGCATCGACGAATGACTCATTTGTACATTTACACGTACATACCGAGTACTCGATGCTCGATGGTGCCGCGCGCGTCGGAGATTTAGTCAATGAAGTAGCACGCCAAGAAATGCCGGCTATTGCGATGACAGATCATGGCAATGTATTTGGTGCCTTTGATTTCTATAAGCAGGCAAGTAAAGCTGGCGTCAAACCTATCATGGGAATCGAAGCCTACGTAGCACCTGAATCACGCTTTGACAAGAAGCGCGTGCAATGGGCAGATGGTGGAGAAGATGATGTCTCAGGTGGTGGCGCATATACACATATGACGATCTTGGCCGAGAACAATCAAGGACTTGCAAATCTATTTAAGCTCTCATCGCTTGCTTCTCTTGAAGGCTATTACTACAAGCCTCGTATGGATCGCGAACTTATCTCTCGCTATGCAGAGGGTTTGATCGCAACAACGGGCTGTCCTGGTGGAGAAATCCAGACTCGCTTACGCATGGGCAATTACAAGGAAGCTCTTCGCGCAGCGAGTGATTACCGCGATATCTTCGGGGCCAACAATTTCTTTCTTGAAGTTATGGATCATCAGATTGAAATCGAATCTCGCGTAAAAGTGGACTTGCTTAAATTAGGTAAGGAGCTCAAGCTTCCACTCCTTGCTACCAACGATCTCCACTACACATTCCATGAAGATGCGGCAGCACATGAAGCTCTTCTCTGCGTACAATCTGGTTCAACTCTTGCTGACCCTAAGCGCTTTAAATTCGAGAATGATGAGTTTTATCTCAAGAGTCCGGGGCAGATGCGCGAGCTTTTCAAAGAGATTCCAGAATCATGTGATAACACATTGCTTGTTGCCGAACGTTGCAATGTCACGCTCCGTGAGAATGAAAATCTTCTCCCCGCCTTTGATGTACCAGCGGGTGAAACAGAGGAATCATGGCTTCGTAAAGAATCTGTACGCGGGCTTCTCGAAAGATTTGGCGACAAAGCAACCGATATTTATCGCATACGTCTGCAGTATGAACTCGATGTCATGGTCAAGATGGGATTTCCGGGTTACTTCCTCGTAGTCGCAGATCTTGTAGGACATGCAAAGAAAGTGGGTATTCGTGTTGGCCCGGGTCGTGGCTCTGCAGCAGGCTCACTTGTCGCTTATGCGCTAGGTATTACTGGGCTCGACCCAATCGAGCACGGTCTTTTATTTGAGCGATTCCTTAATCCAGAGCGTATCTCGATGCCCGATATCGATCTCGACTTCGATGAACGACGCCGCTCAGAAATGATTTGCTACGCGACAGAAAAGTATGGAGAAGATCGCGTCGCACAGATTATTACCTACGGAACCATTAAATCGAAGCAATCAATCAAAGATGCAACACGTGTTCTTGGATACCCCTATGTCACTGGCGAGAAACTCACCAAGGCACTTCCACCATCAGTTATGGGTAAAGACATCACCCTTTCTGGAATCTTTGATTCCAAGGATTCTCGTCACGGCGAAGCAGGCGAGTTCCGCCAACTTTATGAAACCGATCCTGATTCCAAACGAGTTGTCGATTTAGCAAAAGGACTTGAGGGGCTCAAGCGCCAATGGGGAGTCCATGCTGCAGGCGTTATCTTGTCTCGTGAACCACTTCTTGATGTCATTCCTATTCATCGCCGCGAAGCAGATGGCGCCATCATCACTCAATTCGATATGGGCGCATGCGAATCAACGGGTCTTCTTAAGATGGACTTCCTTGGACTTCGAAATCTCTCTGTGCTCGATGATGCACTCCTTAATATCAAAGCCAATAAAGGAATTGATGTTGTACTTGAAGATCTCCCACTGAGTGATAAGAAGACATTCGAACTTCTTTCGCGTGGTGACACACTCGGTGTATTCCAACTAGACGGTGGGCCGATGCGTGCACTCTTGCGCAGCATGGCACCTGATTCTTTTGCCGACATCTCGGCTGTTATTGCGCTCTATCGCCCAGGTCCGATGGGCGAGAACGCACACAACAACTACGCCGATCG
>JBBAMS010000012.1:0-33671 GCA_040402415.1 Candidatus Planktophila sp. | reverse complement strand
TTATCGAGAAGTTCGCGAGCGACCTTCATATTCTCTGGCATATCAACGGCTGATCCATCCCACATGTGTGAGTTAAACAGTGGCTGCTTGCCATCCTTAACGCGCTGAGCACCGATTTCAAGGAGTGGACGCATGAAACCGTCGAGCTTCTCCTTTGGACAGTGATCTGTGTGAATACCGATATTGACGTTGTAATTCTTAGCAACAACATGTGCAAACTCTGCGAGCGCAACTGCGCCATCGACCATGTTCTTTATAGTTGAGCCTGAAGCGTATTCAGCCCCACCCCAAGAAAATTGAATGATTCCATCTGATTCTGCTTCTGCGAATCCACGAATTGCACCAATAAGTGTTTGTGATGACGAAACGTTGATTGCTGGATATGCAAATGCTCCAGCTTTAGCGCGGTCCAACATTGCGGCATACACTTCAGGGGTTGCTATTGGCATCTAATACTCCCAATTATCTAGAACTGTGTGTAAACGCTCTGACGCACCATTGGGTCTTGAGTGAGGCTTACGCCTAATCCAACCACCTACCCCCACGTATGAAAAATCGGCGCACTGAATACGCGAGGGTTTGGCCGTTTTTAATGGGCCAGCAGGTGGATTACGGATGAAGCATTCTCTGAAGCGCGGCGATTAGGCCAGCTATGAGGGCGGGGCTACTGAGCACCTTGAGCAAAATTGCAAGAAATGCTGAAACTGTCATTTTTCTCCTTTCATATCTCTGTTCTCTTTCACGAAGGTGCGCATTATTGGCAGTTTGTTAAATGCAGATATGAGCATTTGCACTCATCTGTTGATAAGTAAGCCTTTAAAAAGCAGCACTTGAGCGGTAACCTCAACGACATGGCCTCTGATTCCATCGAAAATCTCTCGACCGAGGATCGCTCGTTCTCACCAACAGCAGAATTCACTTCGCAGGCAAATGCGAAAGCAGACCTCTATGTGGAGGCCGATAAAGATCGCCTCGCATTCTGGGATCAACAGGCGCGAGCACTTACCTGGGAGAAGAAGTGGGATAAGACCCTCGAATGGGAATCTCCTTATGCGAAATGGTTTGTTGGCGGAAAACTCAATGCAACAGTTTCAGCACTTGATCGCCACATTGCTGATGGCAATGGGAGTCGCACAGCTTTTCACTTTGAAGGCGAACCAGGCGATACCCGAACAATTTCATATGCACAACTACTTGCCGATGTCAGTAGGGCAGCTAACGCTCTAACATCGATTGGGATAACTGCTGGAGATCGCGTTGCAATTTATATGCCACTCATTCCCGAAGCTGTAGTTGCAATGCTTGCATGTGCACGAATTGGTGCAATCCACTCAGTTGTCTTCGGTGGATTTTCTGCAGAAGCACTACTCTCTCGAGTTCAAGATGCAGATGCAAAGTTGGTTATAACAGCAGATGGTGGATTTAGAAAAGGTACAGCGCTTGCACTCAAGCCAGCAGTTGATGATGCTCTCAAAGGTCAGACAAATGTTGAGAAAGTAATCGTTGTAAAGCGCACAGGACAAGAGATAGTGTGGATGGAAGGTCGCGATCATTGGTGGCACGACCTTGTCGATTCTCAGAGCTCAACACATTCTCCGGAATTCTTTGATAGTGAGCACCCACTCTTCATCTTGTATACATCCGGCACAACTGCAAAACCAAAGGGGATTTTTCATACAACAGGTGGCTATCTCACACAGGTTGCCTACACACATAAAGTTGTCTTCGACATCAAGCCAACTACTGATGTGTATTGGTGCACCGCTGATGTCGGTTGGATTACCGGCCACTCGTACATGGTTTATGGGCCACTTATTAATGGCGCTACCCAAGTAATTTATGAAGGCACACCCGATACTCCACATAAGGGGCGTATCTTCGAGATCATCGAAAAGTATGGCATCACTATTTTGTATACAGCTCCAACTCTGATTCGCACATGGATGAAATGGGGAGATGAATTTCCAAATAAGTTTAGCCTTGCATCACTTCGCTTACTTGGTTCAGTGGGTGAACCTATTAACCCAGAAGCATGGATGTGGTACCGCGAAGTAATTGGTGGTGGCAATTGCCCAATCGTTGATACGTGGTGGCAGACTGAAACTGGCGCAATTATGATCTCTCCACTGCCAGGTGTTACTGCAACAAAGCCAGGATCTGCAATGAAAGCACTTCCTGGAATTAGCGCCAAGGTTGTCGACGATAAAGGTGTTCCAGTACCTAATGGGCACGGTGGATTTTTGATTCTTGATCAACCGTGGCCATCTATGTTGCGCGGTGTATGGGGCGAAGACGAACGCTATAAAGAAACGTACTGGTCTCGTTTTCCAGAAATTTACTTTGCAGGAGATGGTGCAAAGCTCGACCATGATGGTGCAATTTGGTTGATGGGTCGCGTTGACGATGTCATGAATATTTCAGGTCACCGCATCTCAACAACGGAAGTTGAATCCGCGCTCGTCTCACATGAAGCAGTTGCTGAAGCGGCCGTTGTGGGCGCTACAGATCCACTCACTGGCCAAGGCATCGTTGCCTTTGTTATTTTGCGTAGTGGTATCAAACATGCAGATGGTGAAGCACTTATTCAGGAGCTGCGTGGCCACGTTACAAAAGAAATTGGCGCTATCGCAAAGCCACGCCAGATAATGGTTGTAAACGAACTTCCGAAGACTCGAAGCGGCAAGATCATGCGCCGTTTACTTAAGGATGTCGCTGAAAATCGGGCAGTAGGAGATGCAACAACTCTTGCAGATCCCAATGTAATGAAGTTGATTTCAGAAGGTTTGAAATCCTCTAAAGACGAGGATTAGGCCCTATATCTGAGGATTTGATATTGCTTTTTCTACACGATGACGTATAACGGTAATTAACGCTGGTGCATGTTTATTAACCTGTAAGTAGACCTTACTTTCAGATACCGCATTCTGACCTAACGCCCAGGGTGTCCATAATAAAATTGTTCCGACGACATAGAAGAGAATTACATACTTACTCACCTCGAGTATCGCACCCAGAACTGAATCAATAAAACGTAGCGGTCCACGGATGAGAGTAAATTTCAAAGCCTTTGCAATCTGCGTCCCCACCCAGGCAGCTGCGTAAGCACCAATAATGATTGCAAGAATGAGCCAACCACTCTGGTCATATTTCACAACGAAATACATAGCTGCCACGCCACCTGCAAGAAAGAATGCAGTACGAAGAATTGTCGTAACCAAACCATTCTTATAACCGTTAAGGAGCGCACCTAACGCTACGATTCCAAATATCGCATCAAAGATCATTTGACTCCGAGGTACTTAATGACATCGAGTTGGATCTCCCCTGGTGAGTGAAAAGGTCCATACTTCTTATGAACAACTGTGCCAGAGGCATCTACAAACCAGGTTACAGGCACACCCATTCCAAATTTTCCTCGAGTGCTTCCATTAGCATCGTAGAGAATTGGCCAGGTCATGCCATGGGTTGTGACAAATTTTCTTGCAACCGCAGGGCTCTTCTCTTCAACATCAACACCAATAAGTTGCACACGGTCTCCATATTGAGCAAGGAAGTGAGCAAAGTGCGGAAGCTCTTGCTTGCATGGCTCGCACCATGAACCCCATACATTGATAAGCGCAGGACCAACAATCGAATCCACTGCGACCCCTGGTGTTCCATTGAGACAATCAAGGGCATTTCCGGTACTTGCAATCACCTTTATTGAAGCACAGCTGACAACTTCACCTTTGATTGGAATAGGTTGCGTTAACGAACAGCCAGTAAGTGTGATGAGAGAAAGTGCAAATATCAGAATCTTCTTCATCGGAAGTCCTTATCGGTCTTTACCAACAGCTTTGCCTTCTCTTTGTCCATCTCACCGATTCCAACAGATGGGCAAATCTTAGCTATAGGACATGCACCACATGCAGGTTTACGTGAATGACAGATGCGCCGGCCATGCCAAATCATTCGCTGCGAAAGATTGGTCCACTCTTTCTGTGGAATTAATTCACCAACTTCGTGTTCAACTTTGACAGGATCCATAGATGTGGTCCATTCAAATCTGCGAGAGAGTCGACCAAAATGTGTATCAACGGTAATTCCTGGAATATCAAATGCATGACCTAAAACTACGTTGGCAGTTTTTCTTCCAACACCTGGGAGTGTGATGAGTTCTTCCAGAGTTCCTGGGACTTTGCCTTCAAACTCTTCTACTAATTTCGTTCCAAGTCCTTTGAGATGTCTCGCTTTAGCGTGATAGAAACCGGCTGAGAATATATATTCCTCAATCTCTGCAAGAGGTGCCTTTGCATAATCTTTTGCTCGTCTGTATTTCTTAAAGAGCGCTGGTGTAATCGTGTTTACTCTCTTATCTGTACACTGCGCTGAAAGAACTACAGCCACCATCAGCTCAAGAGGATTCTTAAAATCTAATTCACACTGAATTTCGGGGTATGTCTTGGTCAAGATTCGATAGATAGCCTTGGCTTCCTTCCGAGTTTCGCTATCTGCCTTCATGCGAGTAAACTACCGATGTGCCACAAGAAGATGAAGTCGTACGACGCGCCCCGCTCTTTACCGCCCTGGACGATGCTCAAGCAGCATCTCTACGCGCCTCGATGGATTCAGTGAAGATCAGCAAGGGTGGAATCCTCTTCAAAGAAGGCGATGAGGGCGAACATGTCTATGTCATCGTCAATGGAAAGCTCAAGCTCGGTACTTCCAGCGGCGATGGACGCGAAAACCTTCTCTCAATTCTCGGCCCCGGCGAAATGTTTGGCGAACTATCTCTCTTCGATCCAGGCCCACGTACATCAACTGCCACAGCAGTCACGGATGCAAAGCTCTTATCTCTTAGCCACGAGAAGTTAATTCCTTGGCTTAAAGGAAATCCAGAAGTTTCACTTCACCTCCTTGCACGTCTTGCGCAGCGACTACGCCGCACCAATGAAGCAGTGGGCGATCTCGTCTTCTCAGATGTTCCAGGTCGCGTTGCGAAAGCTCTTATGGATCTCGGTTCACGTTTTGGAAAGCAGACCGATGAAGGTCTCTTTGTTCACCACGACCTTACGCAAGAAGAGCTCGCTCAACTTGTCGGCGCATCACGCGAGACGGTAAATAAAGCTCTCGCAGATTTTGCAGGTCGCGGATGGCTCAAGCTCGATGGTCGTGCGGTATTGATTACAGATGTAGAGCGTTTAGAGAAGCGCGGTAAGTGACGGGGCACAACTTCTTCATCAAGTTGTGAAAGGTTCCTCGTAAAGTTTCTACTTCAGTTATAAGTGTTTACGCGATTTCAACCGTTAACTCGACCTCGACAGGTGAGTTAAGAGGAAGTTCAGCAACACCGAGTGCGCTGCGAGCCGCAATTCCAGCATCTCCCCAGATATGCATAAAGAGTTCCGATGCTCCATTGGCAACTGCTGGTTGTGCTGTAAATCCTGGAGCGCCATTGACGTAGCAAACTACGCGAACGACTTTCACGATGGAATCAATCGGTGCAACTAACTCGACGGCTGCAAGGGCATTCAAAGCACAAATCTCAGCAAGTGCCTTTGCTTCTTCAACGGTGAGATCTGAGCCGACTTTGCCTTCTTTGGCAATCTTTCCATCAACCATGGGAAGCTGGCCGGCAGTAAAGACAAGGTTACCCGTACGAGTTGCAGGAACGTAGGCTGCAATTGGCTTTGATGTAATGGGAAGTGTTAGCCCTTTTTCAGCAAGCTTCGCACGAACGTCAGGCATTACTTAATCTCACGCTTCATATACGCAACAAGTTGTTCGCCACCTGGTGCTGGGATTACTGTGACAAGTTCCCAACCGTCTGAACCCCACGTATCGAGAATCTGCTTTGTTGCATGTGAAAGAAGTGGAACTGTTGCATATTCGAATTTCATTAGTTGACTCCAGTAATTCTGTTAGTTGTTTAGTGCTGCTTTGACGAGTGATGAAACGAGTGCTCCATCTGCTTTTCCTGCTATCTGTGGCTTGATTGCACCCATGACTTTGCCCATATCTCCAGGTCCTGTGGCACCAGTCGATGCAATAGCTGCAGCAATCATCTTCTTAATATCATCTTCTGAAAGTTGTGCAGGCAAATACTGAGCGATGACTTCGCCTTCAGCTTTTTCTTCCGCTGCCTTATCGGGGCGGTTTGCCTTTGCAAACTCTTCTGCTGCTTCGCGGCGCTTCTTTGCTTCGCGAGATAAGACGGTGATGATCTCGTCTTCAGAAAGCACGCGCGCCTCTTTACCCGAGACCTCTTCATTTGTAATTGCAGTCAGCACCATGCGAATCGTGCCTGAGATAACTTTGTTGCTACTGCGGATTGCCTCAGTGAGGTCGCTCTTTAGTGTCTCTTTTAGGCCCATGGGTTAATCTTCTCATGACTATGACCTATGTACTCCGCGAGGCCGAGATGCCTATCTTGCCTGCAGGCCACGACGATATTCGTATCCTGCACTTCTCTGACCTGCACCTAACACCCGCGCGTAGAGAAGAAATTGCAGATATCAAGTCATTTATCTCTTTAAAGCCAGATTTAGTCATCAGCACTGGTGATTTCTTGGCACATAAGAACGCTGTTCCTGTTGCAATTGATGCTTTAGATGAATTACTTAATATTCCTGGTCTCTTTGTCTTTGGATCTAATGATTACTACGAGCCAATTCCTAAAAATCCTTTAAAGTATCTGCTCCCCAACCACGGTAAACGTAAACATGGCTCTGAACTTAACTGGCAAGAATTAGATACAGGGTTGCAAGCTCGAGGTTGGAAGAACATCAACACATCGCGCACCACAATTACAATTAATAAAACAGTAATTGAAGCCCGTGGCACCGATGATGCACATCTTGAATTTGATGATTATTCACTGGTTGCAGGAGATGCAGGCAAATGCCATGTTGCGATAGGTGTAACGCACGCCCCTTACTTACGCATCATTGAAGGTATGGCGAAAGATAATTTGGATGCGATATTTGCGGGCCACACACATGGTGGCCAAGTTCGATTGCCATGGCCAGGAGGATCAAAAGCTTTGACAACTAACTGTGATTTACCGCTGTGGCGTGCCCGCGGTGTAACTGTTGTGAAGGGCGAACCGCTATTGAATGTCTCTGCGGGAATGGGAACAGGACCGTTCTCACGAATTAGAGTTGCAAGTCCACCAGAAGTTTCACTGGTGACTTTGACTGCAGCTTTTTAACTTACTTCTTCAACGCCTCAATATCGGCATCAACCATAAGTTCTGCAAGCTCTTTCCAATGAGTCGTAGCTTTCCAATTCAGAGCCCTTGTGACCTTTGAAGGATCGCCAATCAGCGCATCAACTTCGGTTGGACGAATGTACTTCTTATCAGTTTCAACGTGATCGGCCCAATTAAGTCCGGCACGTGAGAATGCTGCTTCAGCGAAGTCTTTCACTGTGGCCCCTACGCCTGTTGCAACAACATAATCCGATGGCTTATCTTGCTGAAGCATCAACCACATTGATTCGACATACTCTTTTGCATAGCCCCAGTCGCGAACAGCATCGAGATTTCCAAGGAATACCTTCTCCTGCTTGCCCGCCTTGATTGCAGCAACTGCGCGAGTAATTTTGCGAGTTACGAATGTTTCACCACGACGAGGTGATTCATGATTGAACAAAATTCCGTTCGTTGCATGAAGCCCATAACCATCGCGGTAATTGACTGTGCACCAGTACGCCATCAGCTTTGCTGCGGCATATGGTGACTGAGGACGAAATACTGAATCTTCATTCTGAGGTGGTGGAGTTGTACCAAAGAGTTCTGAAGTTGAAGCTTGATAGAAACGGATATCAAGGTCAGCAGAACGGATTGCTTCAAGAAGACCAACAGCTCCGACAGCATCAACTTGACCTGTGTACTGAGGCATGGTGAAGGAAACTTGAACGTGTGATTGTGCGCCGAGGTTATAGACCTCAGATGGCTTAATTTCGCGGATGAGGTTGGTAAGTCCAACGCCGTCAATCAAGTCGCCATAGTGCAAGAAGAGCTTTGGATTTGTGTCATGTGGATCTTGGTAGATGTGATCGATACGTGAAGTATTAAAAGTTGAAGAACGACGAATCAGGCCGTGAACTTCATACCCTTTTGCCAGCAAGAACTCTGCAAGGTATGAACCATCTTGGCCGGTAACACCAGTAATTAATGCAACTTTTTTACTCATCGTCTGGCCACTCCCTTTGCATATGCATCTTTATACCAAGCGATAGTTGATGCAATTCCATCGCGGAGAGAAATCTTCGGTGCCCAACCTAGCGATTGTGCCTTCGAAACATCAAGAACCTTGCGTGGAGTTCCATCGGGTTTTGATGAATCCCATGCAATTGTGCCTTCAAAGCCTGCTAATTGCGCGACAAGCGCCGCGAGTTCCTTGATAGTCAGATCTTCGCCACTTCCGATATTCAGGTGCTGGGAAGAGTTATAGCTCGAACCAAGATGCACAACTGCTGCGGCTAGATCATCGACATGGAGAAATTCGCGCTTTGGCGAACCAGTCCCCCACAAAGTTTCAGTTGCAACTTTATTCTGGGCAGCGTCAACAAAGCGACGGATAAATGCTGGAAGCACATGCGAACCCTGAAGTTCGAAGTTGTCATTTGGTCCATAGAGATTTGTGGGCATCAATGAAATCCAGGTGCGGCCATACTCTTTACGGAATGATTTAATAAGTTCGATGCCTGCAATCTTTGCAATTGCATAAGCAGAGTTTGTCTCCTCCAGCGGACCAGTCATTAAAAACTCTTCTTTAATTGGCTGTGCGCAATCGCGAGGATAAATACAGCTTGAACCTAGGAAGATAAATTTTTCAACATCAGCAGCATGTGCCGCCTCCATCAGATTGCTCTGGATGCGCACATTGTCGGAGAGAAATTCAACAGGAAATGCGTTGTTGGCACCAATTCCGCCTACCTTGGCGGCTGCATCAACAACCAGTGTTGGCTTAGTTTTCTTTAAGAAAGCAGTCGTTGCATCACGATCGAGAAAGTCAACTACCGAACGGTTGACCGCAATAACTTCTGCCCCAGTTGCCTGATAGGCGCGCACGATTGCAGAGCCCGCAAGGCCCGTTCCGCCCGCGACAACGATTGTCATGGTTGCAGTCTAGTTGCGATTACTTGTTGAACTCTGCAGCAACGAGTTCTGCAATTTGTGCACTATTTAACGCCGCACCCTTGCGTAAGTTATCTCCGCATACAAAGAGGTCGATTGCCTTTGAATTATCCAATGACTGACGAACACGGCCGACCCATGTTGGATCGCTTCCGACGACATCCGCCGGTGTTGGAAATTCCATCTTTTCGGGATTGTCATAGAGGAGTACTCCCTCTGCCTTCTTCAGTACAGATTGAGCCGCTTTACGTGTGACAACCTTTGAAAATGTTGCATGCACTGTAAGTGAGTGAGTTGTAAGAACGGGAACCCTCACACAAGTTACTGCAACTTTCAGCTTTGGCATACCAAGAATCTTCCGTGATTCGTTGCGAACTTTGAGTTCCTCAGATGAGTAACCAGCCTCTTTTAATGAACCTGCCCATGGGACAACATTCATCGCAAGCGGTGCTGGAAATGGGCCCAAATCTGTAATTACTCCACGCAGGTCTTTTCCAACTGATCCGAGGTCTTTTCCGGCGACCTTTGAAATTTGATCATGCAACGCATCAATACCGGGTTGTCCCGCACCTGATGCTGCCTGGTAAGAGGAGATAACGAGTTCTTTCAGACCAAATTTCTTATCGAGTGCACCCATTGCAACAATCATCGAAAGAGTTGTGCAATTTGGATTAGAGATAATTCCCTTGGGACGCTTCTTGATGTCCTTTGGATTTACTTCGGGTACAACCAATGGAACTTTCTTATCCATGCGAAATGCTCCTGAGTTATCAACGACAACTGCGCCACGCTGTGCAGCAATGGGTGCCCACTCAGCTGAAATCTCATCTGGAACATCGAACATCGCAATATCGATGTCATCGAATGCCTCGGGTGAGAGTGCAACAACTGAGAGTTCTTCACCCCGGCACATCAACTTCTTACCCGCACTGCGAGCAGATGCGATCAATCGGATTTCACCATATACATTTTTGCGCTTGCTCAAGATATCGAGCATGACTGTTCCTACGGCGCCGGTTGCACCGACTACTGCAAGTGATGGAAGTTTCTTTGCAGATTTTGCTTTCTTTGTTGTCATCGACCGGTTCCTCCATAGACAACTGCCTCGATCTGATCAGAATCAAGGCCAAAGGCCGAGTGTGCAGCCTTTGCTGCGCGCTCGACATCTGCTTCTCGAACAATGACAGAGATGCGAATTTCTGAGGTAGAGATCATTTCAATATTGACGCCAGCATCAGCCATGGAAGCAAAGAATGTAGCCGTCACACCAGGGTGTGAACGCATACCTGCACCAACCAAAGAGAGCTTTCCGATGGTGTCATCATAGATAAGGGATGCAAATCCGACTTCTCCTTGGATGCGCTTGAGAACATCTGTCGCCTTCTGTCCCTCAGTCTTTGAGACAGTAAATGAAATATCGGTAAGGCCAGTAGCTGCTGCAGATACGTTCTGCACAATCATGTCGACGTTGATGTCGTTATCAGCGATGGCTTGAAAGATACGCGCGGCAATACCCGTACGGTCTGGGACTCCAACGATTGTGACCTTTGCCTCTGACTTATCGTGCGCTACGCCAGAGATGATTGCTTGCTCCATGGTGCCTCCTTCAGGATGGTTTTCAACCACCCATGTTCCTTCGTTAGGTGAAAATGATGAACGTACATGAATAGGTAAGTTGTAGCGGCGTGCATACTCAACGCAACGCAGGTGTAGAACTTTTGCACCAGCTGCTGCAAGTTCGAGCATCTCTTCATATGTAACTGTCTTTAATTTACGAGCTTCAGGAACAACTCGTGGGTCTGCAGAAAATACTCCGTCAACATCTGTATAAATTTCGCAGACATCGGCATCTAATGCAGCAGCGAGCGCCACCGCTGTTGTATCAGATCCACCTCGACCAAGAGTTGTTATGTCCTTTGTATCTTGCGAAATACCTTGAAAGCCCGCCACGATTGCGATTGCACCGCTATCGATTGCTTCACGGATACGTCCTGGTGTTACATCGATGATGCGCGCTTTCCCGTGGACTGAATCCGTAATAACTCCAGCTTGGGAACCGGTAAATGACAACGCTTCAAAACCTAAATTATTAATCGCCATTGCAAGGACTGCCATCGAAATTCGCTCACCTGCAGTAAGCAACATGTCCAGTTCGCGTCCCTGAGGAATTGGAGTCACGGCATTTGCGAGTTCAATTAATTCATCAGTGGTATCACCCATTGCGCTGACCACGACGACGACCTGATGGCCTGCCTTCTTGGTCGCAACGATGCGGGCTGCCACGCGCTTCATGCACTCGGCATCAGCGACTGAGGAGCCACCAAACTTCTGAACGATCAGACCCATGGCTTAATAGTGAGGCACGAGAAAAGATGGCGCTACCCAATTATCAGGAAATCCTAATATGTGAGACGGTCTGCTGCCCAAATAGTGAGACTAAAGGGTGGTGCGTCCCTCAAATGCGCGACCAAGCGTGACTTCATCGGCATATTCGAGATCTCCGCCTACGGGCAGCCCCGATGCAAGGCGAGAGACGTTCATGCCCATCGGCTTAATAAGTCGAGCTAAATAGGTAGCTGTCGCCTCGCCTTCAAGATTCGGATCGGTGGCCAAAATGATTTCGGTAATCGAAGAATCAGCAAGGCGCTGCATTAATTCGCGGATACGGAGTTGGTCAGGACCAATTCCATCTATAGGACTGATGGCACCACCGAGCACGTGATACTTGCCACGGAATTCGCGAGTACGTTCGATTGCAATGACATCTTTACTCTCTTCAACAACACAAATCTTTGTTCCATCGCGACGTGGATCGCGACAGATGCGACATTCAGTCTCTTCAGAGACATTGCCACATTGCGTGCAGAACTTCACGCGCTCTTTTACTGTGCGCACAGCTTCAACTAAGTTCGCTGCGATTTCAGAATCTGATTGCAGAATATGAAATGCGATGCGCTGTGCCGACTTTGGTCCGATCCCAGGCAGGCGACCTAGAGCATCGATGAGATCTTGAATCGCACCTTCATACATTCCGGTAGACATCAGTCGTGATTCTTTTCGCTAATGACTGTTGCACCGAGTTCGGCTGCAAGTAGTGCCGCACCTGAAAGTTGTGTGGCATCACTTGGTGCTTCGGATGTGCGTACAGCGCGAGCTTCAGGAGTAGAAGTTGTATCGATACTTGGATCGACTGTGCACTCAATCATTCGATCTAAGCCCACAACTTCGATAAATGCTTGGCGCAGAATCTCTTCAGATTCGCTTCGAATAAATGAATCGCGCGCACCAGCATTGACAATACCAATCGTGATTATTTTTTCGTCGACGCCAAGGATCTGTGCACTTGCTGAAAGTAGTGACCACGTTAAGCGACGACGCTTCTTCACGTTCTCAATAACATCCGGCCAGAGCCTCCTTAAACCAGCAACATCCATGGTTCGCTCAGAGGCTTGGCTTGCAAAGCCCCTCGCTTCGCTCACAGCCTTTGCGCCGTCAGCTTCTTTCGGCGGTGAAGTTTTTGGTTCACGTTTTGCTTCGGCGGTTGCAGGACTTACATAATCGGCCGGACCAACCGACTTGGCAGGCGCTTCAAGAATTCGAACTTGCGGTGCAATCGACTCCACGCGCTCTAAACGCTCAATACGTGCGAGAAGCCCTGATTCGCTGGTGTCGCCCATGGGAAGCAAGATGCGACCGCAGATGAGTTCGAGAATTAAACGTGGCGCTGTTGCTCCACGCATTTGGGTGAGACCTTCTGCAGCAATATCTGCAGCGCGCGATAACGATGCTTGTCCGATGTTCTGTGAGTGCACGCGCATGCGTTCGAGTTGATCATCGGGAAGTTCGCGCAAGACACTCTTTGCATTTGTTGCATCAAGTGCATCGACAATCATTAAGTCGCACAGACGTTCGAGTAGATCTTGTGTGAAGCGGCGTGGGTCGTGACCAGATTCAATAACACGATCAACTGTCTTAAACAGCGTTGCACCATCGCGCGCAGAGATTGCATCCATAGCATCATCAAGTAATGCGCCATCGGTAAAGCCCAGTAATTGAATTGCAATTTCATAACTAACGCCATCTTTTCCAGAACCTGCAAGAAGCTGACCAAGGACAGAGAGCGCATCGCGCACAGATCCGCCAGATGCTCGTACTACCAGTGGAATTACACCCTTCGCAACTTTAACACCTTCAGATTCGCAGACTTTCTCAAGATGTGTTCCAAGGATTCTGGGTGGAACTAAACGAAATGGGTAGTGGTGTGTTCGAGAACGAATAGTTGAAATTAACTTTTCTGGTTCTGTGGTTGCAAAGATAAAGATGACGTGCGCTGGTGGTTCTTCAACAACTTTAAGCAGAGCATTTGAAGCACCGGGTCCAAGCTGATGGGCCTCATCAATAATGTAAATCTTATACTTGCTCTGCACTGGTGCAAAGAATGCTTTATCGCGAAGATCGCGAGCATCATCTACTAAACCGTGTGTAGCAGCATCGAGTTCGATGACATCGATGGAACCTGGACCATTGGCAACAAGATCAGTACACGATTGGCACTTGCCACATGGATTAGGCGTAGGGCCATTTTCACAATTGAGGGAACGCGCCATGATGCGAGCGCTAGAAGTTTTGCCACAACCACGTGGGCCGCTAAAGAGATATGCGTGATGAGTTTTGCCGGATTCAAGCGCGTTAGATAAAGGAACAGTGACATGTTCTTGCCCGATGACATCTGCAAATACAGAGGGGCGATACTTTCGATATAACGCTAACGACATCTTTATCTACTCTCGTTTAGGCCACGATTCAATTCACTTCTAATTGACCGAGACTTTCCTATTCACTTCTTTTAGGGACCTCCGGTGCACCCGCCAGAGCGTACCTACCCTTGCTGTATTCCTACCCTGGGGGAGTTCAGCACGGTGACGTCGCACCGGAGATCTGAGCCAATACTACTTAGCAATCTAGTTAGCGTGTCAGGGCTGACCTCGAGCACCGCTACCCTTGGGGCGTTGAGGCTCGCGCCTTAGCGCTGGAGGATTCGCATAGCGGCCGAGTGCGCACGCTTGGAAAGCGTGTATAGGGAAACCTATCGAGGGTTCAAATCCCTCATCCTCCGCCAGAAAGTTCATTCAAAAGCTATTTCACTCTCGTCACACCCCGCGTATCTTTACTGGTTGCCGCAACAGATGGGGAATAGAGATGGCTGTGCAGTTTGCTGATAACACCGGAACAATGAAATGGGAACACGGCAATACTTGGTATCGCGTGATTGGCGATTTGAAATCCAAATTCACTCCTGCGGTCGTAATACATGGTGGGCCAGGGGCTCCCCATAATTACGTACTTGGAATTGTTCATCTCATCGCAATGACAGGTCGTCCCGTGATTGTCTACGATCAAATTGGATGTGGCCAATCAACACATCTGGGTGATAAGCCAAGTGATTTTTGGACTGTTGAACTTTTCAAGACAGAGCTTGATTTACTTCTCAAAGAGTTAAAGATTTCAAAGAAGTACATTCTTGTTGGTCAGTCGTGGGGCGGAATGCTCTCTTTTGCCCATGCAGTAGAAAAGCCAAAGGGGCTCAGGGGTCTTATCATTGCAAATTCACTTGCTTCAATTCCTAAATGGTTGCCAGAAATTGAAAGACTTGTCACTGAATTACCAGCAGGACATCGCAAGGCGGTTCATAAAGGTATTGCCGAGGGTATTTACACTTCACCTGAATTCCAAGCAGCAAATGACTACTTCACCACGCAACATTTAGTTCGTGTCCCGATGACACCAGATGTGGCTGAAGCTTTCGGTCAACTTGAAGTCAATCCAACTGTGTACGCAGCGATGTGGGGGCCAGTTGAATTTGCTCCCATTGGTTCATTGCGTACATGGGATGTTGAAGATCAACTGAGGAAGATCAAGGTTCCGACACTTCTTATCAATGGAAAATTCGATGAAGTAACTCCCAAAACTCAGAAGCGTCTGGTTAAGAAGATCAAAGGTGCCGAATGGGTCTGTCTTCCATACTCTTCTCACCTTTCATGGGTGGAAGAACCAGCAGCCTGGACCAGCGCTGTCAGCGAATTCTTGAAACGCAAGAAGATTTAAATTACGAAGCGATGTTTGTAATAATTGGTAGCGATAGATGCTTATTAGACATCAAGCTTGAATACCCGCACTCGTCGCAGAGAATCATTGGACCGTTTTCTGCATTCATCACGAGTTCGAGGTCTTGAGAATGACACAAGAAACACTCTGGTAGATCATTAATTAATGACATAGAAACCCCTTCCTACTGCAAGTAATCGGCTGGGGAAGCAGTTACATAATCCATCCAGGCAGTCCACTACTCAAGAGTTGTGAGTGAATGTCAGGTGAATAACAGGCGAAGAAATTAGATCTCTACACCGATGTATTTAGTCTGCAAGAACTCGTGCACTCCATCGAATCCGCCTTCGCGACCAAGGCCCGATTGCTTAACGCCACCGAATGGCGCTGCGGGATCTGAGAGAAGTCCGCGATTGATACCGACCATACCTGCTTCAAGTCCTTCAGCGAAACGAATAGCGCGCTTAAGGTCTTCTGAATATACATAACTAATAAGTCCGTATTCTGTGTCATTAGCCATCTTGAGAGCTTCCTCATCAGTATCAAAGAGAACGAATGGTGCTACGGGACCAAAGACTTCATTGGCAAGAATTTCATCATCTTGAGAAACTTCGAGAACTGTTGCAGGATAGAAAGCGCCACTACCTTCAGGAGTAGTGGCACCGAGATGAACCTTTGCTCCGCGTGACTTCGATGCATCAACGAGCTCTGCAATCTTATTTCTCTCTTTCATTGAAACACTTGCACCAAGTTGGATACCAGCCTCGCGACCAACGCCCATCTTCAGCGCAGCCATTGCCTTAGTAAATTCAGCAATAAATTTGTCACCGATAGAACGTGCAACATAGATGCGATTTGCTGCGGTGCATGCAGCGCCACCATTACGCATCTTTGCCATCATTAAACCTTTAACTGCCTCTTCGAGATTTGCATCTGCGAGAATAACAAATGGAGCATTCCCACCGAGCTCCATCGAACAACGAATTACTTGATCTGCTGCTTCCTTAAGCAGAATCTTTCCAACAAAAGTTGAACCAGTAAATGAAAGATTCTTTATGCGTGAATCATGAAGTACTTTGCTAATTGCAGGACCTGTCTGTGCGGGAAGAATGACGTTGAGTACTCCCTTAGGCAATCCGCAACGTTCAAGAATATCAACGATAGCGAGCGCAGTAAGTGGAGTCTCTCCCGCTGGTTTCAAAATCATTGTGCAGCCGGCAGCAACTGCTGGACCAATCTTTCGCGTTGCCATTCCTGCAGGGAAGTTCCAAGGAGTAATAAGTAGTGAGACACCGATAGGTTGGTGAGTTACGAGAATGCGCTTATCCCCTGATGGCGACATGCGGAAATCTCCGGAAATGCGGACGGTCTCTTCTGCAAACCAGCGGAAAAATTCAGCAGCATAATTCACTTCAGCCTTGGCATCAGGAAGTGCTTTTCCATTCTCTTTGGAGATCAGCTCTGCTAGGTAATCAGCTTCAGTAATCATCATTTCAAATGCTTTGCGCAAGATTTCACTGCGGACGCGAGGTGCGGTCTTTGCCCAAGAAGCTGCGGCACGGTCAGCGGCATCGACAGCAGCAAGGTTCTGTTCATCGCTCGATGTGGCGACTTTGGCGATGACCGAGCCATCGCTGGGATCGATAACGTCTAAAGTTCCGGTGCCATCGACCCATTGACCATCTATATATAACTGTGTGCGCATAAGATAAGCATACTTACGAGATAACGATGGGTCACCTGAAATGGTTACCTGCGCAGGCGTGATGCATTATCTGCAACGTCTAGCGGCAAGACCAGAGGGAGTAGAAGTGTCAAAGTCTTGGAGCGATAACGCCCCTGCACCACATGCACTACAGGATCACGCACACCTCAAAGATTCTCTTCTCTATCGTGTTAAAAAGCGCCTTCTTGGCGAGCCGCTAAACCGGCATTCGCTATCTCACCAACGCTTGAGCAAGAGATTTGCTTTAGGAATTCTCTCATCGGATTGCATTTCTTCTTCTGCATACGGATCTGAACAGATTCTTCTAGCACTTTTACCGGCATTCGGTCTGGCTGCATTTAATATTTTGATGCCAATGACCGTAGTTGTACTTGTTGTACTAGTCATTGTGACAATTTCTTACCGTGAGGTCGTTCAGATCTATACAAAATCTGGTGGCGCTTACGTTGTATCTCGAGATAATTTGGGTCCAGTCTTTTCACAACTTGCAGCTGTCGCGCTCATGATTGATTACACTGTTACTGTTGCAATTCAATCTTCTGCAGGTATTGATGCAATTATTTCAACATTTAATGGTCTGCACTCATACAAGGTCTGGATGATTCTCGCGGTAATTGCGCTCCTCACTTATGGAAACTTGCGCGGCGTAAAAGAAGCTGGTGCCATCTTTGCCATTCCTACATATCTATTTGTTCTCTCACTCGTCACAGTCTTTGGAATGGGTATCTATCGCATAGCCAACGGAACTCTTCCGAAATTTGATCCAGCGGCACTTCATGGCGCAGTAGCAATCGGTGAAGCTAAAGGCCTGCTCAATTTTGCAGCCATATTTATCCTCTTACGCGCCTTTGCCAACGGTGGTTCATCCCTTACCGGACTTGAGGCTATCTCTGATGGAGTTTCACTCTTCCGTGCTCCTGAAGGTGTCAATGCTCGTAAGACGTTAGTAATAATGTCTGCAATCTTAGGTTCGCTTGTATTTGGTGTTTCATACTTTGCACATCGCATTTGGGCAACACCTTACGAAAGCGGCACTCCAACAGTTATCTCTCAAATTGCAAAGGTGACCCTTGGTGCAGGTACCTTCGGTAATATTGGATTCTATGTTGTGCAGGGTGCAACGATGTTGATTCTTATTACCGGTGCGAATACTGCATTCTCCGGTTTCCCATATCTCGTTAACTTCGTTGCAAATGACGGATTCCTGCCACGACAACTAAGCAAGCGCGGTCACAGACTTGCATTTTCAAATGGAATCATCGTTCTTGCACTTGGTGCAACTGCGTTAGTTCTCTTTACAGGTGGTTCTGTGAACCACCTCGTAGCTTTCTACGCACTCGGAGTCTTTACAGGTTTCGCACTCGTTGGATTCGGAATGGCTAAACGTGCGCTGACACAGAAAGGTCCTGGTTGGGTTTACAAAGCTGTAGTCAACTGGCTCTCAGGTGCTGTCTCAGCAGTAATTATTGTAATTTTCGCAGTTGTTAAATTTACTGAAGGTGCATGGATAATCATTGTCATTACACCCATTCTTGTATTCGCTCTCATACGGTTAAACCGCCAATACCGACTCGAACAAGCAGCGCTCAAAATCAGCAAGAGCGCTTCACGTGCAACAACTATTTCTCGTCACGATGTTGCAGTCCTTGTGGATTCAGTCGACGTTGCAACTATTGGCTCCATTCGTTATGCGCGAAGCCTCAAACCACGCGATCTCACCGCTGTCCACTTCGTCATCGACGATGTGCGTGCCGAGGCAATTAAGGAAGCGTGGGCTGCAAATCCTGGGCTATCAGATGTTCCAATCGAATTTATTGATTGTCCAGATCGTCGTATTGCAAATGCGGCAGTTGATTATGCAATCCGAGCAACTGCCTCGCCTGATGTTGAGTTAACGCTCTTGCTGCCACGTCGGTCTTATTCACGGTTCCTTGGAAGACTCCTTCATGATCAAACTGCTGAAGAAATTGCTCGCCCAATTTCTCAGCTTTCTCAAGTTGTAGCAACGATTGTTCCTTTTGATGTAGAGAAAATTATTACTGGAGAAACACAGTTGGTTCACCCTGAGACTTTTATTTCTGAAAGAACTCAACATGTTGAGAAGTCACAGACTCGCCGCGTTGAAGAGCCAGCTGCAATCGAGAGTGAACAGGTTTCTCACTACTCAAAGGAAGTAATTGCGATTAACCAAGCGACCTGGCGCCGTCGCGCGCACGTGCGTGGCACTGTTTCATCCATCCGAACCGCACCATCGGGTGGAGCACCCGGCGTAGAGGTGGAGGTCTGGGATGAGACCGGTGGCATTACCTTGCAATTCATAGGTCGTCGAGAATTAAAGGGACTTGAGGTTGGCTCAACGATCTGCGCCGAAGGAATGGTTGGAGAAGAGGACGGTGCGCTTACCATCTTCAATCCTTCATACGAACTACTTATCTGAGAAGAAATCCTTTAAAAGCGCGGCGCACTCAATTTCAAGAATTCCAGAAGTCACTTCCATTCTAAAAATTGACCGAGGATCGCGAATGAGATCCCAGACTGAACCCACTGCCCCTGCCTTCTCATCCCAAGCTCCAAAAATCAGGTGTGAGATTCGTGATTGTGCGATAGCTCCAGCACACATTGCGCAGGGTTCGAGGGTGACAACCAGAGTGCAGCCATCAAGCCTTGAGTTCTGTAATCGCGCAACTGCGCTTCTAATGGCAACTATTTCAGCATGGGCGGTTGGATCGTTTTGTGCTTCGCGCTCGTTTGAACCTTTTCCAATAACAACACCGTCCTTATTAATGACCAGTGCTCCAACCGGAACATCTCCAGATGCGATAGCGCCACGAGCAATCACAATCGCCTCGTGCATTAAATCTTGTGGTGACTGAATTGAAATTTCTATGACTCCAATAGCTCTGTCAATTGTTCGCCAAATCCTAAACGATTTGCAATTGCTTCAATTTGTTCATCGGGAAATAAATCTGCATCATCGCAAAGCGTTGAAAGTTCCATGCTATGCATACTTAAGTCGGCAAAGATGTCCAGGTCTCCTGCTGGCAATGGTTCGTCTTCCTCTTCTGGTTGATCGAGTTCTGCAATCTCAAGAAATTCTGCAGCCACTTCATAGTCGAGCGCGCAGGTAACATCGCTAATAAAATATTTGGTGTGTGATCCCAAAACTCGAATCGCTAAGAAAAATTCATCATCAATTGAAATAAGAGCAACTGAGCCACCATTGGTCTGTTGTCTATTGAGTCGAGCGATAATGTGAGTTAGGTCATCAGGGTCAGGTAAGGATGCGATAGACCAACGTCCATCTTCATGCCACGCCTCAATCGCGAAGTCTTGGGATTCCTCTGACATATGCCCATATTGGCACTCATTGATACGGAAAGAAAGCCCTGTAAGGTAGAGGACATGAAAGTTCATGTAGCTAATCACCCGCTGATTTCTCACAAACTCACTGTTTTACGTGATGAAAGAACTGATTCTCCAACTTTCCGTCGGCTCGTTGAAGAGCTTGTCACTCTTCTTGCATACGAAGCAACTCGCGAAGTTCGCACAAAAACAGTCACGATTAAGACCCCTGTTACGCAAACAACTGGACTTGTTTTGGCAGAACCGCGACCAGTTGTTGTACCAATTTTACGTGCAGGTCTCGGAATGCTCGAAGGTATGACCAAACTTCTACCAACGGCACAAGTTGGATTTCTTGGCATGGTCCGCGATGAAGAAACTCTGCAAGCTAGCACCTATGCAAATCGACTTCCAGAAGATCTCTCGGGTCGTCAGGTTTATGTTCTCGATCCCATGCTGGCAACGGGCGGAACTCTTATCGCTGCCTTTGAATACTTAATCGAACGTGGTGCAAATGAGATTACGGCGATTTGCTTGCTGGCATCTCCCGAAGGAATCAAAGCGCTCGATGATGCCTTCAAAAATTCTGGTGTTCCTGTAACTCTTGTCACCGGTGCACTTGATGAGAAACTTAATGAAAAGGGTTACATAGTTCCTGGACTTGGCGATGCCGGTGACCGACTTTATGGAGTCGTATAAATGGCATCCACATCACCCGGATACGGAATTACAATTCGCGTTGAAGGATCACCCGAACTCCAGCCAGTTGCGCTGATAACAACAACAATTACTAATGCAGGTGCCACAATCACCGCCCTTGATGTCGTTGAATCTTTGCTAGAAAAAGTAGTTGTCGACGTCACCTGCGACACCATTGATGCAGATCATGCTCAAGAGATTCATGATGCACTTTCATCACATAGTGGACTTAACGTTCGTAAGGTCAGTGATCGCACATTCTTGCTCCACCTCGGTGGGAAAATTGAAGTCAATTCAAAGGTTCCATTGAAAACTCGTGATGATTTATCCCGTGCCTATACACCTGGAGTTGCACGCATTTCTCAGGCCATTGTTGATGATCCATCTGATGTACGCCGCCTGACGATGAAGCGCAATACCGTCGCTGTCGTTACCGATGGTTCTGCAGTACTGGGCCTAGGAAATATCGGTCCGTATGCAGCTCTTCCAGTCATGGAAGGTAAAGCCGCCCTCTTTAAGCGCTTTGCCAATGTAGATGCATGGCCTGTCTGTCTTGATACACAAGATGTCGATGAAATTGTCCGCACCGTGCAACTCATTGCACCTGTCTATGGTGGAATCAATCTCGAAGATATCTCTGCGCCTCGTTGCTTTGAAGTGGAACGTCGCCTTCGCGAGTTACTCGATATACCCGTGTTCCATGATGATCAGCACGGAACCGCAATTGTTGTACTCGCTGCACTTCGAAACGCTCTTAAACTTGTGAAGAAAGATATCTCAGAGGTCAAGATGGTTATGAGTGGAGCAGGGGCTGCAGGGACTGCTATTGCGCGGCTACTTGTCCTTAGTGGTGCGGCAGACATCATTGCCTTTGACAAAGATGGAGTAATCGGCAGCGATTCCACATCTGATGGCGCAATGCGCGATTGGTTTATTAAGAATTCAAATAAAAGAAACTTCAAGGGATCGATTCATGAAGCAATGGTGGGCGCCGATATCTTTATCGGGGTTAGTGCTCCCAATGTCTTAGTCGAAGCAGATATCAAAGTGATGGCGCCTGGCTCTATTGTCTTCGCTCTTGCTAATCCAGATCCCGAAATTGATCCTGTTGTTGCCCGCAAATATGCAACTGTTGTGGCGACGGGCCGCAGCGATCATCCAAATCAAATCAATAATGTATTGGCCTTCCCCGGAATCTTCCGTGGGTTACTCGATGCACAGGCACATAAAATTACTGACAAGTTGCTCGTTGCTGCAGCCGAAGCAATTTCCGATTGTGTCAGTCCATCTCAGCTCAATACTTCATTTATTGTACCGAGTGTCTTTGATCCCAATGTAGTTATTCAGGTAGCTGCAGCTGTAAAGAAGTCGGTGTAATGAATTTACTTGCATCCTTTGATGCACAATTTTCAGCCCTCGCTCCATTTATCTTTTACATAATTGTGGGCGCCATCGTATTTGTTGAGACAGGTCTGCTCTTCGGATTCTTCCTGCCTGGGGACTCTGTTCTTTTCAGCGCTGGGCTAGTGGCAGCCTCAAAGAGCAATATCAATATTGTTTTTCTACTATCCGTAACCCTTATCGCAGCATTTTTTGGTGATCAGGTTGGCTTTGTTATTGGTCGGGTAGTTGGTCGCCCTTACTTGGATAAGCGCACATCGCCTCGAATTCAAAGAATGATTGTGCGCTCGGAACTTTTCTATAAGCACACCGGATGGTGGGCAGTTGTTGCCGCACGATTCTTTCCATGGATTCGCACCTTTGTTCCACCGATTGCCGGAGCTTCGAAGATGAATTATTACAAATTTCTATCAGCTAATGTTTTAGGTGCGCTCTTGTGGGGCGTCGGAATTACTCTGGCAGGTTATTACGCAGCCACTTTGCCATGGGTAAGAACTTCCTCTTACGCAATAGCAACTTTTTTTATTTGTGCGTCAATCGTTTCCGGCCTTGTGAATTATTCACGCCGCCCACGATAACTCCTAAGTAGGTCATTGCAATTCCTGTCACAAGATAGATAGAGATATGCACGCCATTTGTTGGCGAGTAGAAATCAATGAGGAGCGAACCAAGGAGCTGTCCACCCACGCTAAAGAGTGTAAATGTAAGAACTCCAAGGTGCTGGACAATGGTTGAGGTGAAGGCGATATACACAACGCCAATGATTCCGCCGGTGTAGATCCACCATGGTCCAGCCGGAAGTGAAACTATTTTCTCAGAGCTAAAGATGGCAAGTATTGCAAGCAAGATGACGAGAAATGTTGTGCCCATAATGAAGTTAAGAAATGAGGTTGTGAAACTTTGATGTGAATATTCATTAATCTGACCATTCATCGCTCGTTGTACCCCAACAATTACACCTGCAACACATCCCAGTAATACTGCAAAGAGAGATAAATCTTTTGTATCAATACGATCAAGGACAGAGATGAGGACTGCAAAGACGGTAAAGAATGCGGCGCCAACTCGGCGCAGGGTGATCTGTTTCTTTCCCCCACCAGTAAAACCAATACGATCAACAAGGAGAGATACAGCAGTTTGTCCAGCGATAGATGCAACAGAGTAAATGGCAACGCCAATCAAAGGAACAATATGAGTTTGTACTGCCACAAAACTGCCGCCCAGTGCACCTGCAAATAGGGTCCACTGCGGTAGCTCTTTGCGAGCAACCGCACCACGAAGATTTTGGGCCCCACTTTTAATTTTTGAGCTAAAGAGTGCAACAATAGAAATAATAATCAGACCCGAGCCAAATGAGACAAGAGCTGCTTCAACTCCATTACCTAAGCGGTGGGAAAGTTCGCCATTTGCGCGTGCCTGCAGCGCAATCATGACGCCTGAGATTGCGGCTAAAAAATCAAGTCGCTGGGTCTTCTTAGACATTTACAAATCCTATTAACTTTCCAGGGCTAAAGTAATTTCTAGCCATTCTTCTTCACGTGCCTGTAATTCGCTTTGGACTTTCTCGATCTCAGCAGTAATTTCAATCAGACGCTGTGGGTCAAATGCTTCATCCTCTTGCTCTTTCAGAAGTACAGCAAGGCGTTCTTTCCCCTTTGCGACCTGGCGCTCAACGCGAGTTAAATCCTTCTTGAGCTGTCTCTGCTCTGCAGCTGTTGAGCTAGCGGAAGATTTACCTCCTAAAGTTGCGCTAGTGGCAATTGATGCAACTCGTTGTTCAAGATACTGATCTACTCCACGTGGAAGATCGCGCAGATGTTTATCACCTAGCAGCCCCCAGAAACGATCGGATACGCGTTCGAGGAAATATCTATCGTGAGAGATAACAATCAGGGTTCCACCATAGCTATCGAGTAAATCTTCAAGTTCGGTCAGCGTCTCGATATCAAAATCATTTGTTGGCTCATCAAGTAGTAAGACATTCGGTGAATCCATAAGTAGACGAGTTAATTGCAGGCGTCGTCGCTCACCCCCTGATAAATCACCAACTGGAGTCCATTGTGCGTCGCGATCAAAACCAAGGCGTTCGCAGAGTTGCGACGCAGAAAGAGTCTTACCTTTGCCGATCTCGACATGCGTTGCCACATTTTCAACCGCTTCGAGTAAACGCCATGTGGGATCGAGTTCATCTAAGTGCTGAGTAAGAAAGGCAATCTTTACTGTAATTCCAGTGACGAGCTTTCCTGATGCGACTTTAAGTTGTCCTGCCAAAGTACGCATTAGCGTGGTCTTACCGGAGCCATTAATGCCAACAATTCCAATGCGATCTCCTGGCCCGATATTCCATGTCAAGTTATCAATCAGCTCTTTATCTCCAGCTTTAATAGATGCGTGATGAAGTTCAAAGACGGTATTTCCTAAACGGTTGAGGGCAAATTTCAAAAGTTCAGTTGAATCACGCGGTGCAGGTTCTGCCGAGATCAATTCATTTGCTGCATCGACGCGGAACTTTGGTTTAGTGGTCCGTGCAGGTGCACCGCGACGAAGCCAAGCAAGTTCTTTTCGAATCAAGTTATTGCGTCTGGCATCCATTGCGCCCGATTGTCGCGCACGCTCGGCCTTAGCCAACACAAAGGCAGAATAGCCACCGTCATACTCCTCAACTTTCCCAAGTACTACTTCCCACGTGCGATCTGTTACCTCATCGAGAAACCAACGATCGTGTGTTACGACTAAGACTGCTAAATCTCTACGATTTTTTAGATGCGCTGCAAGCCATGCAACTCCTTCGACATCAAGGTGGTTTGTCGGTTCATCGAGCAGAATTAAATCAAGATCATCGATGAGTAACTTTGCCAAACCAACGCGACGCTTTTCTCCACCTGAAAGGGAGGCGAAGGTGCGATCAAAGATATGGTCGTCGAAACTTCCAAATAGACCTGTAAAGATATCGCGAATTTGCGAATCACTTGCCCATTCATGTTTCTCGCGATCTCCAATAACAACATCGCCAACAGTTGAATCAGGGGCAGCACTATCAATTTGAGAGAGAATGCCAATCTTTGAGGCATTGGTCTTTGTCACACGACCTGCGTCTGGCTCTTCCACACCTGCAATAATTTTCATGAGCGTAGATTTTCCTGCACCATTACGACCAACTATTCCGATGCGTTCACCTTCTGATACACCGAGGGATACGCGCTCCAGAAGTGGGCGAATATCAAAGGCTTTAGAAACCTCTTCGATATTTACTACATTGCGCGCCACGGTAGGAGAGCGTACCTTTGAACTATGAAGGTCACAGACCGCGCATATGCGTTGGAGCTCGATAAGAATGACCCTCTTGCTGAATATCGCAGCAAATTCGTAATTACCGACCCAAATCTCTGCTATCTCGATGGAAATTCATTGGGCCGTCTTCCCCATGCAACCGTGAAGGCCGTTAGTGATTTTCTTTCTCAAGAGTGGGGCAATGAAGTTGTCACCGGTTGGAGCCATTGGATTGATGAAGCTCAAGTTGCAGGAGATTTACTGGGCCGGGCGGCCCTTGGTGCAGGACCTGGACAAGTTCTTGTCTGCGATACAACGTCGGTAAATTTCTATCAGCTCTGTCTTGCAGCAATCAACGCACGGCCCGGGCGCAAGACCATCATTACCGATGCTGCAAATTTTCCAACCGATCGATATATTCTCGAAGGAATCGCAAAGCAACTGAGTTTGAATCTTGTCATCATCGATAACGAAGATCCCACCATTGCAGATAACGAACTTATTACTGCCGAGCTACTTGAGAAATATATGTCTGAAGATGTTGCACTGGTAACTTTTGAAGTCATTCAATATCGATCAGGTGCGCGCACAGATATTCAATCAGTCACCGATTTGGCTCGTTCATACGGGGCGCTAGTCGTCTGGGATGCTAGCCATGCAGCCGGTGCTATTGAGATGAACTTCGATGCCAATGGTGCAGACCTTGCTGTGGGCTGTACATATAAATACGGAAACTCAGGTCCAGGCTCTCCCGCATGGCTCTATGTAAATAAGCGAGTACAGAAAGATTTGCAGGTTCCAATCCAAGGATGGTTTGGAAATGAAGATCAATTTGGGATGGGTTCGAGCTTTGAAAAAGCCGAAGGAATTCGTGGGTTTCAAATTGCAAGTCCATCAATTATTGGTATCCGTTCAGTCCAGATTGCGTATGCAATGATTGAAGACGCTGGCATTGATGTCATCGCATCGAAAGCTGCGATGGGAACACAGATGATGATTGACCTTTTTGACGAATGGTTAGCACCACTGGGATATAACTTGCTCACATCACGTAACCCAAAGGAACGTGGTGGACATATCTCGATTGGTCACCCAGAGGCGGCAAAAATATGTATTGCACTTCGTAAATTTGCCAATGTAATTCCAGATTTCCGTACTCCGAGTGCAATCCGTTTAGCGATTTCACCACTGCCAACGTCCTATGTTGAAATCTGGGATGGCTTTGCGCGCATCCGTGATCTCACCGAAAGTTGCCAATACGAGCAAATTGAAGGATCGGATTCACGAGTCACATGAGCGAAAACTTTGAGTCCGCCCTTACATACTCTTCCTACCTTGCAGTCGATGATTTACTAAAGCTACAAAAGCCTCTCTCTGAAGGCCCTGAGCACGATGAGATGCTCTTCATCATCATCCACCAGACGTACGAGCTCTGGTTCAAGCAATTGATTCATGAATTTCTGCAAGCGCAACGTGTACTTGAAAGTGGAGATACACATTACGCGCTCTCTATCTTGGGGCGCATTCGCACGATTATGAAAGTCTGTGTTGCGCAGATCGATATTCTCGAAACGATGACTCCATTGCAATTCAATGCTTTTAGAGGATTTCTCTCCTCATCGAGTGGATTCCAATCTGCACAATTTAGAATGGTTGAGGCGATACTGGGCCGTCGCGATAGCAAGATAGCTTTCCACTTGCCTCCTGCTGTGCAAAAAGAGGTCAAGGTAATCACTTCACGAAATTCAATTTGGGATTCATTCTTAGATTACTTAGGTGAGCGTGGGTACGTATTGCCCATGGATGTAGTAAGCCGTGATAAATCAATTGCCTACCAATCAAATGGCCAAGTGCAAGATGTATTACTTACTGTCCATCAGAAAGATCCTGAAGCTGCGATGATTGCAGAGCGTTTAGTTGATATCGATGAGGGTATTCAAGAGTGGCGTTATCGCCATGTAAAGATGGTTGAACGCACGATTGGCCACAAGATGGGAACTGGCGGGTCAAGCGGAGTTGAATACCTTGCAAGCACCCTCTTTAACCCAGTCTTTAAAGATTTGTGGGAGATTCGTTCTCGCTTCTAGGTGCAGCGGATTTTAGGCGGGCAACCCTTTAATAACGATCTCTGAAAGAGAAAGTCGTTCGCGCTTTGCTATTTCGCGCTCGAGTAGTGGACCACTTAATTTCTCTGGTGCATCTTGTGTGCCAATGGCAATAACAACAACTGGTATCAAATCAACGGTGATTGAAAGTTCACTCTGTGCTATGGCTTTATCAAAACCTGTCATTTGATGCGCAATAAGTCCACGGTGATGTGCTTCGATAACAAGTTGGGCAACTGCTAGTCCACAGTCATATTGAAAATCTGCATGAATAGTTCCATCGCCTCTTGTGGTTTTCCCTGCAACTAAAATCAAGGAGGAAGAATTCTTTGCCCAGTTCTGATTGAACTCACCGAGTGATGTAAGGATTTGGCTAAAGACTTCATCTCCACGCTTTCCGACAAAAAAGCGCCATGGCTGGCCATTGAATGCTGATGCTGCCCATCGAGCTGCCTCGAGGACACCGCGAAGATCTACATCTGAAATTACTGCTACAGAATCGAAGGAACGAGGGCTGCGACGTGTTGCGATGATTTCGTGAACTGGGACTGAAGTCTCTGCTTTCATATCGGGAACCTTAATGCTCAGCTACAGTTCTCGCATGTCGATTTCAGAGTGGATACATCACACTGCTGACACTCTTGTTGCACATAACTTGCAGGTACCGCTCTTCGCACTTCTAATTCTCTTTGCGTTTGCAGAAGCTGCGGCGTTTGTTGGATTCGTCTTACCAGGTGAAACTTCACTCTTGATTGGTGGCGTGCTCGCTCACTCAAGAGTTTGGAACGTCTGGCTATTCCTTGGATGTGCAATAGTTGCTGCTATTGCGGGTGATTCTGTCGGATATGAAATTGGAAAACATTTAGGACCGCGCATAAAAGAGAATGCCTTTGGCCGCTTTGTCGGAGAAAAGCGTTGGAAAATGGCTCAAGCAATCTTTGATCGTTACCACGGTGGTGCCATCTTCTTTGGTCGCGCACAAGCTCTTCTTCGCGCACTGGTGCCTGCGCTAGCCGGAATGAATAACGTTCCCTATCGCAAATTCCTCAAATGGAACGCTGCTGGTGGAATCGTATTCTCAACAATCGTTGTTCTGCTTGGTTATGAATTTGCTAATTCATTGCAAACTATCGAAAAATATTTACGCTACTGGGCAATATTCTTTTTAGCTCTTGTTGCAGTTGTAGTCACAATACTTAAACGTAAATTAGAGAAAATGTTGGAAGAGTAAGGTACTTTTTACGCATAAGCCACGCGGGAAAACCCTATTAGTTGCAAACTTTTTTACCTTCAGAGATACTTAGCCTGCGTTAATTCGCAACCAAAAAGGAGAGTACTTCTCAAACCGTTTCTAAATCAGAGACATTTGCCGTACAGCTTTACAATGACTACACAATCAGCGATCCAATCGCAACATAGAGCTACACATCGTTACGTACCAACAACATCCACTCCAATATCCCCTGAAAAGGTTGCCGCACTACTTGCAGCAGAGTGGGAACTCTTTACCAAGAATACTAAGGGCTCTGAAGCCGAGAGCAAGCGCGCGCATAACTCAATGCCTCTAGGTGTCACCTCAAGCTTCCAGCACTGGGATCCATACCCAATTTCAATTGTCTCGGCTAAGGGCGCCTATATGACTGATGTCGATGGTCGCCAGCTCCTTGACCTCTCAATGGGCTTTGGCGCAATGCTCGCCGGCCACCTCAACCCTGTAGTCGTTGAAGAAGTTCAATCTGCCCTCAACCTGGGAATGCTCTTCGTAACACCGTCACCGACATCAACCGATGCCGCAGAACGAATCTGCCAGCGCTTCGGTATCGATCAAGTTCGCTTCACCAACTCAGGTACCGAATCAACGATGTACGCAGTTCGCGTTGCTCGTTCGGCGACCGAGAAGATGGGCATCCTTAAAGTAGAAGGTGGCTACCACGGTAGTTACGATCCATTTGTTGTCTCAGCTAAACCACCACTAGACAAAGCTGGCAAAGCCGAAAAGCCAACTCCATACATCGAACCAAACTTGGTTCCAGGAGATATCTATGTTGTTCCTTTCAATAACATCGAATCACTTGAGAAGATGTTTAAGAAAAATGCAAAGAAAATCGCTTGTTTTCTCGTCGAACCAGTTCTTGAAAACCTTGCAATCATTCTGCCCGATGTTGGATATCTCGAACGTGTTCGCGAACTCTGCGATCAGTACAACGTCATTCTTATCTTTGATGAGGTAAAAACTGGTCTTACAGCCGGTTCACGCGGTGCCGCTGCTCGCTTAGGTGTGAAGCCAGACCTAATAACTCTTGCAAAATCAATCGGAGGTGGAATTCCGCTTGCTGCCTTCGGTGGCAAGAAGAAATACATGGACTTCGTTACCAATGGCAAGATGGCTCACTTCGGTACCTTCAACGGTAATCCACTTGCAATGGCTGGTATTCGCGCCATGGATCGCATCTGTACGGATGAAGCTATGGCTTGCGCGGAAGAACTTAACTTGCAGGCGCTTACTCGTATCGATGAAATCATTCATGAGTATCAACTTCCTGCACATACTGTCGGATTTGGAGTGAAAGGCTGCGTCACATGGTCAACAACACCGGTGCGCAACTATCGCGATTACAAAGCTACCGATTTCGGTGTTGCCGAAGCACATTGGCTCTTTGCGCTCAACCGCGGAATCATCACTCCACCGGGACTTGATGAGCAATGGTTGATCTCATTGGCTCATGGCCAGATGGAGATTGATCTCTTGGTTGAAGATTTCCGTGAATTTGCTATAGCAATCCGCGCTTAATTACCTTGAGAGAGAATGACAATGGGGTCAGCTCTCGAAACTGGCAGAACCAATCACAGGTAAACGCACATCAGGGGCACGGTGCTCTTGATGGGCGACGACAGAGGCCTCGTGATACTTCTCAATCTGAGCAAGGAAGTCAGGGTTAAGGTAGGGACGTCCATCAACGATAGAGCCTTGGGTACAGTCAATTACGGCTGCGACATCTTCACCAGAGAGCGTTTTATAGGTTTCCAGTGCATGCGCTAACGCCAGAACTTGATTGCGATTTTCGCGCAATATCTCCTCAGCTTGAGTGAGCAAATTACTCAAGTTCTCTTCAATACGATCACTTAACGCCATACGCATCTGCTTTTCAGATTCTTCTTTACCTTTACCTCCACCTGGAGAACCCATTTCAAATCGCCGGTTACTGACGTGAGATGAAATTGTGGATCCCATTCCCCAATGACCTTCCATAAGCGAGGCAATAGTCGTTGCGCTCTCAAGATCGCCAGAAACACCTGATGAATTATCATCTTTAAAGAACATACGCTCTCCAGCAAGGGAGGCAAGAGATACCAAAATATCTGATTGGTATTCACTCTTCCAACGGGTGAATTGATCATCGGGCGGAATGCTTGCCACCATTCCAAGATAATCAGAACCCTTTTCAATTGTTGCAAGATCAATGGACATATGTTGGCGAGTGCGATGAGCCATCACTGCATGACATGCTTCGTGAACAGCAATTGCATGGCGCTCACGTTCGATATATTCAACATCTTCAGACGGTCCCAGTTCTTTCTGCTGCTTTGCTTTAACAATATCTGACCACTCGATAGATGTGCGACCATGGCGGATAGCCATAATGAGAGCTTCATTAATGGTGTCTTTTATCGTTGCTCCAGTTGCATATGGAGTAATCGTTGCAATCTTGTCGATCTCTTCCGAGGTAAGTGAGTGTGAGACCTTGGATAAGTAACCTTCGTAGGTACGAACTCGTCCTGCCTTGCTGGGATATCCGACCCGATACATACGATCGATGCGACCGGGACGCAGAAGAGCTTCATCCAGTGCTTCAGGCATATTGGTAGCCATCACGACAAGAATTCGGTACTTCGGTGGATTCTTTGGACGCAGGCCAAGTGTCTTACGTAGAACGCGGTTAAAGAAACCACGTGGCTTCTTTAAACCAGAAAGTTCAGTCAATAGTGCCTGCAGCGTTCCCATTCCTCCACCTCCACCACCACCTGCAGCACCACCCATAACAAACTTGTCGCGCGCAATCGCAGAAACTGCTGATTCAGAGAGGTAGGTACCACCGTGGCAATTGCTTTCGAAGATAGATGTTTTTCCCATAGTGGAGTTCCGCTGTGGACCACCTGAAGAGACAATTCCACGATTGCCCAGTGAATCTGCCTCATCGAAGAAGACAACAACACCTCCGTAACGAAGCGCCAATTTACGTAACTTACGGAAAAGGCTCTTCACCTTGAGCACGCCAACACCCATGAACATGTTGGTAAATGCACCTGGATCTACAAATACAAATGGCTTCCCTGTCTCTCCCGCCATTGATTCAGCCATAAGGGTCTTACCAGTTCCGGGAGGGCCCCATAAAAGAATTCCACCGGGAACATACCCACCATGTTTTTCAATTTCTTCTGGTGTTTCCAAGAAGAGAAGATTTTCACGGATGCGATTGAGAACATGGTCTTGTCCCCAGACATCACTAAATCGAGTTCTAATATCGTCAGGGAAATATGTGTCCACACCACCGCGGCTCAAGAACCAGAAAATTGCACCAAATTGAATGATGACGAAGAAGACGGCGAATAGGAGTTGCCCCAGCAATGGCAGGGCTGAAAGAAAGGCTTTTGGCGCCAAGAAGAGCGCCTTGATAGGAGGCTCCTTATAAAAAGCACCAAGAATGACCGCAAGAAGGAAGATGACGAGCACCCATTTCATGACACGCGAAATTCGAAAACGAGTCCAGTCACTGAATCTATGAACTTGGCGATCAACAAAGGAAAAATACTTCGTCCAAATGCCGTGATATGGAGCTAAAAATTCAGCAAGGAGGAAGTGAACCTGGCGAACCACTTCGACCGCCGCGAGAACAAAAAGCCAGGATTTAGCACGTGCGGTCTCCGTGAGCGCATCTTGAACGCTGAGGATTGGGTTTCCAGCAAGGCTGGACCATGTCAAAACTAAGAAAGTAACGCCGAAGAGAATTAAGAATTTGATACGGTCATAAAAGGAAAGATGAATTCGAGTTTTACGGTCAGTATCTCGAGGTCTACTGGTCCCATTTTTTAACTGACTCATTTTGCTCCCTGAACTGTGTAGGACTTAACAATTTCTTCCATAACCTTCTTATTCTTTGTATAGCAAGTCGTCGCACATCGGGCCATGAAAATATATAAAGTTGAACGATCGTTGGACATTAGTACGGTCTGATTGAGTGTCTGATTAGTGCCTTCGATTGTGAAGCTATAGATGGTCTGAATGCCACGGGCACCTTTTTGAACTATCTCCTTATCAAGGAGAACTTTAAAATCAGGAACTCCCAAATCAGCACCCGCAGTTAATTGTGTGATTGGCACGATTACATCACGAAGTGAGTTATAAGAAAAACTATTAATTTCAGATCCAGTCATGTCGCGAACTCTTACGAATACTAACGGCGATTTAACTGGCTTCAAACTAAAGACTTGTGAGACCTTAACCTCTGATGTCGTTGAGTAAGCTACCTGCCATTTGACCAACGTTTGTCGAGAATCTGTTTGATTTTTCGCTGCAACTTTTTCATATTTATTCAATGCTGCATTGCTCAATCCATGCCAACTCTTTGGGACTGAAAAGAAAACACCCTCTCCTTTAGAAGCTGCATAAATTTTAGAACTTTCACCGCAGCCAGTGAGGACAAGAGTCAAGGCAATAAAAAGAGCCAGGATGCGTCCGCTTCTCATCCAGAGAGTCTGCCTGATAAAAAAGGAGAGTGCCAGATGAATTTGGGAAGCTATCTGAAGAAACAAGCCCAGTTTTTAGCTCTAGTTGAGCCTAATTGGCAAAAAGAAAAGCCCCCGGTGTGAAAGGCACCGAAGGCTTAACTCGTGCGCGCGAAGG
>JBBAMS010000011.1:44128-46268 GCA_040402415.1 Candidatus Planktophila sp. | reverse complement strand
CGCGACTTTGCTCTCGAAACTCTCGATTTTCTTGTGCGACAAGGTGTTAAAGCAATTGTGATTGCATGCAACACTGCAAGTGCGGCTATGTTGCGCGATGCCCGTGAACGTTATTCGATTCCAGTAATTGAAGTGATTCAGCCGGCAGCTCGTCGCGCAGTAGCAGCAACGCGCACAGGAAAAGTCGGCGTTATAGGTACTCGTGCCACTATTGATTCAAAGGCATATCTCGATGCCTTTGCTGCAGCTCCACAGTTGCAGATTGAATCCGTAGCCTGCCCACTCTTCACTGAATTTGTTGAGCGAGGTGAAACGTCGGGTACGACCATCACCAAAGTCGCTCAAGAATATTTACAACCTATGATCAATGCAGAAGTCGACACCTTGGTCCTTGGGTGTACCCACTATCCACTGCTCACCGGTGTGATTTCCTACGTGATGGGCAACCAGGTCTCCCTGGTCTCTAGCGCTGAAGAGACTGCTAAGGATTTATACCGTGTACTGGTTGAAAACTCACTCCTTCGCAAGCCATCAGTAGAGCATGCCACACATAAATTCCTCGCTACCGGTGATGCAAAAGCTTTTGAAGTACTTGCACGTCGATTCTTAGGACCTGAAGTAGGTTCCGTACTACATCAAGATCTCTAAACACAAGGCACTACTTATGAAAATGGGGCAATCAATGGCACGCAACGATGGACGCGCAGTAAGCGATCTTCGCGAAATCAAGATCACCCGCGGATGGCTCGATCATGCCGAAGGTTCAGTGCTCGTTGAATTTGGTAAGACTCGCGTTCTCTGTGTCGCATCCTTTACCCCAGGAGTTCCTCGTTGGTTAAAGGATTCTGGAAATGGCTGGGTCACATCTGAATACGCAATGCTTCCACGCGCAACACATACCCGTTCTGATCGCGAGAGTGTGAAGGGAAAACTTGGTGGTCGTACACAAGAGATCTCTCGCCTCATTGGACGATCATTGCGTGGGATTGTCGATATGAAAGAGCTTGGAGAAAACACAATTGTTATCGACTGTGATGTTCTACAGGCAGATGGTGGAACACGCACCGCAGCTATCACAGGTGCATATGTCGCACTCGCTGATGCAATCACCTGGGCACAGAAGCAGGGCCACATCAAAGCCGGTGCAAAGCCACTTGCTGATTCAGTTGCGGCGGTAAGCGTTGGAATTATTGAAGGGGTTCCTATGCTAGATCTTTGTTATGAAGAAGATGTTCGCGCTGAAACTGATATGAATGTTGTCTGTTCAGGAGATGGCCGCTTCATTGAAGTGCAAGGAACTGCAGAAGGTGCACCTTTTGATCGTGCACTCCTTGATTCATTGCTCGACCTTGCAGTCGCTGGGTGCAAAACTCTTACAGATCTACAGAAGCAAGCACTTTCCAAGTAATGCCACATAAGCTCTTACTTGCAACGCGCAATAAAGGAAAGATTGAAGAGTTTCGTCGCATCCTTGATGTAGTTGCACCTGGTGAGATCGAATTAGTTGGCCTCGATCAGTTTCCTGATCTTCATGATGTCATTGAAGATGGAGCTACCTTTCAAGAGAATGCGCTGAAGAAGGCTCGAGAGATGTCACTTGCCACTGGAATTCCAGCGATTGCAGATGACAGTGGTTTATGTGTCGACGCACTTGGGGGAGATCCAGGAATTTTCTCCGCACGGTGGGCTGGAGAGCATGGCGATGATGCGGCAAATACTGAAAAGTTATTAGACCAAATGAGCGGTATTGCAGATGTAGATAGATCGGCACATTTCACATGCGTTGCAGCGCTCTATCTCCCTGATGGACGTAGCCACGCCGAGGAGGCTCACTTCGATGGGTGGATTTTGCGCGCCCCAATAGGCCAAGACGGATTTGGCTATGACCCCATCTTTCGGCCAGAAGGTTTAGAGCTCTCTAGCGCACAAATGAGCGCAGATGAGAAGGATGCAATCAGCCACCGAGGAAAATCACTGCGGGCAATTGCACCGCATGTGATCACTTTGCTTAAATCCCTAGGTTAAACTTTTCCCATATTCCACCGTTACATAACGCAAGGAGATACACAGTGGCAGTAAAGAAGAAGAGCGCAGCTAAGAAGGCTGCACCCAAGAAGTCAACAGCCAAGAAGTCAACAGC
>JBBAMS010000011.1:0-44028 GCA_040402415.1 Candidatus Planktophila sp. | reverse complement strand
TCTCCAACTAAGAGGACTGTGGCGAAGAAGTCTCCAGCTAAGAGGACTGTGGCGAAGAAGAAGTCAGTGGTAAGGAAGACAACTGCAAAGAAGGCTGTTGCTAAGAGGACAGTCGCTAAGAGAGCCGTGAAGAAGTCTCCTGCAAAGAAGTCAGCTCCTTCAAAGGTAGTTATTGGAGCAGTTCCAAGAACAAGTGGCGCTGGCGTCAATGTTTCAACAACTCCGGGAGCACCACGTCCAGCAACCACTAAGCCTTCTGCAGCTCCCAAGCAAGGTTCATCCAGCAAGGTTCTCTTATTTGTTCTCGTTGGAGTTGTTCTACTCGGCGGAATTGTTATCTCAAATTCGAAGAAGAACTCAGATAGCCCTGCTGCGACACCGACAGCTAGCGAATCACCAATGGCTAGCGAATCACCAATGGCTAGCGAATCACCAATGGCTACGGATGCCGCTACAGGCGAAGCACCATCTCGCTTTATCGGAAATTGGAAAGATAGCTCCAAGATGACCATGGTTATTACTTGGGTCGCACCGATGGGAGATATCAAAGGTTACAAAGTTGAGACTCGTTCAAACCAAGGTGCTTGGACTGTAGTTTCAGAAGTGTCAGCGACAACACTTTCTGCAGAATTTGCAAAGAAGTCTGAAGATGGATCAACCTCATTCCGTGTCACTGCAGTCTATGCAGATAGCTCAATGGGAGTTGCTAAAGCTTTTGGATTTGCAGGCGCATTCGAATAAATCTTACAGAGAAACCCCGTCCATAACTGGGCGGGGTTTTTTATTTATAAGTACTTCTCTATCTCTGCAACGTAGACGAGAACTCCCGTTGGTACTAAGTGAACTCCATCAGGTGCGAAATATTCTGGGTGCCCTTGTGATAGGGCATTCCAATCAATAATTCTCACGTGGTTATACGTACTCGCAACATCGGCTACAAGTGCATTATTACTATCTCTCCAAGGGCGTGGAACCGCAGTATTTATGACAATGATTTTCGGCTGATCTTTGACGACTTCAAAGATTGCAACCACTTGTTCACGAGTCAGTGCATTGTTATTACCCAAGTCAAAGACCACAGTTGACCCCACTACCTGTGCCTTGTCATGAAGCATGACATCGAGAAGCTCTGGCGCTTGCCTTCCGATACGCGCATTCATCAAGGTGATGGGGTGGTTTTCACCCAATACAGATCGAATACCGAGGATGACCGAGTCACCAGTCACCCATAGCCCACCTGTTGTTGCAGCCTTAATCTCTGATGGTTTAGCAGTCAGTGATGCCTCTAGTGTGACTCGCTGCTGCTGAGAAATATGTATCGCTCGGACACTGACGAGTGAACCGATAAGTAAGAGAGCTACGAGAAGAGCTGCAACAGCACGCGTCTGAAGATTGCGATCTTTTTTAGTCCGATATTTAAGACCTTTGAGCCAATATTGGAAAACTCCGCGGCGTATTGGTAGCTCGATAAACCGCAGAGAAATGTCGCTGAGTGCAAAGACAATCAAGATGCGAAGCGCGTAGAGGGCCCACCCTTGTCCTGCAAGATCTACCGATGGTCGAGTTACCTGAAAAATAACCCAATGCCATAAATAGATTGAGTAAGAACGCTCGCCAATCCAGAGAAGAACCGGGTTCTGCAAGATATGTGCAAAGCGTGAGGCTGGATGCACAACAGACATAATGATTGCAGCGCCAAATAAACCAGCAAGTGGAAATGCACTTTTGTAGAGTGTTGGCTGGGTCTCATCGATAAAGAGGAAACAGCCAAGAATTCCGATGAAGCCAATGACTCCAACGCCATCAATAAAGTTCTGTGCCTGCTTCGTTACATTGACGGTGAAGTTTTGCGGAATCCAGCTAACGGCAAGTGCTGCTCCGAGGAAGAGGCCGATGCTATGTGTATCTGTTCCAAAGTAGACGTGGCTTACCCTAGAAGCGCTAGATGAATCGAGGGAGAACGAAACTAAGAGAAGAGTGACTCCAGATGCAGCGGCTATAACGAGTGAGGCGGCAGGAATGACTTTCTTACCTAAACGTTTAAGAATGAAGTAGAGAATCAGTGGCCAGATTAAATAAAACTGGGCTTCGACGGCAAGTGACCAGGTGTGCTGTAAGAGTGGTGGGCGACCAATATTTTCGAAGTAATCCTGATGATGGGCGACAAGCCACCAATTCATTGTGCCTGTGAGGGAGAAAGGGGTATCTGTAAGCAGCCGTTTGATCGTATCTGGGGCCCAGATTCCAATTGCAATAATTGTTGAAACCACCATAAAAAGAAGGGCTGGAAGCAATCTACGTGCTCGCGCGATATAGAAACCGCGTAGATCTAACCCCCCACTTTGCGCGATTGAATCGAGCAATAATCGAGTGATGACATAGCCTGAGATGACAAAGAAGAGATCAACGCCGAGAAATCCACCCGGAATCCATGTAAAGCCGAGGTGGTAGAACATCACAGCAATGACCGCGAGTGCACGCAGTCCATCTATTGCAGGGATGTACTGGATACCTCTTTTGGTAGCCATCGAAATTACTTACGCTTTGCTGAAGTTTTCTTGACGGCTTTCTTTGCAGTTGTCTTGACAGTTTTCTTTGGTGCGGCGATAGCAGTGCGAGTGCGCTTGCTTTCAACTCGAATTGGCGCAGATTTCTTTACAGTGCCATCTTCATTGAGTGAGCTATCAACGACTTGCTGCATCTTTGCCAAACGAGCAAATGATGAATCCAACTTTTCTCGAGATTGCGCAATTGCAGATTCGGCAGCTGAAAGCGCTGAAGCTTGGCTACGGTAGAGACGTTCGGATTCGACGAGGATATCTGCAAGCCATGCGCGGTATTCGGTGACGTTCTCTGAAGCCTCTGCTATGACAGTCTCAGCCTCGCGACGAGCAGCTGTTGTTAGAGCCGATGCATCACGACGCTTTGCATCGATAATCGAATCTCCTTGGCGGCTAGCATCACGGACAAGTTCGGCAGCTTCTGCTTCGGCTGTTGAAATATATTTACGCCCGCGGGATTCGGCTCCTGCGAGAATGCTGCGTGCCTTATTTTCCGCGCCTTCGAGAGCGTCTTTTGCGTTACGAGAAGTCTCTGCCATCACACGTTCGGATACACCAATTGCCTTTGCTTCGCGAGCTTGAGCAGATTTAATCATCGACATCGCAGTTTCAGTTGCGAGGATTTCAAACTCTTCGCGGCTTAAACCTGTGATATCGCGACGTGAGCGAAGATCTGCTAATTGGGATTCAAGTTCGCGGATTCGGTCGACAGGGTTAGCTATGGGAGCGCGCTCTTCTTCTTCGCGGAAACCAACCCAGCTACGGAACGTCTTCTCTGCCATTGTAGGAACTCTCCATCAACTCGGAAATGTCTTTTCGTGCCCAAGATTAGGGCATCAGGCTACTTTCGGTAAATGGCGATGGAGACCGCCAAATACTGCGAAATCCATGCTGCCAGCACAAAGATATGGAAGAGCTCGTGGAAGCCGAAGTACTTGGCATATCTACCGGGCAATTTGAGGGCGTAGAAAATCGCGCCTATCGAGTAGAGCAGCCCGCCGATAATAATCGGAAGTAACACCCAAAGACCACCCTCTCTGTAGAGCTGCGGTGTGTAGATAATTGCAACCCATCCGAGAAGTAAATAGTTTGCAACGTAGAGCCAGCGTGGTGCTCCAACCCAGAAAACTCGAAGCGCAACACCCATCAAAGCGCCAGTCCACACAACAGCAAGCAGCACATCGCGATCGTGGTTATTAAGAAGTGCCACTGCAAAAGGAGTGTAGGAACCTGCAATGAGCAGATTAATATTTGCATGATCCCAACGACGCCAAATCTTCTTCTTAGATGGAACCCATGGAACGCGGTGATACACAGCCGAGACGCTAAAGAGCATGATTGCTGTAATTGAATAGAGAGCTACTGCAAATTTAAATGATTCTTTACTCAAGATAAATAAGATAAGCGAGGCGATAATTACAACGGGAGTTGCCCCAAGATGAAACCAGCCACGTAATTTAGGTGGTACTGGGACTGGCTCTGCAATCATCTTATTAGCCTAATCGTTTCTGAGGTTTCGCACAGAGGGAACGAGCAGCGCGGCTACTGATGCAACCAGGGTGATTGCCCCGGATGCAAAGAGAATTGTATTTACTCCAAAGAGCATAGCAAGTGGGCCAGCTGCAACGATTCCAAGAGGTGCAATTCCATACGATCCTAAAGCGTCATAAGAGTTCACCCGTGAATATGACTCCTCTGGAACATGGCTCTGCAGTGAGGTATTCCAGGTGACAATAAAGACTTCGATACTTATCCCAGAGAAGATAGATGCAATAACGGTGATTGGGAGCGAATAGTCAAAGGCGAGTGCGAAATCCCAAATGACAGAGAAGGCGATAAGGACCATCGAAAGATAGAGCGGGCGACCAATCTTGACCTTGAGTACCCAGATTCCACCGAGCAACATTCCAACAGTCATACCAGCTAAGTTATAAGACCATGCTCTAGGTCCAGTGATGGGATTACTAAAGTTAAGCGGCCCCAGCACTGAGAGCATTGCTTCAAATGCCATATTGATCAGTGAGAATGAGATAACCATCGCGATAACCCAACTGCGAGAGATAAATTCTCTCCACCCAACCACGAGGTCGTGAATGATTCCTGGGCTCTTCTCTTTGATCTTTCCAATCAGTGGCAATTTCCAGACGATTACTCCTGCGATAAAGAATGAAGTTGCATCAACGAGTAGTCCCCATCCAGCCCCTACCGTGGCAACTATTACTCCACCAGAAAGTGTTCCAAGGATGTAACCGATATTTGTCATCAAGCCGATGACAGCATTTCCTTCTTGTAACTTCTCTTTCGGCAAAATCTCTGGAAGAACGCCAGACATTGCTGGCCACCAGATTGCATTGAGAATTCCGAAGAGGCCGCCCATCAGCGCTAGAAGCCAAGTACTTGAGAAACCTGCGATCAAAGAGATTGCACTGATTGCAGCTAAGAAACTTCCAAGCATGTCGCTTCCACCAACAAGGCGATTTCGCTGGAACCTATCTGCGAGAACTCCACCGAAGAGCATGAATGCGAGTAGCGGCACAAAGCGCGCTGCCATAACGATGGAAAGGTCCCGACCTGTGGCGTGGGGCAGACTGAGAACGCCGTAGGCGAGTGCGATTGGTGAGACGCCGTTACCGACATTGGAGATAAAGCGGGAGAAGGCCAGGCTTGAAAAGCCCTTGTACCCGCTTAACTCTCGAAGCTGGGTGCGCACCCAATAAGGGTATCTAATAGGGCAGTATCTCTGATTCGAGGTCGCAATTAGGCTCAGATACGGTGAAAAAAAGTAAAAAATTGTCCCAAATAACGGTGCAAACCCTTGGCAGATAGTCCACAATTTGAGAGTCAGTCATCACTGAGGCTCCTCGAGGACTTCATGGATTTCGGGCCGTGCCAACCGAATGGTCGGCAGTGAAACAGCACTCATGGAGGCTTACTAGATGTCAGTAACACTCGACAATAACCAGTGGAATCTTGTTTATAACATCTTCTCATTCGGTCTGATCTCAATGCTCGCTTGCACTGTGTATACATTGGTATCACAGTCACGAGTTCTTCCTAAGTACCGCAATGCACTAGTTCTTTCATCAATGGTTACATTCATTGCTGGATACCACTACTTCCGAATTTTTAACTCATTCGCTGAAGCTTCAAAGGACCACGCAGTAATGCTCGGAGGAGACCAAGGCGCATTCAACGAGGCTTATCGTTATGTTGACTGGCTTCTCACTGTCCCACTTCTACTTGTAGAAGTTATTGCAGTATTGGCACTTGCTAAGGAAGTTTCACGTTCACTCATCACACGCCTTGTTCCAGCATCAGCTGCGATGATCGCACTTGGTTACCCAGGCCAGATCTCAACAGTTAAGAACACACAGGTCCTTTACGGTGTTCTTTCAACAATCCCATTCATCTACATCCTCTACGTTCTCTTCGTAGAGCTTGGAAAGTCATTGGAACGTCAGCCTGCTGGCGTCGGCGAGACAGTTGGACGTTTGCGTCTGCTTCTCGTTGCTACATGGGGCGTTTACCCAATCTCTTACATCCTTGGAATGAACGGTGCCGCAACAGCAGGTTCATTCGTAGGTGTGCAGGTTGGTTACACCGTTGCAGATATTCTCGCGAAGTGCGTATTTGGTCTTACAATTTTGAAGATCGCACGCATGAAGTCACACGCAGAAGGTATGCCAGCAGATCACTAATTAACTTACAAAGTTAATAAGTAATTAACGGAAGGGCGTCGGATAACTGGCGCCCTTCTGCTTTACTATCGCACCATGAACATGCAGCGAATCAATAATTTCCGTATGGGTGGCTACCTATTATTAGCTTTGGGACTCATCAATCTGCGATATCAGACAGGTAAATCCTCAGTACTTGCCCACAGCTTGCTCTTGGTTGTTCCTGGTGCGCTGCTCCTTGCTTCCACATTCACAAGTGTCGGAAGAGATCAACTCAACAAAAAAGCCGCCACAGCGATTGTGATCACCGTTGGCGGCCTTCTCGTTGTTTACAGCTTTATCAATTAGCTCTTAACCTCGAGCGATTGTAAAACCTGCTTCAAGGTCTGCCTTGATATCGATAATATTTTCAAGGCCGAGACTTAAGCGAACAAGTCCCGGAGTTACTCCTGCCTCAAGCTGCTCTTCTGGAGATAGCTGCGAGTGCGTTGTTGTTGCAGGATGAATAACCAATGAGCGAACATCGCCGATATTGGCAACGTGGCTAAAGAGTTCGAGAGATTCGACAAACCTCTTCCCGGCCTCTACACCACCCTTAAGTTCGAATGAAAGAACTGCACCTGGACCTTTCGGCGAATACTGATTTGCAAGTGCATGCCAAGGTGAAGATTTCAGAGCGGCGTAGTTGACCTTCTCCACATCTGGGTGGGCTTCAAGCCATATTGCAACGGCCTTCGTATTTTCAATATGACGTTCCATACGAAGTGAGAGAGTCTCAAGACCTTGTGCAAGAAGCCATGCGTTAAATGGTGAAACTGCAGCTCCAATATCGCGAAGTAACTGCAAACGAATCTTGAAGATGTATGACAAGTTTGCACCAAAGGCTGACCCAACACCGAGCGCTTGAGAGAAGATCAAGCCGTGATAGCTAGGGTCTGGCTTATTAAAGCCAGGGAAGCGCTCTTGATGTTGTGCGTAATCAAATTTTCCGGCATCGATAATCGCACCAACGACTGCATTGCCATGTCCTGATAGGAACTTCGTTGCTGAGTGAACAACGACATCTGCTCCAAAATCAATTGGTTTAATCAGGTAGGGGGTTGCAACGGTGTTATCGACAATCAATGGAACACCAATTGAGTGCGCGATATCTGCAATCGCCTTAATGTCGAGAATTTCATTCTTTGGGTTGGCGATAGTTTCACCGAAGAAAGCCTTTGTATTTGGCTTCACAGCCTTCTTCCATGACTCTGGGTCGCCTGGATCATCAACAAATGTGACCTCGATGCCGAACTTTGGAAGTGTGTAGTGGAATAAGTTGTAGGTTCCGCCATACAAACTTGGGCTAGAGACGATGTGATCGCCAGCTTCTGCAACATTGAGAATTGAGTAGGTAGTGGCAGCAGAACCTGATGCAACCAGAAGTGCGGCAACGCCACCTTCCAAGGCGGCCAGACGCTGTTCGACAGCATCTTGCGTTGGGTTCATGATGCGGGTGTAGATATTGCCAAGCTCTGCTAAACCAAAGAGATTTGCAGCATGCGTTGTATCGCGGAATTGATAAGCAGTTGTCTGATACAACGGAAGTGCACGTGCACCTGTTGTCGGATCTGCAGTTTGGCCTGCATGAATCTGCAGGGTTTCAAATGACCAATTGTTAGACATGTTATTTCTCCATCGCAGTAGATGTCAGTACTAAGTAAGCGAGATGTGGCTGTAGACCTTCTACGCGCTTGTCAGTATCTGACCTGTTCGTCACCCGGAGCACCCCACCGCGGTGGAGGGTTGCCGTCTACTAAGCCGGGGCTAATACGTAGAACTCGTGAACAAGGCAGATATTAACGGAAGGAAAATAGAAAGAGAAATTGCCCTCATTTCTCACCTGCGAGCGACTTGCAGGGAGCTACTTTCGCCAGCTACTTACTTCCTGAGGGAGAGATCAGCCTTCTTCATCGCAGAGGTGATGATGCGGATTGCATTAGGACCCATCCCGTGAAGGTCTTTGATTGCATCAAGTGAGGTCTTACGAAGATCACTGAGTTTGTAGTAGCCCTCATCGATGAGGGCGCGACGTGCGGGTGCGGATAAGCCAAGGTCTCTCCACACACCTTCGACTGCGGCATAGGCATCGAGATCGGCAGCACCTTGCGCAGATGAATCCCTGTGCTGAGCCCGCTCTGCTTTGCGCGCGGCCGCTGCACGCATAGCTTCGCCACGGAGTTTTTTGATCTTGGCTGGAGATTGCTTTGCCATTGTTAATCTCTCTCGATCGTGTACTTCTGGTGCGGGAGGCGGGACTTGAACCCGCACGCCGGAGCACAAGTTCCTAAGACTTGCGTGTCTGCCATTTCACCACTCCCGCTGGAGTTGCATGAGTTACAGGTTACGCGTCTTTCGGCGTGGCAACAAATCCATACACGTGCCGTACTTTTTACGAGCTTTTCTCTAGTTTGTTAAGGCTCCACGGCGTGAAATTGCATCTACACCGGCAGACACCAGCAGAACAGCGCCAGTGACGAGATATTGAATTCCAGCGCCATACCCGAGTAGCCCCATTCCATTATCAATGACTGCAACGACGAGGCCCCCGAGAATTGCATCACGCATGCGACCTTTTCCGCCAAAGAGTGAAACGCCACCGATGACTGCTGCACCAACTGCATAGAGAAGAGTGGATGATCCACCTGTCGATGGCGAGATTGAGTTCATGCGAGATGCAAAGAGCATTCCTGCAATCGATGCAAGAGCTGAGCAGAGAACAAATGCAACTGTGCGCACACGCTTTACATTGATACCGGCGCGACGTGCAGCCTCAGCGCTGCCACCGACTGCATAGATATGGCGACCAAATGCAGTTCTAGATAGGACAAAAGTACCAATAACTAAAATGACGAGGATTAACGGAGCAACAAAAGGAATTCCCTTTGTACTGTTTGCCGCAGAAAGGCCTCGTTCCTGATTCAGGGTGTACACAGCTCCACCAGTAATCAGTAGTAGTGCTGCAGTCTTCATCACCCAGAGCTGTGTTAATTCAACGACTAGTTCTGCTTTGCGGCGTGAGTTGATGCGATTGAGTCCGCTAACAACATAGAGCGCAGAAGATATGGCCCAGAGAATCCAACCCTGTAATGGCGTGAGATTGCTATTTTCAACGGCAAGGATTGTCTTATCGGCAATCGGAATTGTTCCGCCTTCACCGGCAAGCAAGAGAAGCACACCTTGGAATGCAAGGAATGCCGCTAAGGTGACAACGAAGGAAGGAATTCCAAGGCGCGAAACCAAAGTTCCAATCAGAGTTCCCAGTAGGCCACCCACAGCGATACTTGCACCGAGTGCTGTGTACCAGCTCCATCCATGGTTAGTAACAAGAAGTACGAGAACAGCGCCACAGACACCTGATGCATATCCTGCAGAGAGATCAATTTCTCCGAGTAGAAGTACGAATACCAGGCCCATCGCAATCACCATCACAGGAGCTGCCTGAGTGAGCAAGTTTGCAAAGTTACGATTGGTAAGGAAGAACTCAGACATTGCTCCAAATACTGCGACGAGTGAGACGAGTCCCAAAATAGCTGGTAAGGATCCGATATCGCCTGCTTTAACGCGCGAAAGGTAGTTAGAGGCTGCTCCCTTGAGAGTCTCTTTCTCTAAAGTTTCTTGAGTAGCCATTACTTTGTCACTCCTTCAGATTTACCGGTAGTGATCAATTCGATAACTTGGTTTGTTGTGACATCTGACTTCTTCACTTGCGCCGCCATATTTCCTAGGTAGAGGGCTGCAATATTGTCAGCAACCTGGAAGATATCGATGAGGTTGTGACTGATAAGAACAACGGCAAGGCCATTATCGGCAAGGCGACGAACGAGATTAAGCACCTGCTCTGTTTGTGCAACACCAAGGGCTGCCGTTGGTTCATCAAGGACCACAACCTTTGAATTCCACAGTACGGCGCGAGCGATGGCAACGGTCTGACGTTGTCCACCTGAGAGAGATGCAACGGTCTGACGGATCGATTTCACTGTTCGGACATTGAGACCATCGAGAGTCTTGCGTGCAAGAGACTCCATCGATGTCTCATTGAGGATGACACCTTTCTTCTCTTCGCGGCCAAGGAACATATTGTGAACAATGTCGAGGTTGTCGCAGAGAGCTAAATCTTGATACACAATTTCGATACCGAGCGCTGTGGCAGCTCGGGGTCCATCGATTGTGACGCCCTTGCCATCGAAGATGAAATCTCCACTTTCAGGTGTGTAGATACCTGCAATGCATTTAATGAGAGTGGACTTACCTGCACCGTTATCGCCAACGAGCGCTGTTACCTGTCCCGGATAGACATCAAAATTTACATCTTTCAATACGTGAACAGGACCAAAGGATTTATTGATTCCTTTGAGCGAAAGCAGCGGTGTGCTCATGAGCGCCTCTCGATATTCTGGGTGTTGATACTTTCTTATCCTACTAATGCGAATCCGGTCCGGGGAAATCCCCGAACCGGATTCTTAAGCATTAGCTTATGAAGCTAAATAAAGCGTATAGAATCTAATGAATTAGATACCGTTTGCTTTACAAACAGCTTCTGTTGCAATCTTACAAACAGCAGCACGTGTCTGGAAGCCATCAGCGATGACAACCTTGACGTTAGCCTTTGTGATTCCAACTGGTACAAGAAGAACTGATGGAACATCGCGCTTTCCATCGTTTGTCTTTCCTGTTGCATTAGCAACCTTTGTGCCCTTGATCAATGCAATTGCAAGATCAGCAGCTCCGTTTGCTTCCTGCTTTACAGCCTTGTAAACAGTGTTTGAAAGGTCACCAGTAAGGATCGCTGCAAGTCCGTCTGCTGTTGCATCCTGACCTGATACGCATACCTTGCCGTTGAGCTTGTTCTTCTTAAGAACTGCAACTGCTGCAAGTCCAAGACCTTCGTTAGCTGATACAACTGCATCAAGCTTTCCGCCTGCCTTTGTGAGCTGCTGTTCGAAGATAACTCCACCCTTAGCGTTGTCCCAATCTGGGACAGCCTGATCGTCAACGAGCTTGTAAGCACCTGACTTAATTGATGGACGAAGAACAGAGTCATAACCCTGCTTGAAGAGTGTTGCGTTGTTATCTGTTGGTGAACCGTTCAAGTAAACGATTGAAGCCTTCATCTTGCCAGCCTTATCGAGGCAATCCTTGATGCCTTGTCCTTGAAGCTTGCCAACTGCAACGTTATCGAATGACACGTAGTATGAAGCTGATCCTGCAAGTGTAAGACGATCGTAATCGATTGTCTTAACGCCAGCCTTTGTAGCCTTTGCTTGGATAGCAGCTGTTGATGGTGAATCAAGTCCAGCCATGATCAAGACCTTTACGCCCTTTGCGAGCATCTGGTCTGCGATTGTTGCAAACTTTGCCTTGTCGCCATTTGCATTCTGAATGTCAGCTGTAATTCCAGCTGCCTTAAATGCTGCTGCAAGGAATGGACGGTCTGCTGTTTCCCAGCGAGCTGATGAAGCAGCATCAGGAAGGATTACGCCAACCTGTGTGCCAGCAGCTGAAGCTGATGGAGCAGCAACGAAGCCTGTGAGTGCAAGTGCAGCTGTTGCAAGAACTGCTGCTACTGCGTTACGACGCTTTGTCATATGTATTGTGACCTTTCGAAAAGTCAAAGACCCAGAAAGAAGATTTTTCATTCCTGTTTGTGGTCCCGACGGGTGAGGTAACGGTATTAGCCTCACTGCTCGAAAAGCGAATTTGCAGGCTAACGATTTGATAACAGTTGGCTGATATATGGGCGACCTTACGCGCGTGTGAGCGGGTAACCTTGCTCCATGCCTAGCCTTGCCGATCAATTAGCAGCCGATATTCAGGCTGCCGTCGCCGCGGCATTTTCCAAGGGTGATCTCCAGGGGCAAGGCCCCGTCACTATCACTCTTGAGCGCCCCAAGAATCGCGAGCATGGCGATTACGCAACCTCTATCGCGCTCCAATTGGCAAAGGTTGCTGGAAAGAATCCACGTGAGATTGCAACGATTCTTCAACACGCTATTGCAGCGATCGCAGGAGTTGCCAAGGTAGATATTGCAGGCCCTGGTTTTATCAACATCACTTTAGATCGCGCCAACCAAGCCGAACTTGTTCGCACAATTCTCGCTAATAAGTATGAATACGGCCGAGGTGCAGCGCTCGCTGGTGTTCATATCAACCTCGAATTCATTAGCGCTAATCCAACGGGGCCGTTGCATTTGGGCCACACACGGTGGGCAGCAGTCGGTGATTCACTGGGTCGAGTCTTGAGCGCAGCAGGTGCGCAGGTCACTCGCGAGTTCTATATCAATGACCGTGGTCGCCAGATGGATCTCTTTGGCCAATCGGTGCAGGCGGCAGCTCAAGGCAAATCAATTCCTGAAGATGGCTATCAAGGAAATTACATTGCAGATCTTGCCAAGGAAGTTGTTGCTTCAAGCCCAAAAATTTCCACGAGCGAAGAGTTTCGTGAAGCTGCATACAAGCTTCAGTTGGCTAATCAACAGCACGTCCTTGAAACTTTTCATACTCACTTCGATGTGTGGTTCTCTGAGCGCTCGCTTCACGAATCTGGTGCAGTCGAACATGCGGTAGAAAAACTGCGCGCACAAGGACATGTCTTTGAATTAGATGGTGCAGTATGGCTACGCACAACTGATTTTGGTGATGACAAAGATCGGGTGATCCTCAAAGAAGATGGGGAATTCACATATTTTGCATCGGATACTGCTTATTACATCAATAAACGTGAACGTGGCTCTGATATCTGTATCTATATGTTGGGGGCAGATCACCACGGTTATATACATCGCCTCAAAGCAACTGCAGCATGTGCTGGAGATGATGCTAATTACAACGTTGAAATCATGATTGGCCAGCTTGTAAAAATTATGGAAGGCGGCGAAGAGCTCAAGCTTTCAAAGCGTGCTGGCACAATTATAACTTTGGAGGAGTTAGTGGGCAAGGTGGGTGTGGATGCTGCCCGCTACACACTTATCCGCTATCCCGTTGATACCCCCATGGTCATGGATATCGATGTCTTGCGCCGCAATACAAATGAGAACCCTGTCTATTATGTGCAATATGCCCATGCACGTATTGCAGGCGTACTTCGAAATACTCAAGAACTAGGAATCTCATCCGACTTATCTGCATTTGATCCTACGCAACTCAGCCATGATCGTGAAAATGAATTGCTTGGCGCTCTCGCTGAATATCCACGAGTCGTCGCAGGTGCAGCGCAGTTCCGCGAGCCACATCGAGTTGCTCGTTATCTTGAAACACTCGCTGGGGTGTATCACGGCTTCTACGCTGATTGCCGAGTCCTTCCATTGGGAGAAGAAGCGATCGCACCCATTCATTCAGCCCGCGCAGCTCTCTGCGCCGCGACGATGCAGGTAATTGCAAATGGCCTTGATCTCCTTGGCGTATCAGCACCGGATCGGATGTAACGATGTCAAAAAATATTTCCACAAATATGTGGTCACAGAACGCATCTCTTACGGGTGGAACTCTCTCTCTTTCTGGAATTCCTGCAGCGCAGTTAGCGAAAGATTTCGGAACTCCAACCTTTTTCCTTGATGAAGAGGCTTATCGTGCGCGTGCCCTGGCGTGGCAGAACGGTCTCAATTCTCAATTTGGACCACATGCGGGAACTATTTACTATGCAGCGAAATCATTTATCTGTACTGCGCTTGCACAATGGATTGCAGATATTGGAATCGGTATCGATGTATGTACGGGTGGAGAACTTGCCGTCGCACTCGCTGGCGGTATTAGTCCTATAAAGATAGAGGTTCATGGCAATAATAAATCTGTTACTGAAATCGATAGAGCAGTTGCTATTGGCGTACAGACAATCGTGATGGATTCTACCTTTGAAATTGAACGAGTTGCAGCTGCTGCAACTAAGCACGGAGTTCGCCAAGGGGTCATGCTCCGCCTTACTCCGGGAATTGAAGCCCATACCCACGAAAAGATTTCTACAGCACATGAAGATGTGAAATTTGGATTCTCAATAGCATCAGGTGCTGCATGGGCGGCAGTTGAAGCAGTTGCACAACATCCACAACTTGAACTCCGCGGAGTTCACTGTCATATCGGTTCGCAGATTTTTGGTACAGAAGCGCACGAGATTGCAACAGATCGACTTATTGGCTTTATGGCGAAGTATCGCGATGAGTACGGTACTCAACTTCCCGAGCTTGATCTCGGTGGGGGATTTGGAATTGCCTACATCAATGGCGATGTGACTGTTGAGCCAAGTGATGTTTTGCCACAGATTCACTCAGCAGTTAAGAAGGCGTGTGTGCAGCACAATCTTGATATTCCAATCGTATCTCTGGAGCCAGGACGCAATATCGTTGGGCCAACCATGTTTACTCTGTACGAAGTTGGTACTGTGAAAGATGTTGTCATCGATGGTGGCAAGATACGTAAATATGTATCCGTTGATGGTGGTATGAGCGATAACGCACGTACTGTTATATACGATGCCGAATACACCGCAGTGATTGCGCAGCGAACATCGAGTGCACCGCTTGCTCTCACACGAGTTGTGGGAAAACATTGCGAGACTGGCGACATCGTTATCAAAGAAATTCAGCTACCTTCAGATATTGCCCCGGGTGATCTCCTTGCAACACCTGCAACGGGTGCATATGGCCGCAGTATGGCGAGCAATTACAACCATGTGCCACGACCACCAGTTGTTGCAGTAAAAGATGGAAAAGCCCGCGTGATTGTGCGCCGCGAAAATGAGGCAGACCTGCTCTCACTTGATGTGAAAGAATAGTCAAATGAGCCCCGCAGATAAACCAGTTCGCGTTGGCATGCTGGGCTGCGGCGTCGTCGGAAGCCAGGTAGCTCGCCTACTCCTCGAAGATACTGCTGAACTCTCTACTCGTGCCGGCGTAAAGATCGAACTCACTCGTATCGCAGTGCGCACTCTTAAAGATCACCCGGGTCTTAATCCTGCGCTCTTCACAACAGATCCATTCTCAATCGTCAATGATCCAGAAATCGATTTGATTGTAGAAGTGATGGGCGGTATCGAACCCGCTCGCGAACTAGCGATGATAGCGATTAATAACCGCAAATCAATTGTGACAGCCAATAAGGCGCTCCTTGCAAGCCATGGCGCAGATCTATTTACTGCAGCTTATGCAAAAGGTGAAGACATTTACTATGAAGCATCAGTAGCGGGGGCGATTCCTATTATTCGTCCACTTCGCGATTCGCTCGCTGGTGACTTTGTTACTCGCTTGATGGGAATTGTTAATGGCACAACAAATTATATTCTTACTAAAATGCATGAAGATAATCGGGAATTTGCTGATGTTCTCAAAGAGGCACAAGCTCTTGGTTATGCAGAAGCAGATCCCACAGCAGATATTGAAGGATTTGATGCTGCTGCAAAGGCTGCAATTCTTTCAGGTCTTGCATTCCATACACGTGTAACAGTTGATGATGTATACCGTGAAGGTATTTCAAAGATTACTCTCGAAGATGTAGCAATTGCCAAGTCGATGGATCACGTCATCAAATTACTAGCAATTGCCGAGCTGACACCAGCCGATGAAATTTCAGTACGTGTGCACCCAGTCATGATTGATAAGAGCCACCCATTGGCTTCAGTGCGCGATGCATTTAACGCCGTCTTTATCGAGGCAGAGTCTGCCGGACCACTGATGTTCTATGGACGCGGTGCAGGTGGACAACCAACTGCATCTGCAATCCTTGGTGACATTGTTGCTGTCTCTAGGCACATTGCATTGAATTCCATCGGCCAGCGCGAGACAGATTATGCAGATCGCGATATTGCTCCTATCGAAACAACAAAGACAAAGTTTCTTATTCGCCTTGAGGTAGAAGATAAATCAGGTGTTTTAGCAGCAATTGCTAAAGTCTTCGCCGATCAAGGTGTATCTATTCAGACTGTCGATCAGAACGGTCGCCATGAAGATGCCGAACTCATTATCGTCACACACCGCGCAACTGAAGGCGAACTCAAGGCAACTGTAGAAGCTCTGAAAAAGATGCCTATGGTGACAAAGATTTCAAGCGTTATCCGCGTCGAAGGCGCTATTGCCTAATGGGTATTTTCACAAAGAAATCTGGTGCGCATCAATGGCGGGGTGTGATTGAGGAGTATCGCGATCGCTTGCCTGTCTCAGCAAAGACACCCGTCATCACACTGCGCGAAGGTGGCACACCACTTATCTATGCAAGCTTTCTCTCTGAAATGCTCGGCAACAATGTCTGGGTAAAATTTGAAGGCGTCAACCCAACTGGTTCATTTAAAGATCGCGGAATGACGATGGCGATTTCAAAGGCGGCCGAAGATGGGGCCAAGGCCGTTATCTGTGCTTCCACTGGAAATACATCAGCAGCTGCAGCTGCATATGCAGTCAAAGCCGGCATGGTCCCTGCAGTTCTTATTCCTGAAGGAAAGATTGCCCTGGGCAAGTTGGCACAAGCTGTTGTCCACGGCGCAAAGTTATTGCAGGTCGATGGAAACTTTGATGATTGTTTAGTTCTTGCCCGTGATTTATCTGAACACTATCCGGTTTCACTTGTTAACTCTGTTAATCCCTATCGCATCGAAGGACAGAAGACTGCAGCCTTTGAAGTTGTCGATATGTTGGGTGATGCACCTGATATTCACGCCATGCCTGTTGGTAATGCAGGAAATATCACTGCATACTGGAAGGGCTACAACGAGTATCGCAAGGATAAGATTTCAAAGAAGTTACCTCAGATGTGGGGATTCCAAGCAGCAGGGGCTGCGCCCCTTGTGACGGGTAAGCCCGTTGCCAAGCCCGAAACAATTGCAACAGCGATCCGTATCGGTAACCCTGCTTCATGGGATCAAGCAATCGCAGCGCGCGATGAATCTGGGGGATTAATTGATTCAGTGACAGATGAAGAAATTCTTGCCGCCTACTATTTACTTGCATCGAAGGAAGGAATCTTCTGCGAGCCATCATCTGCGGCGGGGCTAGCGGGGCTTATTAAATATAAGAGTTCTGGCAAACTTCCCAAAGATAGGATCATCGTTATTACATGTACTGGCAATGGCTTGAAAGATATTCCATGGGCACTTGAAGGCGCCTCAGATCCTGTCGTCGTGCCTGTCAACGCTGATGCAGCAGCCAAGGCTCTTGGTTTAGTGAAGAAGTAGGGAAAGAATTGCGCCATGGCCAAACCAACCTTTAAAGCCAATCCTATTCAGGTGCAAGTCCCTGCAACATCTGCAAACCTCGGACCTGGCTTTGATTCATTCGGTTTAGCTTTTGGAATGTATGACCGCTACGTCGCACAGATTCTTGATGAAGGCGGTCTTGATATAGATGTGACAGGTGAAGGCGCCGATGAGGTTCCTCGCACCGATAAGAATTTACTTGTGAAGGCGATGCATAAAGGTTTTGACTATCTTGGTGGAAGACCTAAAGGTCTTGCTGTCCGTGCACTTAATGTGATTCCTCATGGACGCGGGCTTGGTTCATCGGCATCTGCGATTATCGGCGGGCTTGTTCTTGCACGGTCATTGGTGCTCACAGGAAGCGACAAGATGAGCGATGAGACACTTCATAACCTTGCCAATCAGATGGAAGGCCATCCCGACAATGTTGCTGCGGCACTTTTTGGTGGCGCAACTATTGCCTGGCAAGATCTTGTAAAAGGTAATGCTATTGCGCGCTCAATCCACTTACCTGTTGACCCCCGAATCAAGGTCATGGCATTTATTCCAGCCACACCACTTGCAACTAAGAAAGCTCGCACCATGTTGCCTGAATCAATTCCATTTACAGATGCACAGCGCAATAGCGTCAATGCTGCGCTGATGACACAGGCCATTACGATCCGACCAGATTTACTCTTTGCTGCAACTGAAGATTTCTTGCACCAGTCTTATCGCCAAGAAGCGATGCCCGCCTCATTTGCTCTCATGACAAAACTTCGTGCAGCAGGATTGGCAGCTTTTGTCTCAGGTGCGGGCCCGACAGTTCTTGCTCTTCACACCGAGGGTGATGATGAAACACTGCAGCTTTCACGCGCAGGTGGGGCTAAATTCGAGGGTAAAGCTCTCGAAATTGCTAGCCGCGGAGCGACCCTGCTATAGTTTGAACATCAGTTCATACCCCGTAAGTTAAGGGTTAACAGTTAAGAATTGATAAATCCAAGTTGTAAAAATCAAGAAAACAAATCCCAAACATAAAAATCCAGGGCCCGACTTATATGGTTAGCCCCAAAGTGAAAAGAAATACATGACAACAACAGAACCAGTTCGCTCTAGCAGTCCTGAGCTTTCCAGCATGACCCTTCCTAAGTTAAAGGAAGTTGCGTCTCAGCTCGGAATCGATGGGGCAGCAAAGCTGAAGAAGGATGATCTTGTTACAGCAATTGCAGATCTCCAGTCATCAAACCGCGAGGCAGCTAAGGCTGAACGCGAAGCTCGCCGCGAAGCTCGCAATGCCAAGAAGAGCAATCGCGACAAGAATAATTCAGATAGTAAGAGTTCAGTTAACGCATCCGATGAAGGCGATGATGAAGATGATTCATCAGATAACGGTCCTTCACCTGATCGCAACAATAACGATCGCGATGACCGTGGTGGACGTAACCGTGGACGCGATCGTAGCCGTGGACGCGATCGCGCAAGCCGTGACCGTGGAAACCGTGAGGAACGCGAACCAGTAGTGGGTGAAGATGATGTCTTAGTACCAGTCGGTGGCCTCGTCGACATCATGGATAACTACTCATTTATTCGCACAGGTGGATACCTTCCAGGACCTAACGATGTCTATGTCTCACAGGGACAGGTACGCAAGTACGGTCTTCGTAAGGGCGATGTTGTAACCGGTCAGGTTCGCCAAGCACGTGAGGGTGAAACTCGTCAGAAGTACAACCCACTTATTACTCTTGAAACGATCAATGGAATGCCATTTGAAGAAGCACGTGGCCGCGTTGAGTTTGGAAAGCTTGTTCCGCTCTATCCTCAAGAGCGTCTTCGCCTTGAGACAGAGCCAAATATTCTGACAACTCGTGTTATCGATCTGATTGCACCTATTGGTAAGGGCCAGCGCGGACTTATCGTGTCACCTCCTAAGGCTGGTAAGACTATGGTCTTGCAAGCAATTGCAAATGCGATTACAACAAATAACCCTGAGTGTCACTTAATGGTTGTTCTCGTTGACGAGCGTCCAGAAGAAGTTACCGATATGCAGCGCAGCGTTAAGGGTGAAGTTATTGCTTCAACTTTCGATCGCCCTGCAGAAGACCACACGACAATTGCCGAACTTGCTATCGAGCGCGCAAAGCGACTTGTTGAAATGGGCCACGATGTAGTTGTTCTTCTTGACTCAATCACACGCCTTGGTCGTGCCTACAACATTGCGGCACCTGCTTCAGGCCGCATCCTCTCTGGTGGCGTTGATTCGGCAGCTCTCTATCCACCAAAGAAGTTCTTCGGTGCCGCTCGTAATATCGAAGATGGCGGGTCACTGACTATTCTTGCAACTGCACTTGTTGATACTGGATCTCGTATGGATGAAGTTATCTTCGAAGAGTTCAAGGGCACCGGAAATATGGAGCTTATTCTCGATCGCAGAATGGCCGATAAGCGCATCTTTCCTGCAGTCAACGTTGTTGCATCAGGCACACGTAAGGAAGAAATCCTTATGGGAGCCGAAGAACTTAACATTGTCTGGAAGCTTCGTCGCGTGCTTCATGCACTCGAACCACAAGCAGCTCTAGAGCTATTGCTTGAGAAGATGAAGGGCACTAAGTCCAACGTCGAATTCTTGATGCAGATTCAGAAGACAACATCAGGACCTGACGACAGCAAGTAATTCACACCTACGACTAATTCACAGAGGCTTCACAATGAGCCCCGTTCAGAGATGAGCGGGGCTTTGTGCTTTCCATAGTGCGGCACTGTTGACGCACAGTAAATACACAACCTCAATCCGCATACTTTCTTTACCAGAACTAGTTGAGGGAGATAATAATGAAGTTCATATCAGCAAAGAATGTTGCGCTACTTGTTGCAGCAGGACTTATTGCAAGCATGGGAACAGCAATTGCTGCAGATACCGAGAATGCAGCAGTGGCTGGAGCGCAGACACGGGCCGCGTACCAGAGTTCAATGTCAACATATATCGCTTCACATCGTGCGATTGTGGATACACGACGTGCAGCGCGTGCAAAGGCTCTCACTGATTTCCAAAGTGCTCTTGCTTCAGTAACCACTGATGCACAGTTGCAAGCAGCTCAAGATGCTCGCATGGCAACACTCACTGAAGCTGATACAACTGCCAAGGCTGCACTTGTAGCTCTTGCTCGGCCTGAACACACAAAGCCAGCGGAGGCGACACCAGCCCCATAGCCAGCTGTATAACTTTTCTCTGAGGTGTAGTAGGAGGCCGCAGAATCCTGCGTGGATTTTGCGGTTTCCTTCTTTTGGGAGAGGATTAAGACCTATTGCCACACTTTATGGCGATGACCTGGTTCACCAGCTGCGGCTGGACCCAGACTCAAGAAAAGGAAATAAAGAATATGAGAAAAGATATCCACCCAGAATATAAAGAGACCCAAGTAACGTGTGGTTGCGGTGAAAAGTTCGTTACCCGCTCAACAGTTGCTAGCGGTTCAATCTATGTTGAAGTCTGTTCCGTCTGCCACCCGTTCTACACAGGTAAGCAGCGCATCCTCGACACAGGCGGACGCGTCGCCAAGTTCGAAGAGCGCTTCGGAAACAACTCTAAATCAAAGAACTCTGCAACTCCTGCAGCTAACTAGCTTTCTGAAGAGACCGCATCGCAGCCGAAAGGTTGCGGCGCGGTCTTTTTATTTCTCCACAGTAATTTTTGCAGGATTAGTTACATCAATACAGAAGGGATGAAGTCATATGGCTAACGATCGTTTTGCATCCGCTCATGAGATGGTGCGCGAATATCAAGAGCTCGAACTCAAGATGGCTGACCCTTCTATCCACGAAGATCAAGGCAATGCGCGCAAGCTAGGTCGTCGCTACGCCCAACTCGGTCCTGTTGTTGCGGGATTTAATGCATGGAAGAGCGCTGCAGATGATTTAGAGGCGGCGAAAGAGATGGCTGCTGAGGATGCATCTTTTGCATCAGAAATTCCTGCGCTGGAAGTTGCAGTAGAAGCAGCTGCCGATAAGTTGGAAGAGCTATTGCTACCGCGCGATCCCAACGATGATCGCGATGTCATTATTGAAGTAAAAGCCGGAGCAGGTGGAGATGAATCCGCACTCTTTGCTGGTGATTTAGTGCGTATGTATCAGCGTTATGCAGAAAAGCGCGGCTGGAAGATTGAAATCATCGATATGACTGAATCCGAACTCGGTGGATATAAAGATATTTCTATGGCTGTGAAATCAAAGGGAACACCAGAGCCTGGAACAACTCCTTACGCTCGTCTTAAATTTGAAGGCGGCGTACACCGCGTGCAGCGCGTTCCCGAAACTGAGAGCCAAGGACGCATTCACACATCAGCAGCAGGTGTGCTTGTCTTGCCTGAAGCAGAGGAAGTCGATGTCGAGCTTAATATGAATGATGTGCGCGTAGATGTCTATCGCTCATCGGGTCCTGGTGGGCAATCGGTAAACACCACTGACTCTGCTGTCCGATTGACTCACGTTCCCACCGGAATCGTTGTCTCATGTCAGAACGAGAAGTCACAGCTGCAGAATAAGGAATCAGCCCTTCGTATCTTGCGCGCCCGCCTTCTTGCCGATGCACAGGAAAAGGCAGAGGCAGTTGCAATGGCCGAACGTAAGAGCCAGGTGCGTACAGTCGATCGCTCAGAGCGTATTCGTACATATAACTACCCTGAAAATCGCTTGAGTGATCACCGAGTCAATTACAAGGCCAATAACTTAGATGCAGTGCTCAATGGCGAACTCGACGAAGTTGTGCAAGCTCTTCTTGATGCCGATCGAGCCGCAAAACTTTCCTCAACGAATTAAGTAGACGCCATGGAACTGACCTTTAAAGAATTCTTGCGAGGCGGGAAAGAACAGCTCTCTAAGTCAGGATTTGCTGAAGTTGAAGCAGAACATTTGCTTGCACACACTCTTGGAATATCGCGGATGGATCTACATAATCCACTCACTGTAGAAAATGCGCTTACAGCGATAGGCGATATCACTGTTGTTGAAGAGACTTTTTGGAAGTTACTCGATCGCCGTTGTGCGCATGAACCGCTTCAGTATTTAACGGGCGTTGCTTACTTTCGCCATCTTGAAATCAAAGTGGGTCCTGGTGTTTTGGTTCCACGTCCCGAGAGCGAACTCCTTGTCGAAGCAGTCCTTACTCATATCGAGAAGTTGAGTGGCGCAGTAAGCGTTGTCGATTTTGGTTCAGGTTCAGGAGCGCTCGCACTTGCGATAGCAACCGAAGCCCCGCAGACACATGTGATTGCGGTGGAGAAGAGCCCCGAAGCAATATATTGGCTTAAAGAGAATGTCTCATTTATCGATGAGAAAGTTCGCATTCTTGAAAGCGATGTTGCAATCGCTCTCGAAGGTGTTCAATGTGATGTCGTCATTGCAAACCCTCCCTATGTTCCAGATTTTCAAGAACTTCCCAAAGATGTGGTAGAACACGAACCTGCAATTGCTCTCTTTGGTGGCGCAGATGGGATGAAAATTCCACGACTGTTCATTTGTGCAGCTAGCCGTTTACTAAAATCAGGCGGATTCCTAGCCATCGAGCATCACGAATCTCAAGGTTCACAGATAGCAGATGTGCTCAACGACGAATTCATAGATATTCTTCTGCATCAGGATTTAACAGGCCGCCCACGATTTACTACTGCAGTGAGGAGATAACGATGGCACCACGCGTTGATCTGAAGCAGGGTGAAATAAAGAAGCATGTTACTCGTGCACTCAAGGCGATTCGCGATGGTTATGTCATCGTTGCTCCACTTGAACATGGATATGTTTATATTGCCGATGCTTTCTCACCTACAGCAGTGGGCGCACTTCATCGTCTTCGTGGCGATGAAACTGGTGTAGTCGCACAAGTTCTCGCCTATAGTCTGGATACAGTCAAAGGAATTTCTCGTGCTGTTCCCACTCAAACACAGAGTCTCTGCAACGAATTCTGGCCGGGTTTATTGTCGGTTACTCTAAAACCAAGTAGATCACTTACATGGGATCTAGGCGATGCGCGCGAGCTTGATCAATTTAATGTACGTGTTCCTAAATCTCGCTTCCTTCGGGCTCTACTAAAAGATTCCGGCCCACTCGCAGCTGCAAGTGCTTCCATGGCAGGAGATGCCCCGATGCAAAAGATCGTTCGCGCCTCACTGAAAGAATGGGATGTTGCTCTGGTCTTCGACAACGGGCCACTGAAATCTGGTCCACTTTCATCTGTGGTTGAGGCCGATGAAACTGGGATTCGCCTCGTGCGTGAGGGTGCAATTTCACTGGCTGAGATGACAAAGGTCGCACCGGGAATAACACTGGTGTAAAAGAAAAATAAGCTCTGAACTATTAGGCTAAGGCCATGTCCGAAACTTTCTATGGCCCAGATTTCAGCCTTCTTTCGAAGCAAGACCCAGATATCGCAGCGGTGCTACTGTCAGAACTTAAGCGCCAGCAGACTAATCTGCAACTGATTGCATCTGAGAACTTCACCTCTCGCCCAGTTCTTGCCACCATGGGTTCAACGCTCTCCAATAAATATGCGGAAGGCTATCCAGGAAAGCGCTACTACGGTGGATGTGAAGAAGTTGATAAGGCAGAAATCATTGCAATCGATCGCGCAAAATCTTTATTTGGCGCAGAACATGCAAATGTCCAGCCACATTCAGGTGCAAGTGCCAACGTTGCCGTCTACCAAGCATTTACTAAACCGGGAGATACAGTTCTTGCCATGTCTCTACCTCATGGTGGACACCTCACGCACGGATCAAGGGTTAACTTCTCAGGAAAGTGGTTCAACGTTGTTTCCTACGGTGTTCGCCAAGAAGATGAGTTAATCGATTATGACGAGCTACGCGATCTTGCAATTGCCAATAAGCCCAAGATGATCTGTTCGGGCGCCACAGCGTATCCATCGTTAATTGACTTTGAAAAGGTGCGCACAATCTGCGATGAAGTCGGCGCAATTATGTGGGTCGATGCTGCTCACTTCATTGGGCTAGTTGCAGGTAAAGCTATTCCTTCACCAGTGCCCTATGCAGATGTCGTCTCATTTACTACACATAAAGTTTTGCGCGGACCACGTGGTGGAATGATCTTGGCAAAGGCTGAACATGCAGCAGCAATTGATAAGGCGGTATTTCCCGGAATGCAGGGTGGACCGATTATGTCTGCTGTTGCAGGGAAGGCAGTTGCTCTTGCAGAGTGCGCAACACCTGCATATCAAAAGTACGCAAAGGATGTCATCATCAATGCTCAGACACTTGCAGCAGCGCTTGAAAGTGAAGGTATGCGTGCAGTATCGGGCGGAACTCAGACTCACCTTGCCCTCATTGATATTCGCTCAACGGGCGTTAATGGCAAGGTAGCAGACGAGCGTTGCGGCGCTGCTGGCATTGTCCTCAATAAGAATTCAATTCCTTATGATCCAGAAGCACCATCAGTGACTTCTGGTATCCGCGTAGGCACACCTGCGACTACTACGCAGGGCATGGGAATTCCTGAGATGGGCACAATCGCATCTCTGATTGCACGTGCAATCAAGACTGATGATGCAAGCAAACATGCTCAAATTAAATCTGAAGTCCACGCACTGACAGCTCATTTTCCTATCTATCAGGCGTAAGAAAAACTCTTAGCGAATGCGTGAGTACCTGGTCACCTTGCTTCTTGCGGCAGCGCTCTGTTACATCGTTACACCATTCGTTCGCACGCTAGCTCTCAAATGTGGCGCTGTTGCAAAGATTCGAAGCCGTGATATCCACATATCTCCTACTCCGCGTTGGGGAGGACTGGCAATGTGGATCGCTATGGCCCTTACCTTTGCGATGGTCAATCACTTATCTCTTGTTGGAAAATCTTTTGGTCGCGAATCACTCGGTATTTTTCTTGCGGCAACGCTATTGCTCGTAATGGGTCTAATTGATGATCGCTTTGAACTTGATGCTTTGACAAAACTTGCAGGACAAGCACTTGCTGCCGGAATCTTGCTACTTTATGGAATTCAAGTTCTTTGGCTGCCGATTAATGGTGTGATCACCTTGCCTCCAAGTATTGGCCAACTCGCTACAGTGTTGATTGTTCTTGTGACTATCAATGCGGTGAATTTTATTGATGGACTCGATGGTTTGGCAGCGGGCATCGTTGCAATCTCAGGTGCCGCCTTCTTTGCTTTTGCCTATCTGTTAGCGGTGATTTATGGCTTTAGCCGCGCAGGTGCACCTTCATTGATTACTGCAATTATTATTGGAGTTTGTATTGGATTCTTGCCACATAATGCACATCCGGCAAAGATCTTTATGGGCGACTCTGGCTCGATGTTCTTAGGGCTCTTGCTCGCAGCCTCTGCAATTACTCTGACAGGCCAGATCGATCCCAATGCAATCTCAGCAGAGAAGTTAGGTCCAACCCTTCTTCCCTTGGCACTACCCTTTGCAGTTCTTGCGATTCCGCTGATTGATCTCTTCTCATCAATTTTCCGTCGATTACGCGCCGGCCAATCTCCCTTTAGCGCCGATAAGGAACATCTACACCACCGCATTCTACGTGCTGGTAACACCCATCTTCGTACTGCAGTAATTCTCTATTTGTGGACTGCAACGATTGCATTTCCTGTCGTTGTCTCAGCTTTTGCTCCTCTTTGGACTTCAGCAATAACTGCAGGCTTGATGCTTGCATCCACAATCTTCTTCTCACGAAAAGGTGTTCAGGCAGATGACAAAGCAATCAAGTAACGAAGAGCAACTTTTGCGCGGTGCACTCATTCCAACCTTTATCGTGGGCATTATTGCAATTGGGATTTCCGGATTTCTGAAGGGGCTATCTGGATTAAGTGGTGCACTACTTGCTCAAGCGGTAGTCCTCATCTATTTCTTAGTGCATATCTTGGTCTCAAAAATGGCACGCAATCTCGATCCCATGAGCACTATGGCTCTTGCGATGTTCTCCTATTTTGCAAAATTCTTGCTTCTCGGTGCATTCCTGTGGGCCCTGACTAAATACACCTCGCGTACTTCAATCGACCGCACCAGCTTTGGTGTGAGCGCTATCGCTCTCACCTTTGCCTGGTTGGGTGGGGAAATTGCTAGTTATTTAAAGTTGAAAACTCATCTACCATTACCCTATGACTCAAGAACCAACTAACCGCCGTGAAGAGAATGCGCTCTGGTCGATCTTCGGTTATCTCATATCTGGATTGCTCTTCTGGGGCGGAGTCGGCTGGGCAGCAGACCATTTCCTCCACCACAAGTACTTCACCCTCGTAGGACTCTTGGTCGGTATGGGCGGGGCGCTCTATCTCGTCTGGCTAAGGTTCGGGCGCGAATAGTTTCTCCCGGGGTAGTGACTAGCCCCACGCGAGACCCGCTTGCCTTGGATTTCACAGGTAGCCGCTTTTCCACATAAGGTTGCTCTGCTTTGAGCGCTTCCCCAGCGTTTGGCCTGTAACCCATGATTTTTTGAGGAGTGTGTGTGCGCGCGTTAGCTAATTTGCACGCAGCAGGTGCTGGATTCGTCCCACCGAGCACCAATGACTTCAACCTCCCACCAATTTTTGATTCAGTCGCATGGCTTACTAAGCCCGTGCTACTTGTTTTTCTCTCAGTCATAGTTGTATCGACTTTCTTTGTACTCTCAGCTCGTAGGGCTGCAGTTGTCCCATCACGGCTGCAATTTGCTGGCGAAAGTGTGTATGCCTTTGTGCGTAATGACTTAGCTCGCGATGTTATCGGCCACGACTTTATGCGTTTTGTGCCGTATCTCTTCACCCTCTTTACCTTTGTTCTTACCAATAACATCTTTGGAATTGTGCCACTTCTGCAATTTCCTGCAATGTCACATGTTGGATTCCCATACGTTCTAGCGATCTTCTCCTTCCTTGTCTTCCACTCCGTTGGAATTCGCAAGCAAGGTCTTGGTAAGTACCTCAAGGAGATCGCTTTTATGCCAGGTGTTCCACTACCTGTCTATATCTTATTGACTCCTATTGAGCTTGCGACCTTCTTCATTGTGCGTCCATTGACTCTCTCACTACGTCTCTTTGCAAATATGTTCGCGGGCCACTTGTTGTTGCTCGTCTTCATTATGGGTGGTAACTACATGATGCATGATTCACATCTGATCATGAAGTTATTTAGTCCATTCTCATTTGCATTTGGTATCGCCCTGACATTCTTCGAATTTATGGTGCAATGCCTGCAGGCGTACATCTTTACCCTGCTCACAGCTCTCTACATCGCCGGCGCCCTTGCCGACGAGCACTAACAGCACAACTAATGCATCATCAAACGAAAGGTAAGAAAAAATGACAGGCACACTCAACCTGGTCGGTTTTGGCCTATCAGCAATTGGTCCAGCAATTGCAACAGGAATGATCTTCGCTGCGTACATCAACGGTGTAGCTCGTCAGCCAGAAGCTCGTAGCGTTCTCCAGCCAATCGCATTCCTTGGATTCGCGCTCGCTGAAGCTCTCGCACTCTTCGGTCTCGTTCTCGCATTCGTACTCTAATTAATAGAAAATAATTAGAGATAACAATGCGCTCATTTAATTTCGCTGCTGAGGCAGAGAAGGTCAACCCACTCATTCCGCATACTGCTGAATTAGTGGTTGGTGCGATTGCATTCACCCTTCTATTCCTCGTGCTTCGTAAGGCAGTTGTGCCGATGTTTGAAAAGGCATTCACAGCTCGCACCGAAGCAATAGAAGGCGGCATCGAACGTGCTGAGAAGGCGCAGCTAGAAGCACAGCGCGCTCTCGTTCAGTACAACGAACAACTTTCATCAGCCCAAGGTGAGGCATCAAAGCTTCGTGAAGAAGCGCGCATTCAAGGCGCAACTATTCTCGAAGAGCTTCGCACTAAGGCGCAGGATGAAGCAGCTCGCATTACTGCAGCCGCACATGCATCTATTGAGGCAGAACGTCAGCAGGCGATCACATCTCTTCGCAATGAAGTGGGTGTACTTGCAGTCGAACTCGCATCAAAGATTGTCGGGGAAGCGCTAGATGACCAGGCTCGTCAATCACGAATCGTGGAACGCTTCATCGAAGATCTCGAAAAGTCCCAGAAGTAATTCAAAGTAATTAAGAAGCAGTAGAGAAAGAGGAGAATGAGAATCCATCTCGGAGGAAGTAGCCGCCAGTCACTCGTGACTGCACGTGGCAAGCTCGATGCTGCCATTAAAGGCGCAACAGCTGCTAACGCCTCTGAGCTCTCATCTCAACTCTTCTTTGCAGCAGATGTTCTTTCAAAGAACACTTCTGTCCGTCGTGCATTCGCAGATCCTGCGCGTGATGCAGCCTCAAAGGGTGTACTCGTCAAAGATCTCTTTGCCAAGACTCTCGCTTCCACTACCCTAGAAATACTCACATCTGTCTCAACTCTTCGTTGGTCAGCTGCGGGAGACCTAGTACATGTTCTCGAGCAACTTGCGATTGAAGCAGAAGCATCTGCAGCCAATATCAACAATGAACTCGATCGCGTAGAAGATGAACTCTTCGAGACATCACAGCTCGTCGTTGATAACTTCGAATTGCGTAAAGCGCTTGTAGGAACTGGAACTCCTGAAGCAAAATCAGCGCTAATTACTGAAGTACTTTCAAAGAAGGCATCTGCTTCAACTGTGCGACTTGCAGCAGCGCTTGTCACAAGCCTTCGTGGTCGCAGCATTGAAGCAGCATTTGCTGACTATCTCTTCGGTCTTGCCAATCGTCGCAATCGACTCATCGCGGTAGTCCGCGTTGCATCAAGCATTACAGATGCTCAGAAATCACGTCTTGCCACAGCTATTGAAAAGCAGGTTGGTCAGCCAATTCGCGTCAACATCGAGGTCGAACCAGCAATTCTCGGTGGAGTATCAGTGCGATTTGCAGATGAACTTGTAGATGGAAGCGTTTCACATCGACTTGCTAGCGCCGGACGCGCACTAGCTGGAAATAAATAACAGGAATAAAGGGGAAACTCATGGCAGAGCTCAAGATCCAACCGAATGAAATTCGGGATGCCTTAGCAAACTTCGTTAAGTCATACGATCCAGGCACCGCGGCTCGTGATGAAGTCGGAACAGTAAGTCAGGCAGGCGATGGAATCGCTCGCGTTGAAGGACTTCCTTCAACCATGGCTAACGAGCTACTTCAATTCGAGAACGGAACACTCGGACTCGCACTCAACCTCGACGTGCGCGAAATCGGTGTTGTTATCTTGGGTGATTACGCAGGCATTGAAGAAGGAACATCTGTACGACGTACAGGTGAAGTTCTCTCTGTTCCTGTCGGCGATGGATTCCTTGGTCGCGTTGTTGACCCACTTGGCCGACCAATTGATGGCAAAGGCGAGATCAAGCCGGATGCACGTCGTGCACTCGAACTTCAAGCACCATCAGTAGTTCAGCGCCAACCTGTAAAAGAGCCAATGGCCACAGGTATTAAGGCAATCGATGCAATGACAGCAATCGGTCGTGGACAGCGTCAGCTCATTATTGGTGACCGTCAGACCGGTAAGACTGCAGTTGCAATCGACACAATTATTAACCAGCGCGAAAACTGGCTGACAGGCGATAAGAAGAAGCAGGTTAAATGCATCTACGTTGCTATCGGTCAGAAGGGTTCAACGATTGCATCTGTAAGAGGATCACTCGAAGAAGCAGGAGCGATGGAGTACACAACAATCGTTGCATCTCCCGCGTCCGACCCTGCAGGCTTTAAGTACCTCGCTCCGTACACCGGTTCTGCAATTGGTCAGCACTGGATGTACAACGGCGAGCACGTTCTTATTGTTTTCGATGATCTTTCCAAGCAAGCCGAGGCATACCGTTCAGTCTCATTGCTACTTCGTCGCCCACCAGGCCGCGAGGCGTACCCAGGAGATGTTTTCTACTTACACTCACGTCTTCTCGAGCGTTGCGCAAAGCTCTCTGATGAATTGGGCGGCGGTTCAATGACTGGTCTGCCAATCATTGAAACAAAGGGAAATGACGTTTCAGCCTTTATTCCTACAAACGTAATTTCTATTACTGATGGACAGTGCTTCCTTGAAACAGATCTTTTTAACGCAGGCGTTCGCCCAGCGATTAACGTAGGTATCTCTGTTTCTCGTGTTGGTGGTTCTGCACAGACCAAGGCGATGAAGAAGATTGCCGGACGTCTGCGTCTTGACCTGGCACAGTTCCGTGAGCTCGAAGCATTCGCTGCATTCGGTTCAGATCTTGATGCTGCATCAAAGGCTCAACTCGAGCGCGGTGCACGTATGGTCGAGCTACTTAAGCAAGGTCAGTACTCACCATATTCACTCGAGCGTCAGATTGTTTCAATCTGGGCAGGTACAACAGGCAAGCTCGATGATGTTGCTGTCGCTGATATCCGCCGCTTTGAATCAGAACTTCTCGACTTCATTGCTCGCGAACGCAAAGAAATCTTTACAGTGATCTCAGAGACTAAGGTCCTGGAAGATGACACAGTTGCAAAGATGGAAACTGCGGTTGCTGACTTTAAGAAGCAGTTCAAGTCATCTATTGCACCTGCTGTTAACGATGCGCCTGCAAAGGCTCTCGATGGCGAAGGCGCAGAAGCGATTACCAAGCACGTGCCACCGGCGGTGAAGAAGTAACTCATGGGTGCTCAACTTCGCATATATCGCAGGCGGATGCGTTCCGTTAAGGCGACTAAAAAGATTACGAAAGCAATGGAGTTAATCTCTGCTTCTCGTATCGTTAAGGCGCAACAACGTGTAACAGCGTCGACCCCTTATGCAAGCGAGTTGACTCGCGCGGTATCCGCAGTTGCTACATACTCTTCAACAAACCATCCGTTGACTACGGCGCATGAGAACCCACGTCGCGCAGCGATTTTAATTATCTCTGCTGACCGCGGTATGGCTGGTGCGTACTCAACAAATGCGATTAAGGAAGGCGAGAAACTCGCAGCTCTTCTTCGCGAACGTGGTTTGCAGGTCTCCAACTTCCTCGTGGGCCGCAAGGCTGTGAACTATTACAAGTTCCGTAATCGCGAGATTGCTGGAGCGTGGACAGGTTTCTCAGATAACCCAACATATGAGAATGCGAAGGAAGTCGCAGATTCACTTCTTTCAGCTTTCCTTGCAGATTCAACTGACTCAAATATCGGTGTCGATGAAATTCACATCATCTTTACTCAGTTCAAATCAATGTTGACCCAAGAAGCAACTGCAAAGCGCATGATCCCTCTCGAAGTTGTTGAAACTTCTGAAGCCATTCCAACAGGTCTGCTTCCAATGTATGAATTCGAACCTAATGCTGGAGAAGTTCTTAACGCTCTTCTTCCTCGTTATATCGAAGCACGTATTTTTAACGCGATGTTGCAATCGGCTGCCTCTGAACATGCAGCACGTCGTCGCGCTATGAAATCAGCAACTGACAATGCTGAGGATTTGATCAAGTCGTTAACCCGACTTGCGAACGCTGCTCGTCAGGCAGAAATTACCCAGGAAATCAGTGAAATTGTTGGCGGCGCAGATGCGTTGGCCTCAGCTAGTGCAGGGAGTGAATGATGACCGCAACAGGTAAAGGCCGCGTAGCCCGAGTTATTGGACCGGTGGTGGATATTGAATTCCCCGCAGATTCAATGCCTTCGATCTTTAACGCGCTTCACGTAGAGACCACTATGAGTGGCACTACTCGTACCTTGACCCTCGAAGTAGCGCAGCACATTGGAGATAACCTCGTGCGCGCAATCTCGATGCAACCAACAGATGGAATGGTGCGCGGTGCGCAAGTAACAGACACTGGGTCAGCTATCTCTGTCCCAGTTGGAGATGTCACAAAGGGCCACGTCTTCAACACTCTCGGAGAATCCCTCGACGTTCCAACATCATCTCTTGATATCAAGGAGCGTTGGTCAATTCACCGTAATGCACCAGCATTTGATCAGCTTGAGTCAAAGACTGAAATGTTTGAAACTGGTATCAAAGTTATCGATCTTCTTACACCGTATGTAAAAGGTGGAAAGATCGGCCTCTTCGGTGGTGCAGGTGTGGGTAAGACTGTTCTTATCCAAGAAATGATCTATCGCGTAGCTGAAAACTTCGGTGGTGTATCTGTATTCGCCGGCGTTGGAGAACGTACTCGTGAAGGTAACGACTTGTTCCTCGAAATGACCGAGACGGGCGTTATCAACAAGACAGCCTTGGTCTTCGGTCAGATGGATGAGCCACCTGGCACGCGTCTTCGCGTTGCTCTGTCAGCACTTACGATGGCTGAGTACTTCCGCGATGTTCAGAAGCAGGATGTTCTCCTCTTCATCGATAACATCTTCCGCTTTACTCAGGCAGGTTCTGAAGTATCAACACTTCTTGGCCGTATGCCATCTGCAGTGGGCTACCAGCCAACTTTGGCCGATGAAATGGGTCAGCTTCAGGAGCGTATTACTTCAACACGTGGTCACTCGATTACATCTATGCAGGCAATTTACGTTCCTGCAGATGACATCACCGACCCGGCTCCCCACACAACATTCGCCCACTTGGATGCAACAACAGTGTTATCTCGTCCGATTTCAGAGCTTGGTATCTACCCAGCTGTGGATCCACTCGATTCATCATCTCGAATCCTTGATCCTCGCTACATCGGCGAGCACCACTTCCGTGTTGCTAACCGCATTAAGCAGATCTTGCAGCGCTACAAGGATCTTCAGGACATCATCGCTATCTTGGGTATCGATGAATTGTCAGAAGATGACCGCGTTCTCGTAGGTCGTGCTCGTCGTATCCAGCGCTTCTTGTCACAGAACACATTCGTGGCGAAGGTCTTTACTGGTATCGAAGGATCATTCGTTCCACTTGCAGACACAATCGCAGCATTCGAAGCACTTGCTGATGGAAAGTATGATCACCTTCCTGAACAAGCATTCTTTATGTGCGGAGGCCTCGACGATGTTGAACGCCGTGCTGCAGAATTGGCTAAGAACTAAAAATGGCTCTTAACGTCGCACTAGTATCGCCAACACAACAGGTGTGGTCCGGGCAGGCAACTTTTGTCTCAGCTCGCACCACAGAAGGTGATCTTGGAGTTCTTCCAGGTCACGCACCTTTGTTTGGCGTACTAGTCGATGGAGCCGTCAGCATTAAAGGTGTAGATGGATCAACACAGGAATTCACTGTTACTGGAGGCTTCTTATCTGTCTCTAACGATCGCGTTTCAATTCTTACTGAATCTGTAGCATCTGCCAAAGATTGATTAAAGAGAGATTAAGAAAGAGTTTGTTTCTTTGTCTCATCTCGGTGCTTACGCAAGTAAGTCATAAATGGGGTTCCACCAGTACCTACTGCCGATGGATTTCCCGGGGTCGCCTGTGCTTGAGCGTGAATATATGTCCCGGCATATTCAAGATGCATCGCCCTAAAGTTTGCTACTAACTCAACGCACTCATTGAATACAGTTGTAAGTGAAGGCCGCTTTGCTGTAGTTACAAAATTTCGAAGGGAAGGACCAGTCTCGACCGCTTCGATAAATGCAACATGTCGTGGTGGCATATACATTCGCATCTCCATTAAATACTCTCGGAGTTCATCTCTTTCGTGGTCAATACCTAGCACCGCATCCATCGCTGGAATGATCGCACTTTGTGCACCGGTTTCTCCACGAAATTTCTGTCCAATCCCTTGATACTCATCCACGCCCTGATAAATCACACCATCTGGCAAGGATGGATTATTGCGCCAGCCGAAAATGTATGGACGCACTCTATGGAAATAAATATAGGGATCACATCTCTCGGGCATTCTTCCAAGTACTTCGTACATCGCAGCAAGTGCGTTACGCAAATTAGTCAGAGCTACCTCAAGCTGATCAGCAGCATTCTCAGATACAGCACTCTGTGCATCCTCAATCGCCTTAAGAGCCTTACCGGCTTTTTTCTCAATATCAATGTGAATTAAAATAAACCACTCTTCATCTTGGCCACCCAAGAAACATTGCAGCAAGCCAATATTCCCACACTCAACTGGGCCAGATTGATCAAACCTGCGCCAATTATCTGAAGCGTAACTTTGATAGGAGAGGATTGGTGGCCTTCCAACGAGTTTACCTACTTGATGCCATGGAATTGCTAAATTTGCTGGCATGACAGTAGCTGGGTTGTTTTCAGCCCATTGATAGGACTGACCGATATAACTTAAAATCAACATAGCTCGTTGAATTTCAGCCTCACCCTTTAATTTATTGGTATCAAATTCAGGAAGTGCCTTCACGCGTGATCTAAAACCGGTACCCATTAATAACTTTGGTATATCTCTACCAAACTGATCCCACTCTTCATTACCGGCTGAGAGGGCGAGAGCTGGTGCATACGCTGGCAAATAACCAAACTCTTCAGTGATTCCAAAATCAGCAATCTTTACAGGCTTCATTTCTCCCCTAATTCGAAAACTTAAGTTGTCTCAATAGTGTAATGCGCGCGGGGTTCGAACCCAATAGAGGTTTGTACTCCCAGGGTACAGATAACAATGTAACCGGTGCTTAAGAGTTATTTGCGCGAAACGTTGGCGCCGAGGCTCACTAGCTGCTCGGCAAAGTTTGGGTAACCGCGATCGATATGGAAGGCACCATCAACGGTTGTTTCACCATCAGAGACCAGCGCTGCAAGAACCAAACCGGCGCCTGCACGAATATCAGTTGCCTCAACAGGTGCCCCAGATAGCTGTGGAATACCGTCGATAGAGGCATGGTGGCCATCTACGGTGATCTGAGCACCTAAGCGCATGAGTTCGTTGACGAACATAAAGCGTGATTCAAAGACATTTTCGGTGACGATGGAGTGACCTTCTGCGATGGCATTCATGCCGATGATGAATGGAAGTAAGTCGGTAGCAAAACCTGGATAGGGAAGTGTTGCAACATCGATTGCACGGGGACGTTGATTCATCTGAACACGGATTCCATCTTGTGTGGATGTAATGATGGCACCGGCAGATGTGAGTTTCTCAAGCATGACTTCCATATGATTTGCCCGGCCACCGTGGATGGTGATATCGCCTTGTGTCATGGCAGCAGCAAAGGCCCATGTGCCGGCGATGATGCGATCGGTAATAGTGGTGTGATCTGTTGGCTTGAGTTCTGTAACGCCTGTGATGGTGATGGTGGGTGTTCCAAGGCCTTCAATCTTCGCACCCATACCAACAAGGAATTGTCCAAGGTCAACAAGATCTGGTTCTCGTGCGGCGTTATCGATTGTTGTAACGCCCTTTGCAAGAACTGCAGCTGTCATGAGGTTTTCAGTTGCACCCACTGATGGGAAATCTAGTTCAATTGCAGTTCCAGTCAAACCGTTTGGTGCTTCGGCGATGACATAACCATGTTCAACGTGTGCAGTAGCACCGAGTGATTCAAGGCCCTTGATATGAAAATCTAGTCCGCGCGATCCAATTGCATCTCCACCAGGCAGTGCCACTTCAGCTTTACCAAGGCGTGCAACAAGTGGGCCGAGAACATTGATGGATGCACGCATCTTGCGAACGAGATCGTAATCTGCGCGGTGCAGGGGAGTAGCGGGAACATCGATGGTCACGACAGATCCATCGTGCGCTACCTTGCAGCCAAGACGGGTAAGCAGGTCTGCCATGATGTCGACATCGGCAATATCTGGAACATTGCGGATTGTTGTGGTGCCGACCGCCAAAAGGGATGCAGCCATCAATTTTAGGACTGAATTCTTAGCGCCGGTAACTGTTACTTCGCCCTCGAGGCGGCAGCCACCGGTGATCCGGAAGCGGTCGAGGGACGAAGATGCCATATCCGAATACTACTTATAGGCTACGGACATGGTTAATTTAACGCGTATTTACACAAAGACAGGCGATGACGGAACTACATCTCTCGGAGATATGAGCCGCACTTCAAAGAATGACCCTCGTCTTGAAGCATATGCAACCGTTGATGAAGCAAACTCAACTATCGGTGTTGTGCTTGGAACGGATGACTTAGCCGAAGATGTTCGCGCACTATTAGTTCGTATTCAAAATGATATGTTCGATGTTGGCGCAGATCTTTGTACACCAGTTGTGGATGCACCAGCCTTTGAACCACTACGCATGCTGGAATCACAAATTGTTTATCTTGAAGAACAAATTGATAAGTACAACGCAGATCTTGAAGCGCTACGTTCATTCGTTCTTCCTTCAGGTACTCCTGCTGCTGCACACCTTCATGTGGCTCGCACAGTTGTGCGTCGTGCAGAGCGTTGCACTTGGGCTGCAATTCACGCATTTGGTGGGGGAGTAAACCCACTCACTGCAAAGTACCTTAATCGTTGTTCAGACTTACTCTTCGTTCTAGCGCGCCATGCTAACAAGAAGATTGGCGATCAGTTATGGGTTCCTGGAGCTAACCGCTAAGAAAAACTCTTGAGGTGGGCGCGAGCTGCGCTCTCCTCTTTAGGAAATACAAAGATACGTGGGCCATCGTTGGTTTGTGTCAGCGTTGCCTTAATCCCGACCTCAATTAATTTCCGACGGATAATCTCTCCTTCGATGTGATTAAGCGGTGATGCAACTGGAATCAGTGATCCATATTCGCTTTCGCTGCCAGCCTTCGGAGTGCGTTCAACGACAGACTTTCCTCGAGCAGAGGTCCAACGTAAGATGAGAATGAGAAAGAGAACAGCAGGAAATCCGGCCATACTCATAAAGAAGAGTTTGTTATCGACCCCGCCTAACATCTATTAACCCACCTTTGTAAAAGTTATAGCCTGCAAACCCTCGGGGCGTACCTCTTGATGGCAGACAATGGAAATACTGTCTACGTATCCTAGACTCTCAAGAGGTTCAGGAGTGATAAGTAGAATCGTCTTTATTACACGAGAGGTACTTCCATTTGTAACTGTATTGAGGTTGCCCAGCAACTCTTTATTTTGTGCATAGACCTTAGCTTCAACTTCCCACCAGAGGCATCCTTGTTCTGACGCAACTTGAACTGCGCCACAGATAAACGTTGTGCACGCTGCTACCTGTGCTGCAAGATTTCCTTTAGCAGAGATGACTCCCACTAACTCTTTACTACTTGGTACCTTCGCGTAGATACCACTTTCAGGAGGTGCGAAACCTGCAGGGGGCCAGGAAGGTTTGGGTGAAGGAGAAACGGAAATCTTCTTACGCGGTTTTGATTTAGGCCTTGGCTTTGGCTTCATTGTTGGTTTGGCAGAAGTAGTAGATGTTGGTTTAATCGAGACTTTGGTAGTTGGAATGACACTTGGTTTTACAGTTGTCTTCACTGTAGGTGTAGGTGAAGGAGTTGGGCTCTTTGTCGCAGCCTGCGCGGTACTTCCTGATATCGCAAGTGCTAATACAAGAAAGAGTGCGCCTTTCTTCAATCGCGCTCCCACTTGAAGCTGCGAATCGCCCAGAGGAGACCAATGACGAGCCATGCTCCAATAATGGCAAAGGTGCGACCAGTTTCCCAATTACCTGCAACTTCACGCGTAGCAAATGAGTCAGGGAGGAAGACAGATCGCGCACCTTGAGTCATCCACTTCAGCGGAAATATTGCAGCAACTTGTTGCATCCAATGGGGAAGTTGAGTGAAGACAAAGAAGACTCCACTAAAAAATTGCAGAACAATGACGACAGGTGAGACTACAGCTGATGCACCTCGACCGCTCTTAGGAACATTAGAGAATGCAATTCCAAGAACTGTAGAACATGCGCTTCCGAGAATAAGCAGAGCAGAGAGTAGAAGCCATTTGTGTGCGGTGGTAGGCAGATTTACGCCAAAGAAGATCACACCTGCTGCAAGTAGTAAGAAGACCTGAATAAGCATGCTCAGCGTTACGAGAATCGCTTTACCGATGAAGTAGCTGCTGGCCGGCATCGGAGTGCCACGTAAGCGTTTGAGAGTGCCGAAATCTCGCTCAACAGGAATCATGATGGCAAGTTGTTGGAAACCAGTATTGACCATTCCGGATGCAATCATGCCTGCGACAAAGTACTGGCTAAAGGTCACACCCTTAGCAATTGAATTAGAGAAGACAGATCCAAAGATTGCGAGCAAGATGAGTGGAAAGAGCATGGTGAAAACTACGGATTCGCGTTGGCGCATAAATTGTTTGATCTCAAGGCGCCCGCGTTGGATACCAATCGAGATAGCAGTTGGCTTACTCATAGCTGCCTCCAATCATTTCGAGGTAGATATCTTCAAGGGAAGCTCTGCGTACATTGAGTTCGGGTATTTCACCACCGAATTGCTGAGCAAGTTGTGAGACCAAGGCAGTTGGATTGGCAGATTTTTCCTCTCGCAATTCAACGCCATCGCGCCATGAGACCCTTGCAAGGGAAGTCGCACGACCACCCAAAAGTTCAGGTGTTGATATCTCAATAATCTTTCCACGGTTAATGACTGCAACGCGGTCGGCTAGCGCTTCTGCTTCATCAAGGTAGTGCGTAGTCAACAAGATTGTTGCGCCTTCATCACGGAGTTTACGAATCAGCGACCAGAATGCGCGGCGTGCTTCGGGGTCAAATCCCGTCGTTGGTTCGTCGAGAAAGATCAGTTCTGGATTTCCAATAATTCCTAGCGCCACATCGAGTCTGCGACGTTGCCCACCCGATAGCGTGCGACCTAGCGCATCTGATTTCTCAGTCAGCCCCACAAGTTCTATAACTTCGTGGGGATCTTTTGGATTCTCATAATATGTTGCAAAGTGTGAGACTGACTCGTAGACCGTGAGGTCGCCTGCATCATTGGTTGATTGCAGAACGATTCCGATGCGATCGCGCCATTGTTGCCCCACGCTGCCCTTTGTCGAAGGATCAAAGTCGAGTACTCGAACTTCTCCAGAGTCACGGTCGCGAAATCCTTCGAGGATCTCGACAGCGGTGGTCTTTCCAGCGCCATTAGGACCAAGGAGAGCGAAGATTTCACCTTGCTCAATCTCAAGGTCGAGGCCATCAACTGCGGCATTTGAGCCATAGCTCTTGCGTAGCCCCGAAACGCTGATGACCTTACTCATATGGTCATCTTGTCACTTACTGCGGAAAAGTGCGAGAAAATAGCGCCATGAGCCCGCGTAAGAATTATCCCAAAAATCGTAGGCCTAAAGATAATGATGAAGAGCGACCACTAAATCCTTCTAATCAAAGTTTTGAAGAAGATGAGAACGGTTTATGGACTGTTCGTAAATTAACTGGCTCTGCTGCAAATAAACCGTATCGCTGTCCCGGTTGCGATCAAGTTATTCCTATGGCTACACCGCACACCGTTGCATGGCTTGATGGGGAAGAAGATAACCGTCGCCATTGGCATAACGCATGCTGGACCAAGCGCAATAATCGTGGACCACGAACCGAGCGCACACGTAATGCGCCCCGTTATTAAAGTATTTAGCTCAGGCGCCCTTTAAGTAACTTTGTCACTGCAACAATTAATTTATCGTTACCAGCTGTACGGCTAAAACTTGTAAAAGCAATTGGCAATTGGAAACGTGCGCGAACTACCGTGCGTGGGTAGGTAAATTCCAACAGCCCTTCGGGTCCATGGATACGGCCGTAACCGCTATCCTTCACACCACCAAATGGCACAGAATCAACTGACGCAAATGAAACCACGGAGTTGATTGCAACCATTCCCGTATGTAATTGCGATGCAATCTGCTTTCCGCGTCGCTTTGACCATACCGAAGCACCTAGCCCGTAACGTGTTGCGTTAGAGAGCTCGATTGCCTCAGCCATATTCTTGACACGGTTGATCGCAATAGTTGGTCCGAAGGTCTCTTCAGTCATAGCAATGGAATCTTCGGGGACATCGCAGAGGATTACAGGTTCCACAAATGGCGCTTTTACTGAATCGGAACCGCCCATCATGACCTTGGCACCACGAGCGATGGCATCATCGATATGGCTTTGAATAACGGGAATCTGCTTAGGCATTGTTGTTGGACCGTATTTACCGTGGCCAGGTGCTCCTGGATGAATATCTTTAGCGATCTCAAGTACCTTCGCAATGAACTTATCTGCGACGCGCTCGTCGACATAGACGCGCTCAGCGCCGATACATGTCTGACCTGCATTAGAAAATGCTGACCAAACTGTGGCATCGGCTGCGCGCTTGATATCGGCATCATGAGCGACGATGACAGGATCTTTGCCACCGCATTCGAGAACTACTGGTGTCATATGGGCTGCACATGTGGCAGCCACAATCTTTGCAGTTCGTGTTGAACCCGTGAAAGCTAACTTATCAACGCCACTTTCGCAGAGGAATTTTCCAGTTTCGCCAAGTCCTGTCACGCAGATAAAGATATCGGCAAGAAGACATGAATCGACAAACGATTGCACCAAGTATTCACCGACACCTGGTGTGTATTCACTGGGCTTAAAGACCACGGTATTTCCGGCAGCGAGTGCATATGCAATCGAACCAAGGGGAGTAAAGACTGGGTAATTCCAAGGACCAATAACACCAACAACTCCCACAGGAGAGCGCTCTACAGTTGCGGACATATTCGCCATCAAGAGGCCAGGAGAGCGGTGCGATGTGCGCATCACAGATTCAGCGTGACGTGCCGCCCACGCGATATGTCCTGCAGCAAGTGATATTTCGAGCTTTGCATCACTCATTGGCTTTCCAGTTTCAAGTGAGACAACGTCGGTGAGTGAATCAATATTCAGCAGCAGGTCATTACTCCACTTGAGCAACACTTTGCGACGTCCACGAAAGCCGAGTTCGCGCCATTCCTGAGTGGCAGCACGTGCGCGATCAACTGCGCCACGCACAGCAACTTCGCTAAAGATTTCATACGAAGTAATTACCTCGTCAGTGACTGGATTATGAGATGTAAATGTTGACGTGTCTGAAAGAACCATAAGCAAAGACTAGACTGCAACTATGGCTGAACCAATCCGCCCCAGCACAATTTTTCCGGCCGTGCGCACACCATTTACCGTGACTACCGAAGATGGCCAGACCCTCATCGGCCAAGTCAGCGCACCAATTGATAACCCGACCTCTGCCATATTGTGCTGCCACCCCAACCCAACCGGTGGTGGAATGATGGATAGCCATATTTATAAGAAGGCGGCCAATCGACTTCCTGCGATGGCCGGAATTACCGTTGTTCGTTTCAATACGCGTGGAACAACAAGTGAAGCTGGCACAAGTACTGGCTCTTACGACAATGGCCGTGCAGAAAAGTATGATGTCGAAGCAATGATTCGCTATTGCTTTGAGACTCTTGCCCTGAAAGTGGTGTGGGTAGTTGGTTGGTCATTTGGAACAAGTATTGCAATCAGCCATGCACGAGATGTGCGAGTGAAGGGGCTGATTCTTTTGAGCCCAACTTTGCTTGATATTGTCGATGGCGATCTTGAATTCTGGGCGAAAGATGGAAGACCAATTACTGCACTGATTCCAGAATTTGATGACTATCTCAAACCAGATCAAGCGCAGGTTCGCTTTGCCATCGTGCCTCAAATTGATTTAATTCCGGTAGACGGCGCAAAACATCTCTGGGTGGGAGAGCCTTCAGTGAATCGAGTCTTATCTGAAATTACTCGAGTTGTTGCACCAGGACGTCTGCCGTTACCAACTGAGATCTAAGACTTTTCTGCGCGGGGAAATACGACTTCTTCGAGAATCAAAATCACTGATGCAGCCACAGGTACTGCAAGTAATCCACCAACAAGACCAAGTAGTGAAGTTCCGATCATCGCTGAGATAATGGTGACTGCGCCAGGGACTGCCAGATTGCGTTTCATAATGCGCGGGTGAATAACATAATTTTCAACTTGAACATAAAGTACATACCCAACGAAGGCAATGAGCCCGACTGAAACAGATTGTGTAAGGGCGATGATGGTGACAATTCCGCAACCTAGGAAATGGCCGATTAAAGGTACGAGTCCACAGACAAAGATAATAATTCCGATTGCAACCGGTGATGGCAGACTGAGAATTGCTACGAGTATTGTGATGAACACTGCGGCAAGTAGCGAGACGAGAATCTGACTTCCGACAAAGGTTCCAACACGAGCGATGATTGCGTCTGTCAGTAAAGACACGCGTGTACGACGAGTTGATGGCACAAGCTTGAGGCCAAGGTCCACAACCTGTGGCAATGATGTAATGAAGTAGAGCGTCAGAATCAAAATCGTAATTGCCGTGAAGGTTCCAGAGAGCACGCTCTTACCCACACCAATGACCCCACCAAATGCTGAGATCAGCAGAGTGCCATCTGAAGTCACAGAACTGAGACGCTTCTGCAGAGTATCGATAAATCCGTAATGATCATTGAGATTGGCAATTGTTGCGTTGTTCTTGAGGTTTTCAAGAAGTGATGGTGCTATCTGTATGAGGTGAGTTCCTTGAGAAATTAGTGGTGGTACAACAAGGGCGGCGAAAATTCCGAATGAAAGTATGACCAGTGCGAAGATAATGGCGACGGCAGATCCGCGAGAGAGCCCTCGTTTGCGAATAGCTTCGACTGCAGGATTAAGACCTGTTGCAAGGAAGAGTGCAACGATAATAAGTACAAAGATTTGGCTGACGCTAGAGAGTGCGCGCATCAAGATGATTGCTGAAAGTGCGCCGAGAGTTGCAATAAAACCAAAGTAGAAAGGATGTCCTCTGTCTATAGGGGCACCTGCGGCTCCGAAATTGGCAATAACGGGGGATTCCTTTGTTTTTCTCTTGATGCGGTCTGAAATGGCCATGTTTTATTGTAAAGCGTGCGAGAGGATAACCTCCGTGGCGCTACGGATTACTGGGCTTGGCGAGGAAATCGCAGCTGTTACGGGCCTGCCCTGGAGCATTCCACTCGAAGAATGGCCCGAAGATCCGCTCCTCGCCGAAAAGCGAGGCATTTCTCGCCACATTGTTCGCCTCGTGCGTTCAACAGATGACCCTGAGTCAGAAGTCTATGCGGTGAAAGAGACTGTCTCTGAATTTGCTAATCGCGAATATAAAATTTTGCGTGAACTCAAACGACTCGATTCTCCCAGTGTGCAATCTATTGCTGTTATTGAAGGTCGAACAGATAAAAGTGGGGAAGAGTTGCCGTGTGCGTTAGTTACTCGGTTCTTACCATACTCGCTTCCATTTCGCGTTGTACTCAGTGATAAACAAGTAACAGCTGAAGATGTCACGCTTATGGCAAATGCTCTTGCCCTCTTACTAGTGCGATTACATTTGTTGGGCTTCTGGTGGGGCGATTGTTCACTCTCCAACACTCTCTTTCGCCGAGATGCCGAAGGATATGCGGCATATCTTGTCGATGCAGAAACTGGTGAATTCCAGAAATCCTTATCTGTAGGACAACGCGAACATGATTTAGAGATTGCACACTTCAATGTCGCAGCTGAACTTGAAGATCTCCAATTATCTGGAGTTTTGTATCCAGGACTTGATCCGATTCGCGCCAGTACTGCGCTGATAAAGCGATATCACCGTTTGTGGTCTGCGCTCAAAGATCGACAAGTTCTTGATCCCACAGATCGCCACGCAGTAGAACGTGCGATGCGCCAATTACACGACCTTGGTTTTGCAGTTGAAGAAGTATCGGTATCGATGGACGAGGGCGAGAATGGCGGGAAGTTGGTCTTCCAACCAAAGTTAGTAGCTGCTGGTTATCACAAAAACCGACTACGAGAGT
>JBBAMS010000010.1:38110-49082 GCA_040402415.1 Candidatus Planktophila sp. | reverse complement strand
CAGCTAAAAGCTAGCTAGAACTTATCCATGCCCCGTTCAAAAACCCCGGCGATTAACTTCGCCGGGGTTTTTGCATGTTAACTTCTTACTTACCAGATATTCTGAATCCATGAAGCGCACTGCACTTATATTTCTTTTGAGCTCAACATTAATTTTTTCAGGATCAGCAATTGCTGCAAATCCACGAGCTGGCACAACTTGTCCAAAGGTGAATCAGACTCAGCTCTATAACAACATTTCATATAAATGCATTAAGTCTGGAAAGAAATTGGTGTGGGATAAAGGAACTCCAAGTGCAAAACCAGCGGCCCAACCTTCGCCATCTGCAAGCCCAACTGCCACACCATCACCTACTGCAAGTACAAAACCAGTTGTGGATAGTCGCCTCGAATGCAAGTTGCCTCCCGTTGATGGTCGCGGAGATGTAGCAATTGGTGGTTTCCCTCGATATGCCGCTCGAATGCGCTCCACGGGAACTATCAACACCGTAGTAGTAATGGTCGACTTCCCCGATGCACCATCAACAATGACACCACAAGAAGCCTTCTCGAAAATTAGTGGTTCGTCTGAAACCTTCAAAGAAGTTTCATATGGCAAACTTAATTACGAATTTCATCCTCAATTTAAGTGGTACCGAATGAGTAAGCCAACTACGGCATATGCGCCACTAAATAAATCGTTTTTAACTCATCGCGATTACATCACCGAGGCCCTTACCTTGGCAGACCCTGATGTTGATTTCAGTAACGCGGACTCCTTTATCGTTCTTGCAAATCCAGATGCGAAAGGACTTGGTTATTCTGGTCCAGCATTCTCACCACTACTTGGCTCTGGTGTCACCTTCGATAATCATTACCTAGGAAACGGAGCAACATCGGCTGCGGATTTGTTGGGGTGGGGTTCAATTTGGCTCAACCACGAAATAACACACACGATGGGAATGGTTGATCTCTACTCATTTAAAGACGATCCTTCTGCCGTAGTCTCTGGTGGATTTAGATTTACCGGTGACTTTAGTTATATGGGTCTGAGCTCATTTACCTCTACTGCACCTGGCTTATTAGGTTGGGAACGTTGGGTATTGGGTTGGATTGACGACAATCAAGTCACCTGCGACACTTCTAATGAATTTACGCAGACAATGACTCCCATTGAAACTACCGGGGGAAACAAGATTGTGGTCGTGCCTATTTCTCAAACCAAAGCGATAGTTATTGAATCACACAGACCAATAGGAATTGATTCAAAGCTAACAAAATCAGGTGCACTTGTTTATCTTGTTGATTCTTCGATTCAATCGGGGCTCGGCCCAATAAAAGTTTTCCCTCAAGTTGCTGCAGATCCGAAATATCTCAAAGCGCCACGTGCGCTCGGCGAATCTGTGACCATCGAAGGAATCACAGTTACTGTCACAGCTTTTGATTCGAATAGCGACACAATCAAGATCACCAGAGCTTGATTGCCTCGACTAAATCACCCCATTGGTCACGCGCTTTGGGGCCGTGTAGACTGCCGGTGTTGTTATCGGGGTCGATGTAATTTCGAACCGGCGGTTATAGTCCGCGACCCGCACATATCCAATGGGCGGTTGACTCAGTGAAACTCTGAGACCGACGGTTAAAGTCCGGATGAGAGATAACAGCGGAATCGGTGCACCATGTTTATCGATGACGCCTACGCGCATCTATATTCGCTCGGCCTCCAAGGCCTTGGCGTGACTTCACCTAACCCAAATGTCTCGGCTGCTATTTACGCAGCCGATGGAAATTTGATTGCAGATGGTTTTCATAATCGTAAAGTTTCTCTAGATCATGCAGAAGTTATCGCGTTGAAAAGTGCAGGAGTTGCAGCTCGTGGGGCAACGATGGTGGTCACTCTTGAACCATGTGCGCATACAGGAACAACTCCGCCATGTACCAAGGCGATTATCGATGCGGGTATAAGAAAAGTTATCTACACAGTCACTGACCCAAACCCGATTGCATCCGGGGGAGCAGAACTTCTTCGCGCCGCAGGCATTGATGTGGAATACCGCGAATCTGCGCACCTGGCTTATGTGCAACGCGCTTGGTTACATAAAGAGGTAACGGGCAGGCCATTGATGGTCTGGAAAGTTGCAACTACCGTTGATGGAAAGGTTGCTGCAAGTGATGGAACTTCACAGTGGATTACTGGCCCTGAATCTCGTGAGGATGTTCAGAATCTGCGTGCACAATCAGATGCAATCTTGATTGGCACAAATACTGCGATTGTTGATAATCCACATTTGATTCCACGAGGACACACAGCGCGTCCTGTGCGCATCATTTCTGGTGAGCAAGAAGTTCCTTCCACCAATCGAATCTTTGATGACGAGGCGCGCACGATTACAGTGAAGTCTAAATCAATCCCTGATTTGATGAAGTTACTCACCGGCGAAGGATTTAATCAGGTACTAGTCGAGGCAGGTCCTACCTTGGGGTCTGCACTGTTGGCATCAGGAAATATCGATGAACTCATTATTTACCAAGCCCCCAAGATGCTTGGTGCGGGTAAAGAGTTTGTGAGCCGCCTTGGTATTTCAACGCTGGATGATCACCTCAAGCTGGAACTGATATCGGTCCGGCAATTAGGAAGCGATATCAAATCTCACTACCGGGTAAAGGGGCGCTAAATGTTTACCGGACTTATTACCGAAGTCGGCACCGTTACGAAGATAGAGCGCGGAGAAAGCTCAGCAATCTTTACTATCAAGGCCCCAGAGTCAGTGCAAGGCTTAACTATTGGCGACTCGATTGCAGTCAATGGAACCTGTCTGACAGCAACATCTTTAACGGCTAGCACTTTTACCGCTGATGTTATGGTGCAGACCTTGTCGCTGACATCCCTTGCCCAACTCGAAGTTGGCTCACCTATCAATCTCGAACTTGCAGCGCAGATGGATATGCGAATGGGTGGCCATATTGTGCAAGGACATGTTGATGGAACTGGAACTGTTATTGCACTCACACCTGGTGAGAAATGGGCCCAATTCGACATTACAGTGCCCGAACACCTGACTAAGTACATTGTGAATCAGGGATCGATCACACTTGACGGAGTCTCACTGACCGTTGGCGGAATTGATGATCCATCAAACACCATCACGCTCTGGTTGATTCCAGAGACTCTTGCAAAGACAAATCTGTCCGATAAGAAAGCTGGCGACCTCATTAATATCGAAGTCGATATCTTGGCAAAGTATGTGGAACGGTTAATTTCTAAGGGGGTTGCTCGTGGAGAATAATTTCCTTAATGCGCTCGACCGATTCAGACGTGGCGATATGGTCATCGTTGTTGACGATCACGATCGTGAAAATGAAGGCGACCTCATCATGTTGGCAGAACACGCAACAGCTGAGAAGACAGCCTTTATGGTGCGCTACACAACTGGAATCTTGTGTGTAGCAATCACTTCAGAGCATGCCCACCAATTACGTCTGCCGTATATGGTTGAAAATAGCCAAGATGTTCGAAAGACAGCTTTTACGGTCTCTGTCGATCTTGCAGAAGGAATCACAACTGGTGTCAGTGCCATCGAACGCACGGCGACAGTGCGCGCCCTTGGTAGTGCGACATCACGACCAACAGATTTCATACGTCCAGGACATATCTATCCATTGATTGCTCATAATGACGGTCTTGTATCTCGCAGCGGTCATACCGAAGCAGGTATCGCTCTCGCAGAACTAACGGGCTCATATCCAGCTGCGCTTCTTTCAGAAATCGTTGCCGACGATGGCTCCATGGCCCGTGGTGAAACGCTCGCGCTCTTTGCGCAGGCGCACAATATTCCCGTCATCTCCATCGCTGAGATCGAGAAATATCAGGCCTCACTCACTCCTCTTCCACGTGTTGCTACCTATCCAGCTCATCAATTCGAATGGGTTGATGTACAACTCGAAAAGGGAATGTGGAGTATTGCTACATATCCATCGCTTAAGCATCGCGAACAAGTTGTCATGCGCTTTGGTGCAGGGGATAAGACCCCACTTGTGCGTATGCACTCTGAATGCTTTACAGGAGATGTTGTTCATTCACAGCGCTGTGATTGTGGGCAACAACTAACAGGTTCGATTGCAGCTATCGAAGAGTATGGCTATGGCTTCATTCTCTATCTGCGTGATCATGAAGGCCGCGGTATCGGTCTCACTGAGAAATTAAAGGCCTATATTTTGCAGAATCAAGGAATCGACACCGTTGATGCCAATCTTCAACTAGGCCATCTGGTCGATTCACGCGACTGGTCAGAGGCTATTGCGATATTGAAGAATCTTAATCTCACCTCAATCAAGTTACTCACTAGCAATCCAGAGAAGGTCAGGGCAGTATTGGATAGCGGAATTTCCTGTGAACAAGTCTCTATCAAGGTCGAAGCTAATGAATTCAATAAGAAGTACCTAGCAACAAAGGCAGAGCGTCTTGGTCACACATCGTCAAAGCAATCTGGAGGAAAGTAATGGCCGGCCACGCACCTGGAATCTCAGTTCCGCAACTACCTAAAGTAAAGGTCGCCATCATCTCCTCCTCGTGGCACCTGGATATCTGCAGCGACCTCATCGCAGGTGCAACGCGCGCACTTGAAGCTGCCAGCGTTAAGAAGATAAAAGTTATCTATGTGCCAGGCTCATTTGAGATTCCACTTGCCGCACAATTGATGTTTGAAAAGGGTTATGACGCAGTCGTTGCTGTGGGGCTTATTCTCAAAGGCGAAACCCCACACTTTGATTATGTCTGCCAAGGTGTCACACAGGGTGTGATGGATGTTCAGCTGAAGTGGTCAAAGCCAATTGGTTACGGAGTATTGATGTGTAACGACCTTGATCAGGCAATCGCACGATCAGGCCGTCCTGGCAGCAAAGAAGATAAGGGCTACGACAGCGCAATTGCTGCCTTAAAACTACTTCAGTTATAGACGCGAGGTAAGGATTGCGAGAACTTCGCTCTCCGTAGGGGCGATCGGATTATTGCTGGTCACTGAATCCGCAAGGACTGTCTTTGTGATAACCCCGATCATCTCTGGCTTGACGCCGTAATGAGAAAGCGAGTTACGGATATTGATCGAATCTGATAAATCGCGCACTGCTTCGATTGCCGTCGCAGAGTTTGCCGATACACCCATGTCGTTTCCGACAGTGGCATAAATATCTGAAACTTCGCGAGAATTAAATTGCATAACCTCAGGAAGCACGGTTGCCAGCGCTTCACCATGTGCTGCGCCAACATGCGCAGATACAGAGTGCGCAATTCCATGGACAAGTCCAAGACCGGAAAGCGTTAAGGCAAGGCCAGCAAGGTGAGCGCCCATCAACATATCTCCACGTGCATCAACGTTGGTGCCCTCTTTCACCACAATAGGCAGAGCCTTTGAAATCAACTTTATTGCTTCATGCGCATAAGCTGCTGAGACTGGTGTGCGACCTTTTGAAGTCAGGGATTCAATTGCATGAGTAAGTGCATCGATTCCTGTACCTGCTGTGGGGCGAGGAGGTAGTCCAATAGTTAATTCCGGGTCAAGGATTGCAGCGCTAGGTGTGGTGCTGGCATCTCCTACATAGAACTTACATTGACGAATGGGGTCATCGATAACTCCCCAGTTATTTGTCTCAGAGCCCGTACCTGACGTTGTCGGGATCGCGATGATCGGTAAAGCTGGGCGATCCGGGGTAATTGAGTAGTCAAACTTTGCGGATGAAAATGTTGGGTTTGCTACAACGAGTGCAATTCCCTTGGATGAATCAAGAGATGAGCCACCACCGAGTGCCACGATGCAATCGGCTCCGAATGCAACGCCAGCTTTCGCAGCAGCATCAATAAGAGTCGTTGTGGGATTTGGCTTGATGTCAGCGTATGACGCACTCTCTATACCAGCGCTAGCAAGAATCGCTTCAACCTTCGCAAGAACACCAGCTGATGCAACGCCTGGGTCGGTGACGATGAAGATCTTCTTCTTATCCAAACCAGCTATTACTTCAGGCAATTGTGAGACAGACCCAGCTCCGAATCGAATATTGACTGAGCCGGGTGTGAGTGTAAATGCGTTCATCATCTGCCTTTGAGTTAGTTAACCGATATGAGTGATTGGGTAATGCGATCTGCTGCCTTCTTCATCTCTTTTGCAGCAGGAATAAGATGAGATTCAAATCTTGCCTTTGGAGCCGCTACGTTAATAGCAGCCACTATTGAACCACTAAAATCGCGAACTGGTACAGATGCACCTACGAGACCTGGTTCAAATTCTTCAATGACAGTTGCAAATCCATCTTTCCGGATTTTTTTAATGGCGGTCATTAATTCTTCGCCAGTCTTTGTAAGACACAATGCAGGAGCGCCATCAATTTTTTTCTTTGCAGGATAGATTCTTTCAACTTGATCGTCATCTAACCCTGAAAGTAATACGCGACCCGAAGATGTCATATAGGAAGGTGCGGTAACGCCCATCCAACTTAAGGCGCGAAAACCATGTGCTGGCGATTCAGAGTGAATAGTGACAACTTCTAAACCTTGCAGAACTGTGAGGTGAACTGTTTCGCCTAACTTATGGACCAAACCATGGAGCTCGCCACGTGCTGCAGTTACAAGTTGTGCTTCAAATGTGTAACGAGCGATTGCATAGAGTCGTGGACCAACGATCACCCCTGCACCTTGGCGTAATAACAATCCGTTATCTAACAATCTCGAAATCGCACGAGATACTTGGCTCTTTTCACGTTTGGTAGCGGTAGCTAAGTCGCCATTGCGCTGGGGAATGGGCGATGCCGCGGCAACGGCCTCGATAATTTCGAGATCGCGCTCTAAACCGTTATTACGAACCGGGGTATTAGGCATGTTGCAGACAGTACAACTCTTGGTGCGCCTATTGCAACACCTATCCACCTTGGAGCAATATGACGCTCATGAATCGCTTGGAAGATATCGTCGTGCCGCTCACGCCGCCGAACCTCTTTCAATTTATCAATATTCAGCACGAGAAGATATTGCGCGCTGTTCTTGCTCAGATTGAACTTGTCTTACTTGTTATGGGAATCGTTTCACTTACTGCAATCATCACAGGACTCGTTGTATGGAAGTCAACGGCAGCATCTGAGGCAGTCACCAGTTTCTGGTCAATTGTCTTCACTATTCCTTCCCTTGCCATGTTTATCTTCTTCATTGGTCCATTTGGACTTGGATGGCTACCAGCTGTGATTGCACTAGTTCTTTATGGACAGTTGCCAGTCGTTCGCAACACGATTGTGGGTCTTCGCTCAGTTGAACCGGCAGTAATGGAATCTGCTGCAGCGATGGGCATGAAGCCGCTTACAGTTCTACGCAAGATTCAATTTCCGCTGGCATGGCCAGTGATTGTGGTTGGAATTCGCGTATCTGCAATGTTGATCTTTGGAATCTCTGCAATTGCAGCTTACGTTGGTGGCCCAGGGCTTGGAGATTACCTCTTTAGCGGACTAGCAAATCTAGGTTCATTTAACTCTATGAATCAAACACTTGTCGGAGCATTTGGAATCACAATCCTTGCTCTCATCTTTGACGGACTATTTGTCATTGTTCGTCGCGTAACAACTCCTAGGGGGCTCCGTGTCTAATACAACTCATGGACAAGAAATTCGTCTTGAGAAACTGACCAAGCGATATCCAAATACGGCTAAAGATGCAGTCTTCGAATTTGACCTCGTAATCCCAGCAGGTGAATGTGTCGTCTTCGTAGGGCCATCTGGCTGCGGCAAGACGACAACGATGAAGATGATTAACCGGATTATTGAGCCAACATCGGGACGTATTGTTATTGGCGGCGAAGATGTCACCAAGACTCCAGCACATGAGCTTCGCCGCAATATTGGTTATGTCATCCAGCAAATCGGCCTCTTCCCACATATGAGCGTTGCAGACAATGTTGCAACAGTTCCTCAACTTCTTGGCTGGGATAAATCAAAGACTCGTGCTCGTGTTAATGAACTATTGGAACTCGTGGGACTTGATCCATCCGAATACGGATCACGGTATCCCAAGCAGCTCTCTGGCGGACAACAACAGCGTGTGGGTGTTGCTCGCGCACTTGCTGCAGATCCCGCAGTACTTCTCATGGATGAACCATTTGGTGCAACCGACCCAATTACACGCATTCGACTCCAGAAAGAATTTCGTGCTCTTCAACGCGAACTCAAGAAGACAGTTGTATTCGTAACTCACGACTTTGAAGAAGCGCTACTTCTTGGCGATCGCATCGCAGTTCTCTCTGATCAATCTAAAGTTGAGCAGTATGGAACTCCGCTAGAAATCCTTTCAGCCCCAGCTACAAGCAAAGTTAAAAGCTTCGTTGGAGAAGCAGCAAGTGTGCGCATGCTCGGTCTTGTCTCTCTATCTGCTGTCTCACTTGCATCTGGAACTGTCGATGGACCAACTTTGCCCGAGACTGCAACGCTGCGCGAGGCGATGGAAGGCTTTATCACTGGCGCAAAGGCGATTAATATTGGTACCAAGGGTCACCTCACCTTTGAAGCGTTACAGAGTGCGATCTCATCAACTCGAAAGGGTGCGCAGTAAGAATGCCTAAGGCGCTAGCACAACCTAATTTGACCGCAGGGTCTTTGTACTCTCAATCTGCACGTCTTATCTTCAAGCGCCATCGTTCACTCATCATCCAACCCATTTTGATTCTTATCGTCTCAGCTGCGCTAGCAATTACCTTAGGCCGTGCCCATCTTGATGTGATTGAGAAAGTCACGATTAATAAGGCATTTATTTTCCGTGCGATTCAAGATCACTTGATTCTCTCCTTCGCATCAGCTGCAGTAATCCTTGTTGTTGCCATCCCAGCTGGAATTCTTCTCACGCGCCGCCGCTATAAGAAATTCACTCCGATTGTTCTTATCCTTGCGAATATTGGACAAGCATTTCCAGCCGTGGGTGTTCTCATCATCGCCGGAATTCTCTTTGGATTTGGTAAGCCAATTGCAATCTTCTCCTTTGCAGCATTTGGAATATTGCCGATCTTGCGCAACACAATCGTTGGCCTGCAAGAAATTGACCCCTTTATTATCGAATCAGCAATGGGAATGGGCATGACGCCGAAGCAAGCGCTTCGTCAGATTGAACTTCCACTCGCAGTGCCAGTAATTCTGGCCGGTGTTCGCACCACACTCATTCTTACCGTTGGCGTTGCCACCCTTGGTGTCTTCGTTAACGGAGGTGGACTAGGAACTCTGATAATTCCTGGTCTAAAGCTCAATCGGGAGCTCGTTCTCGTCACTGGCGGAATGTTGACGGTTATCGTCGCATTCACAATGGATTGGCTAGCGCGTGCTGCTGAAGAACTCCTTCGACCACGAGGGATTTAATACCTAAGGAAGGGTAAAAAATGCAGGTTAAAAGCCACAAAGTAGTTGCTATTGCAGCTGCAATTGCTCTCGCAGTTGTCGGCTCAGCAGCAACATTATCATCAGCTAATGCAGCTGGAACATCCCTTAAGGGAGTAAGCGTCGTCGTCGGTTCGAAGGACTTCACAGAGTCAATCGTTCTTTCGAAGATTGTTAAGCAGTTCATCCTCGCTAATGGTGGAAAAGTTGTAGATAAGACCAACATCAAGGGCTCATCAACAACTCGTGAAGCAATGGTCAAGGGCGATATCAACATGTACTGGGAGTACACCGGTACAGCATGGTTGGTATATCAGAAGCAGACTGATGTAAATATTGCACCAGATGTTCTCTACACAAAGGTAGTTGCTGGAGACAAGATGGCTAAGGTCACATGGCTTCCAATGACATCATTTAACGATACTTACGCATGGGCAATCACTAAGGCCAATGCAACTAAGTACGGCGTAAAGACCTACTCAGATCTCAAGAAGCTTCCTGCAGGTTCTGCATGGTGTGTTGAGTCTGAATTCCAGAGCCGTCCAGATGGATGGGCAGGATTTAAGAAGGCTTACGGCATCGCTGATTCAAGCATCACAACTAAAGTCCTTGATACTGGTGCTATCTACCAGGCAACTAAGGATGGACAGTGCATGGTTGGTGAAGTATTTGCAACTGATGGACGCATCGGAGCACTTGGCTTGATGGTTCCAACAGAAGATGTTTCATACTTCCCTCCTTACAACGCTGCATTGACAATGACTGATGCAATTGCAAAGAAGTACCCACAGCTTGTAAAAGCTTTGGCTCCAATTGCAGCGAAGATCAGCAACGCAACAATGCAGAACCTCAACGCTCGCGTTGACGTTCTTGGAGAAGATGCAGACACAGTAGCGAAGAGCTTCTTGACTGCATCAGGATTGGTGAAGTAAGGACAATGATTGAAATCCAGATCGGCGAAGGTTTTGTAGGCTCTGGGCCTAATGCGGCTCACACCAACACAATTCTTGGTGCCAGATCTGGACCCGCTGGAGTGGCTTGGGCAACTGCCCTTGCCACTCCGCGTGCGGGGCATGTTCCATTTATGGTCATTGCACAGACAGGTATTGCAGTCACACCTCCAACCCTTTTTGTAAATAAAGCAGCAATTGAAGGAGATCAACATGGGCTCTTCACATGGGGAGCAGCTCAAGCTGGTGTTGCATCTGGTATTGCAGATGCACTTCGCAGCGGCATAATCGATGTTACTAAAACAAATGATTTAGTCATCATCGCAGCAGTCTGGCTCAATCCAGCGGCCAATGATGAAGAAGAAGTATTCAAGAATCAGCACCAAGCGATGCTCGATGCACTTACCAACGGTAAGTCTGGCAAGCCAAGTGCTGCAGATGTCATAAAAGCAGCCGAAAACGTTGCCAATCCATTCTTTAGACAAAAATAGATTTCTATTAACTGAAAAGAGTCGAAGACTTTCGATGAAGATTACAAATATTCGCTTCGAGCGTGCCACACTGCAGCTCGATCCTCCATTTTGTCCCAATTGGGATCCTGCCCCACGAACCACATTTGGTGCAACGCTGACCATCGTAGAAACTGACGGT
>JBBAMS010000010.1:23997-38010 GCA_040402415.1 Candidatus Planktophila sp. | reverse complement strand
ACGATTCACGAAATCAATACGCTCATCGATAATGATGCGCTCGACATTATTCAAGCAGACGTTGTACTTGCTGCCGGTATGGAGCGCTCTCGCGAGATTGCTCGCCGAGCAAATGCCCGTGGACTCGTTTTCACGCCACATACATGGTCAAATGGTTATGGCCTGGCAGCCAATTTACATGTCACTGCTGGAATCGGTGGCGCACCATTTATAGAATTCCCATTCGATCCACCTACCTGGACCAGTGAACGTCGCGACTTCTTGATGGCAAAGCCGCTCACAGTTGGCCGTGATGGATTACTCCATGTTCCTGCTGGCGCTGGCCTTGGAATTGAACCAAACTGGGCGCACTTCACAAAGTCTGTTGCATAAGGAGAATACGTGTCACTCGATAAAGATGCATGGGTCAAGCGCGCCCTCAATGTAAAGCCAGAATCACGGATGTATATCAATGGCACCTATGTTGATGCGGCATCTGGAAAGACATTTGATGATATTTCACCTCGTGATCAGCGAGTACTTGCAAAGATTGCAGCAGGAGATTCTGAAGATGTGAACCGCGCGGTAGCTGCGGCTAAGGCTGCATTTGATTCTGGTGTGTGGCGAGAGATGAATCCACGCGATAAAAAAGTAATCATGCTTCGGTGGGCAGATCTCATTCGTGAACATCAAGAAGAGCTTGCACTCCTCGAAACTTTGGATGTTGGTAAGCCAATCTCTGATTCCCTCAATGTCGACGTCATGGGATGTGCGCGCACTGTGCAGTGGTATGGCGAAGCGATTGATAAGACCTATGACGAGATTGCACCAGCACCACGCAACGCACTTGCCATGATTACCCGCGAACCCCTCGGCGTCATCGGCGCTGTTGTTCCGTGGAACTATCCGATGATTATTGCTTCCTGGAAAGTCGCCCCAGCACTTGCGATGGGCAATTGCGTTGTGTTAAAGCCCGCAGAACAATCATCACTTTCGGCAATTCTCTTAGCTCGCCTTGCAACAGAGGCTGGAATGCCAAATGGAGTATTTAATGTGGTCACAGGACTTGGACCTGAGGCCGGACAAGCACTTGCTCGCCATATGGATGTGGCAAAGCTGGCATTTACCGGAAGTGGACCGACAGGTCGCAAGATGCTTCAGTACGCAGCAGAGTCGAATATGAAACAGGTTGCACTCGAACTCGGTGGCAAGAGCCCACAAGTAGTTCTCGATGATGTGAAGGATCTCGATGCATGCGCATCCACTCTTGCCTGGGGTATTTATTACAACGCAGGGCAAACATGTAACGCAGGTTCGCGTGTCATTGTGCAAGGGCAGAAGATCAAGGAAGCGCTCTTCGAGAAGATGTCGAAGTTCGTCGATACATTCCCAGTTGGTGATTGCCTAGATCCCAGCGTGTTTATGGGGCCGATCGTCTCGACTCAACAACGCGATCGCGTCAATCACTACCTGGATATGGTCGGCCAGAATGGCGAGTCATTTGTATACGGTGGAGCCAAAGCAACCGGAGATGACAATCTCATCAAGCCAACTCTGATTGATGGCGTGGAGCACGATTCCGTTCTTTCACAAGAGGAGATCTTTGGCCCTGTCATTGTGGCCGTCGATGCAAGGGATGATGCCGATGCACTCGCGAAGGCGAATGGCACCGAATACGGACTCGCCGCATCTGTCTGGTCGAGCGATATTGCACGAGCACATAACTTTGCTCGCAAACTTCGCGCAGGCACAGTATGGGTCAATACATTTGATATGTCAGATGTCATCACACCATTTGGTGGATTTAATGGATCTGGTGCAGGCCGTGATAAATCACTTCATGCCCTCAATAATTACAGCGCGTTGAAGACAACGTGGGTAGATCTTTCTTAATTCACTACAACTAAAAGGAGCATGACGTGAAGGTCGCATTTATCGGTACAGGCAGTATGGGCGGAAGCATGTCTCGCAACCTTGCTGCAGCAGGAATCGACATCACAGTCTTTGATCTCAATACAGAGAGCATGCAGAAGCCGATAGCGGCAGGTGCAAAAGCTGCTACCTCTGGCGTTGAATGCGTAACTGGCGCCGATGTACTCATCACAATGCTTCCTACCCCTCAAGCAATTGAAGGTTGCATGGTGAATAGCGGAGTAGCAGCAGCAATGAAGCCAGGTTCTATGTGGATTGATATGTCGACCTCAGTTCCTGAAACAGCTGCAACTGTTGAAAAATCCCTCGATACATCTGTTCGCATCATTGATGCACCTGTTGCTGGAATGTCTGTCGGCGCCGATAAAGGCACGATGTCTATCTTTGCTGGGGGAGACCCGGCACATTTCGCATATGCAAAGCCACTCTTTGAGATCATGGGAGAGCCCGAAAAGTTCTTTAACTGTGGAAAGCGCGGCACAGGGTATGCAACCAAACTTGTGCTCAACATGCTCTGGTTCAACTCATTTATTGCAACAACGGAAGCACTTTTACTCGGCGTTAAAGCGGGAGTGGATCTTGAAACTCTGCGCCTGTCACTTGTGGGTTCACCTTGTAATTCAATTCTCCTTGAACGCGACATTCTTGGAATGCTCAAAGATGGCGATTACGACGAGGGATTTGCGGTAGCTCTTGCCTGTAAAGATCTTCGCCTGGCCGGTGATTTAGCGCGCTCTGTGGGTGTTCCTATGGAAGTTGGTGCAACAGTTGAGAACGTATATCGCCGTGCGCGCGCACGCTATGGCGATAAGGCAGGTGAGATGATTCCGGCCAAGATGTATGAAGACGATACAAATACACCACTGCGCTTTAAGTAAAAGCTCATGACCAAGCGGCTTTCCCGAATGACGATCTTCGGGATTGCTATCATGTGGTTTGTTGGCGGTGGAATCTATCCCTTCTTATCTCAAGCAACGAAGACGATTGATCCCATCAATATCGTTCTCATTCGCGCCTGGGGCTCGGCCACCATTCTCTTCTTGGCGGTCTTAATCTTGGCACCGAAATCTCCACGAAGCTTTAAATTCGATAAATCCTTTATTCCCATCATTGTTTCATCGGCAATGTATTCACCTTTATGCAGTATCTCTCTGGCATGGTCGAGTTCGCGTATTCCAGGTGCAATCTCAGCTCTTCTCTACTCAACCCTTCCGGCAATGTCGATCATTTATTTGGCAATCAAAGGTCAACGGCCATCCAAGCTTGCAGTAAGTGGAGTGCTGGTTGCATCCATAGCTGTGATTTTCCTAATCGGAGCACCGCAAGGATCAGTACAGGTTGCGGGAATCTTTGCAGCGTTGCTTTCAACATTTGCATGGTTTTCGGCCACAGAGATATGGATTAAATATGAGAGTGGATACCCACTGATTTTTGCCATCTTCTTACAGGTATTTATCGGTGCTGTAGGAACAACGATTGTTCACTTTGCCATGAAAGCGCCGAGTGTTCATGTGAAAGATGTCTTTAATCCAACGATGATCTTCTTGATCTTTGCACTTGCATCACAATATTGGGCCTATCTTGGAATATCACGGCGAGTATCTCCAGCCCTCCTGACCTCCTTTGCATTTGTGAATCCACTTGTTGCAGGTCTCATTGGTTATTTTGCCTTCGGTCAGAGATTAGGCGTGGTGCAACTCATCGCGGGAGTGATTCTGCTTGTGGGTGTCTACCTTGTGGTTAAGAGCGAAATGGTCGTACAAGAAAGATAGAGTGCGACTCGTGAGCGAACTCTCCCAGAAAGTTAGAGATGCACTTAATGCTGCAGTCTCGGCTATTGGTGGATCAACTCGAGAAGGTCAGATTGAAATGGCCGAAGCAGTTGCTAACGCTCTGACCGATCGCCATCACCTCATGGTGCAGGCGGGTACTGGTACCGGAAAATCTCTCGCCTATCTTGTCCCGGCACTTGTTCATGGCCGCAAAGTATTGGTCGCAACAGCAACCCTTGCCTTGCAACGTCAATTAGTCGAACGAGATCTGCCGGCAGTTGTTCCAGCTTTAGAAAAGGAGTTAGGCCGCGAAATTACTTATGCAATCTATAAGGGCGTCGGTAACTATGTCTGTCTACAGAAGATGAATGCCGATGATGCAGACCCTGATGGCGAACTCCTACTCGAATCTTCCTATCTAGAAAAAGATGCAAAACGTTTGATTGCGTGGGCGAAGACTCCGGGAGTATCGGGCGACCGCGATGATGCGCCAGAAGTAGATCGCAGAGTATGGGCAGCAAATTCACTCTCGGGGCGCGAATGCGTTGGCGCAGACGCATGTGCCTGGGGCGCGCAATGTTTTGCCGCAAAAGCAAAGGCGAAGGCGCAAGATGCCGATGTCGTTGTCACCAACCACACCTTGCTCGCCATTGAAATCGTAGATGCACACCCCATCTTGCCTGAACGCGATGCTGTCATTATCGATGAAGCACATGAATTTATGGACCGCACAACGCAGGCAGTAACGGAGGAACTCACATCAGGGCGTGTACAGCGAGCTGGTGCAATGGCGCGTAAATATATGCCGGGTAAGCAATCTGATGCCTTTACCAATGCCGCCGATAGTTTTCACGACGCAATGGCCGATTACGGCGAGATGATCAAAGGTGATTTCTCTGCGCAAGGTCGACTCGAAGAGATACCGATATCGCTGGAATCTCCGATTCGTAAAGTCAAGGAGACTTCCGCTGCCCTTATTCAATTGATTAGTGCAGATGATGAAATTATTGACCCCGATACAAATGCAGAACGTGCACGGGTTAAAGGTGCGGTGCAAGAGATTACAACCATCGCTGCCAAATTGTTGAAAATGGGGAAAGAGCACGTGCTCTGGTACGAACCAACTTTTTCAACTTTGTACTTAGCGCCTCTCTCGGTCTCGCATGTTTTGCGTAGTAATTTATTGACGCAAAACCCAGTAATTGCTACCTCTGCAACACTGACTGTCGGAAATAACTTCGATGCGATGGCACGCAGTATTGGATTTGTCGTTGGCACTGATTCAGATCAAGAGATTGAACCTGGCGAGATTGATCCTGCCAATGTGCAGATGTTAGATGTGGGCTCTCCCTTTGATTTCGCAAACCAAGGCGTCTTGTATATGCCAAAGCACTTACCCGAACCAGGACGCGACGGACCAAGCCAAGAAGTATTAGATGAACTCGGCGAACTCATTGACGCAGCAGGCGGTCGTACACTGGCGCTCTTTAGTTCCTGGCGCGGAGTAGAAGCAGCTGATCTTCACCTTCGCAAAGTGTTGGTGGACCTACCGATTTCGATCATCACCCAAAAACGTGGAGATGCAGTGGGGCCACTAGTTGAACGCTTTGCAAAAGATGAAACATCTATTCTCTTAGGAACGATGTCGTTATGGCAGGGCGTCGATGTTCCCGGAAACTCATGCATCCTTGTTGCTATCGATCGCATTCCATTTCCACGCCCTGATGAACCCGTCATGTCTGCACGCTCTTCCCTTGCCGATGCATCAGGTGGCAGTGGATTTATGCAGGTCTCTGTTCCGCGCGCAGCTCTGCTATTGGCGCAGGGGACTGGGCGACTTATTCGCAGTATCGACGATCGCGGAGTCGTCGCAATTCTTGATTCTCGTATTGTGACCAAGCGGTACGGAAGTGTGTTGTTGAACTCAATGCCACCGCTCTGGCGCACAAGTGATGGGGCATTGGTAAGGGATTCATTGCGCAGACTCGCAGCACGAGTGGAAGAATAAAGCTATGCCGAAGATCTACTCCGATTCACTTGCAACACATCGGGATTGGCGACGAAACCAGTTAATTGAAGCTGCAGCTTCGATTGCGCTTGAATCCGGTGGAGACTCCATCACAGTGGCGGCTGTGGCCCAGCGTGCAGGTTTATCTCGAACTTCTGTCTATGAGTACTTTGGCAGCAGCTCTGATTTGATTGCTGATCTCATCATTGATGAGCTGAAGACTTTTACCACTATCTTAAATATTGCAGTTGCCGAACTCTCTGACCCGTATGAAGCTATTGCGCGATGGATTGAAACTTCTTTAAGTTACGTCGCAGACGGCAGACATTTACTTGCTAAAGCCCTCAACGCAACAGATATCCCGCGTGAACGTGGGGTGCATATCGCAGCTGCCCACAGAGCTCTGCTTGCTCCCTTAACTGCAAGCCTTCAAGCAATTGGTATTACAGATACAACCCAGGCTTTGTATCTCCTGCAAGCTGCAACAGATGTAGCGACAAAACGTATTGAAAACGGAAACGATGCAGAACGCGAAATCACCATGACTTCGGCATTCTGCATCGCAGGAATCCGCGCCCTTATTTAACGGGGATAGTAAGGGTTTGTGCTAGCGCCCCCCACATATCTGCTTTAGCTGGTGCAACTGCCTTGATAACACAAGACCCGGCCTTATTGGCCTGAACAAGATTTCCTTCGACCATACAATTCTTATTCACGGATTTGTATGTGATCTCTACACCAAAGTTTGTCTGTAGCGGCAGGGTCTTTATTGAGCCCTTCTTCACAAGCTTTGTAACCCCACTAATGGTCTGCGTACCTGGCATGAGCATGAAAGGGAAGTTACCTGATGCAGCAGCTGTCGTTGCATTTCCAGCAGTTGAGTATGCAAGTGCACATTGGCCAGATCCCTTGAGAGCTGTGAATTGACCGTAAGCGAAGGTGCAATCTGCTGTGAGTGATGACAGTGTGACCGCAAGTCCAGATTGAGCAGAAGCAACAATCTCTGCCTTTGCACGATAGCCAAGATTGCTGGGAACATTACGTACAAGTGTCTGTCCATTGAGAGTTACGACAACGGTATCTGTGGCAAGCACTGTAGCTACTACACCTGATTTGAATGTAATCGGGAAGAACTTATCCTCTGAGAAATCTGTTGGGGCGGTGTGGTCAAGACGGAAGAAGAGACCACATGAAGTCATGGTGCAATCAACTGTGACTCCTTTACCTGTGATTGAACCAGCAACCTTAAGAGCTATCGGACCCGTTGGGCTTGTGGTTCCTGGGCCACCAGCTGCTGATACCCACAGTTGAATGGTGTCACTGCACGTGACAGGTCTTGCTGTGCCGACAGGTGCAATACATTCTTGAATATACATACCTGCAGTCTTTGGAAATGCTGTAAAGCCACCGTTGATAGTGGAACCAGCTGGGTCAAGATTTGTCAGCGGGCTACTTGCAAAGGCAAAAGTTTCTGCCTGTGATGGCGCCATTGCCACGACAGGAATAGTGATACCTACCGCAATTGCTACTGCGATGTTTTTCATACGTGATGTGAACATTTTTCTCTCCATTGTTAGTTACTTCTTTGAAAACGAGATAGGGATAAAGAGGTCATGTGTACGATCTCCTCCATGTAAGTGATCAGACCGAACTGTTATTGCGCATTTGATTTTGGTGCAATCAATGACACCAATCTTCTTCGAAATTTCAAGCTTCTGAGCAAACCTGCCGCCTGGCTGGAAGGCGATAGCGAGCCCTGTTCCGTATGGAGGTGGATTAGATGAGATCCAATAGGAGGCATCACCAATCCCGCTTTTATTGACGCCACCTCCACAAGGTGTAGGTAGCGCACCTTTCTTCGGGACTACGCAATATGCAAGATAAATTCCGACAGTTTCATCGAATCCTGAACCGCTCACGATTACTGTCGCAGCACTCTTCAGAATTGATGAAGAGATAGAGATCTTTTCACCGAATGATCCAATTGCAGAGGAATCGGCAAATGCAGGAGTTATCGCACATGATGTCGCTACTAGTGCAGCGATACATAAGCGAAATCTCATGGAGAAAGCCTAAATCCGAGCCCTGAACTCTTTATCCGACAGCTCTGCCTGACTTGTCGGAAAGATATTTGAGAGTATTGCCTTATGAGAGCGAGACGAGCAATTTCAGCGTTTACTGTTACCACCATCACTCTCATCGCACTCTCAGGATGTGGCACACCAACTCATAGTGCGATTGAGATTGCAACAGCTGATGCGGTCACGATTACTTCAACGCAAACTCCGATAGCCACCCGGGTAGTTGCGTTAGCAAATGGATCGGCGGAAATTATCTCTGCACTCGGCCTAAGGAAAATTTTAGTAGGTCGTGATATTGCAAGTACAGATTCCGATTTGAAGGAAGTGCCTATTGTGACATCGGGACATCAAGTAGTTCCTGAGAAAATTATTTCACTCAAACCTGATCTTGTCATCATTGATAAATCAACAGGACCACAGAGTGCAATTGATACTCTGCGCGCGGCTAGCATCAAGGTAGTTCAAACCCCTGAAGCATGGACAGTTGCTGATATCCCAGCGAAGGTCAGCGCTGTTGCAACGGTAATCGGTGCACCAACAGCTGGCATACAACTCAATAGTGCAATGGCTTCGCAGCCTCTCTCACATCTCAATGCTGGAACTCGTATCGCATTCCTCTATCTACGTGGTGGTAGTGCGATCTACCTCATCGGTGGCAAAGGCTCAGGTGCTGATTCGCTTATCAGTGCAATCGGAGGAGTTGATGTCGGAGCCGAGCAATTAAAGAATCCATTTAACGCACTGACCAGTGAAGAGATGATTACTCTAAATCCCGAAGTTATCCTTGTGATGACAAAGGGGTTGGCATCAACTGGGGGAGTTGCAGGACTTATCGCACTACCTGGTGTGGCGCAGACAGAGGCAGGCATGATGAAGAGAATAATTGCAGTTGATGATTCGCTTCTACTCTCATTTGGTCCGCGCACTCCCAATCTGCTGCAGCAGTTACAAGCAGCGTTGATCAAGGTAATGCAGTCATGAAGCGCTTTACTCTTGTCTTCACTGTGCTGCCAATAGCTGCGGTACTGGCATTAGCAGTGGGTGTATCTGATGTAACTCATGTGTGGAGCCATATCTTGAACCCTCTTCACGATACCAATACCAGTGCACATCAAATTATTTGGTCGATTAGAGCCCCACGTGTATTGGCCGCAATTCTTGTGGGAGCTTGTCTTGGAATCGCCGGCGTCTTAGCGCAAGGTTCTACAAATAACCCGATTGCGGATCCCGCCATCCTTGGAACTTCTGCTGGAGCATCCCTCGGGGTACTCATCGGCGTGCTCTTTAATATTGTGACCATTGGATCCTTTGGTGCTGTCGTATTTGCCGCAATGGGTGCGCTACTTGCAACGCTTCTCTCATTCTCACTTGCTCGATCTGCGCTTGCGCTTATCACAATCGGTATTGGTGTTTCGGCAATCCTAACTGCGATTGTTGGGCTGACCCTTGCCATGATCTCGCGCCCTGATGCGCGCTCAGTCTCATTCTGGTCCTTCGGGTCCTTAGCTCTTGTCACACCTCAGATTTTGTGGGTGCTACTGCCGATTTTGCTTATCACATCAGTACTTGCATGGAAGTTGGCTCCTTCGCTCGACTTACTCTCACTTGGCGATGCATCGGTGCGACATATCGGTCATGATGCACAACGAATTCGCCTTCAGGCTTTTGCGATTCTTGCAACACTTGTCGCAGTGACGGTTGCAAGTGTTGGAACCATTGCATTTTTAGCTCTTGCTGCACCGCATATTGCGCGCTTTATCAATGGTCCACGTAATCGAACACTCGTTCCGTTTTCTGCGGCAATCGGAGCACTCATTCTCTTAGGCGCAGATACAGCAGCTCGCAGTGCATTACCACCACACGAACTACCGATTGGGCTCCTTACATCACTCATTGGTGCACCTATTTTGATTGCAACTCTTAAGAAGGGCGGTGATGTATGGCGCTGATAGATATCAAAGAACTTACAATTATTCGTGGTAGCCGAAAGGTGATTCAGAACTTTAACGCCACTGTGAAACCAGGGCTCATCACCGCGATCATCGGGCCTAATGGCAGCGGAAAGAGCTCACTTCTTGCAGCGATTGCAGGCGATATCGCTATTAGTTCCGGAGGCATCACTTTCGATGGCAGAGATATCTCAACACTTTCACTTCTTGAACAGGCGCAGCTTCGCAGCGTTGTACTTCAAGAACGTAGCTATTGGCTTTCATACACTGTGCGCGAAGTGATTGCGATGGGGCAAAGCGGCCAAGCCATTGCACGTATTGATGAGATTCTTAAGAGCCTTGATATGGTCGATTTTGCTGAGCAGAGTGTGACAACGCTCTCTGGTGGAGAAGCTCAACGTGTTGAGATTGCACGAGCATTGGTGCGAGATGCAGATATCTATCTCCTTGATGAACCACTTTCAGCTCAAGATAGTGCAAGTAAGGCGCGGCTCATTGCAATATTAAAGAAATTGCGCGATCAAGGAAAGACAATACTTGTCATCGCTCATTTAGATAAGAACTCCTTATCGTGGTGCGATCAAGTCATTGATACGTTGGCGTAATAAGGGCCAGGTCTTTGCAAAGCTAGGGTGCAGCGGCAACCTTGTAACGTCATCAAATTTCACCCACCGCACTTCATGGGATTCATCATTGAGTTCATGCCCCTCAAGTGCGCTATTCGCAAAGGCAATAACAGTGGAGTAACTCCAGCCGCTGTGATCGTCGGTAAAGGTGTCTACTGGATTGAGATCAGCAGAATCTATACCAGTCTCTTCCATAGCTTCACGGAGCGCACCCTCTAACACAGTTTCATGAGAATCGCGTGCCCCACCTGGAATTCCCCAAGTGTCACCATTGTGAACCCAAGGTGCACGATGCTGGAGAAATATCGCACCATCGCGAATTATCATTAGCCCTGCGGCGCCGTGCTTACCCCAATGCTTTGATCCGCATGCGCATTCAATCCATCCATCACCGTCGCGCGCAGCCATGTTCAATTCCTTCGAGTTCAGATGGCTAAAGCCATTGACCCTAGAGTATCCACAGTTCTGCTTTTATTTCATTCAGAAAGAACTGTTCGCATCTACCCTCCCGCGCATGAAGAGAATTCTCATTGCAGCGTTACTTATCACCTCTTTCATACCTGCAGCGCACGCCGCTGATTGCATCGAAAGGGCATGCATCGATGTGTATACGCAAGATGGAAAGATCGTCATTGAAGGTAGAAAAGGAAGTGGGCCAGTACAGAAGAGGGCAGTAGCGCCAAAACCTGCTAAGCCTCGGGCACCGATTATTAGGCGCACTACAACCCCCAAACCACTCGTTGCTGGTACTTCAAAACCGAAGGTGAGAACAACTAGGAAACCAGTGGTTCGCAAGATTGCTACGCCATCTGCCGAGGCGCAATCATTGAACGATAAATTAATTGAAGCACTACCAACAGCTGGTATTGCATATTCACCATCCTTTGAACCCCTGATCAAAGTTCCGGTCTACTTCTGGAGTGATATCCCAAGTTTTTTTACCAAGAGAATCGAGATTGTTGGCGAGTTGGTAGATGTGAAACTCACACCAACATTCTTCTGGCATTACGGAGATGGCGTCGTGTATGTCACCAACAAAGTGGGAGCGCCATATCCTAATGGACAGATCCGTCATTCCTATTCAAAACCAGGCCATTACCTGATTGAACTCATTACTCAGTGGGCAGGAGATTTCACAGTCCAAGGAGTTACTGCGCATATCAACGGTGACATTCAAACCGTTTCAGTCCTGCCTATCACCGTAGTTGCCGCACCTACTCGTTTCACACCACCCATCACATACAACCGATAAGAGAGATCAAAGCCATCCCCATGACAACACTGACTTCACCGCACGACCTACTCGCAGCAATCCCATTTCTCATTGGATACCACCCAGAAAATTCGTTGGTACTTGTCTCGCTCAGAGATGACGCTGTCGGAATGGCGATACGCGTGGATTTTCCCACTGGTATCGCTACTGAAAGCTATGACTTATTGGCATCGCATGTGACACGTGATGGCGCACTAGGTGCCTTTATCGTTGCCTATATTTCTGGCGGTGTAGATCCAGAACCGGTAATGATTAATCTCAGCGCCGCACTGGTGCGTGCTGGAATCGATATCAAAGAGTCACTCATAGTCTCGGGTAGCCGATTTAGATCGATGATGTGTACAGATTTAACATGCTGCCCACCTGAAGGAACTGAAGTTCCTCCACTTGATTCATCGCGTATAGCTGCAGAACATGTCATTGCAGGACACCCCATGCCATTTGCCAGCGTCAGAGATCTCATTCAATCCATCTCTGCACTTCCCTCATCGCACGAAAGTACGTGGCAAGATGAAGTCCATCGATTCTGGGTATCTAGTGATGCCGAAGAGATCAATGAACTTCAACGAGATGGTGCAACGGCTGTCATCGACTTGGCGGGGGAATATCGCGAAGGTCGTGGAGCCGAAGATCGCGAACTCGTGGCACGTGTCATTGGTCGCATGAGCGATATTCAAGTGCGTGATTTTTCACTCGGAAGCCATTCTGATGAAAGCGCTGATATTTATTGGTCGATGTGGCGAGATCTTTTGGTGATTGCACCACGTGGATTCGTGGCACCCATTGCATCTCTCTTTGCATCGATGGCATACGAGAGGGGAGAAGGAGCACTTGCTCACAAAGCCCTCGATCGAGCTCTCGCAGATGATGATCAATATTCATTAGCCCTGCTTCTGCGTCGAGTATTCACGGCAGGCTGGCCACCTAAGTCATTTACTGCGATGCGGGCTGAACTCCACCCCAAAGTTATTGCTGGAATCTTCGGGTAATATATGAACTGGTCACGAGTTCTCATCGATAGCCCCGGCTGATGAGACGACAACCCTCCACCGCGGTGGGGTGCTCCGGGTGACGACCAGGTAGCTGCACTTCATGTGCAACTGCAAGTGCGTGAAGGACTCAAGGTCATGAAAGATTTTGGTACGAGCAGCAGACCCAACGAAGATGTCACCGGTGCGTGGCTTGAAGGCGATGATCCAGGCGATCGCACCTTCATCTCCATTGGTTCTCTGCTTCTTGAAAACGGCGAGATACTTCCCGATATCGCCATGGCCTATCAAACATGGGGAACACTGAATGCAGATAAATCCAATGCTATTTTAGTAAACCATGCAATGACCGGTTGGTCTGATGTCACTGGCTGGTGGCCACAGATGGTCGGCCCCGGATTGCCATTTGATACCGATAAATATTTCATTATCTGTCCCAATGTCATCGGTGGCTGTCAAGGATCAACTGGGCCATCGAGTATTTCACCTGATGGAAAGCGTTACGGTTCTCGTTTTCCCATCATCACAATTCGCGACATGGTCAATGCTGAAGTTGCTTTCAGCGATGTGCTTGGAATTGAAAAGTATTTATTGGCAGTAGGTCCTTCCCTTGGTGGAATGCGATCACTCGAATGGGCAGTACAACTTCCACATCGCGTTGGTGCAATCTGCACTATTGGTTCCTCTGCTGTTGCAACGGGTGATCAAATCGGCACAGCATCGATTCAAATCCGAGCAATCAAATCTGATCCGCATTTCAATGGCGGTGATTATTACGAGCAGCCACGCGGCCCTATCGATGGCATGGGAATAGCTCGCCGTATTGCCCATCTGACATACCGGACAGAATCTGAGATGGATGTGCGCTTTGGCCGCCAGTTACAGGGAGATGAGACAGGGCGTTACGCTGTTGAGTCATATTTGGACCACCAGGCTTCCAAATTGGCACAGCGCTTTGATGCCAATACCTATATCGCCCTCACTGATGCCATGAACTCACATGACATCGGCCGCGACCGTGGAGGCGTTGCCGCAGCCCTAGAGAGCATCACTGTGCCCGTTGTTGTGGTCACCATCGATACAGATCGCCTCTTCCCACCTCGACTTCAGGTTGAGATATCCGACCTTGTTCCTACTGCAGGCGCCCCAATTGTCATCAGTTCCGACTTTGGACACGATGGATTTCTCGTTGAGGCCGAGGCGATGGGCGATGCGATTCGGCACGCCTTGCAAGTTGCGGGTACAATATAGGTATTACCTTCGAGCAGTTCGAAGAAACAACCAAAGGACAATTGTGGCTGTATTTAGTGCGCTCAAAAACAAGGCCAAGGCCGGTAAAGCCGCAGCAAAGCCAGCAGCGAAGAAGTCTCCTGCAAAGAAAGCCGTAGCAAAGAAGGCAGCTCC
>JBBAMS010000010.1:0-23897 GCA_040402415.1 Candidatus Planktophila sp. | reverse complement strand
CTCCTGCAAAGAAAGCCGTAGCAAAGAAGGCAGCTCCCGTTAAGAAGGTTGCAGCAAAGCCTGTCAAAGTTGAATTGAAGAAAGATCTCTCAGCGAAAGAGGTTCAGCAACTTGTAGATCTGAAGAACCTTGTTGCTCGACATAAAGAGATTGTAGATTCACTTGAAGCAAGCGGAATCGATAACTATCGCAAGGCTGTTAAGAAAGAATTTATGGCGCTCGCTCAAGAAGCCCGCCACCTAGATGAAGTTATCCCTGAGGCAACCGAGAAGGCACGTAAGGCAGGACTTGGCGCACCAAGTCGTATCTTATCTAAGGCACAGCTGGCACTCGTTGCCCCTAAAGAAGATCCAAAGACGGCATCTGGTACCAAGGCTGCAGTAGTTCTCGACGAAGATGGTAATGAAATTGTTGTCGAAGAAGTAGAACTTGAGGATGTAGAAACTCTGATTGCAGAAGCAGCTGAAATCATCGATGCCGAAACAGATGGCAAGGATCAGCCACGCGTTGTCACTCTCTCTGATGAGACAAAGAACGAGGAGGGTTCATTTACCCTTCTTGAATCCGATGCCGATGATGAAGAAGAAGATAAGAACGAGCGCGAAAAGCATAAGAAGGATCTCAAGAATGCAAACCTTGTTCTTGAAGCTATCAACGGCAGAATCCAAGGTGTCGATGTAGCGCCAAAGCACAATATTGATCAAGCAGATGCGAAGGCCCTTACCTTCAAGCAGATTCAGCAGCAATTTGCGATGAACACCTTCAATGAAAAATCAGCGAAGATGATCGCCGAAGCCGTTAATCAGGGCTACCTCAAGAATCTCGAAGATTTGCAGTACTTCTTCAACGAGCAAGCGCGCTTTATTCAGATTGAAATCAAGCGCCTCCCACCAGAACAGACTGTTCTTACAGCAGGTGCAACAGCAGACCCTGTGAAGGATTACCTTAAGCAGATCGGTCGCGTTGCACTTCTGAACGCAGAACTCGAAGTAGAACTTGCTACTCGCGTTGAAGCCGGTCTCTTTGCTGATGAAGCGCTGAAGAATACAAAGAAGATTGATAAGAAACTCAAGCGTGAGCTCGAGTGGATCGTCGAAGATGGAAAGCGCGCAAAGAACCACCTACTTGAGGCAAACCTTCGGCTCGTTGTTTCTCTTGCGAAGCGCTATACAGGCCGCGGAATGCTCTTCCTTGACCTGATCCAAGAAGGAAACCTTGGTCTTATCCGCGCAGTTGAGAAGTTTGACTACACAAAGGGTTATAAGTTCTCAACCTATGCCACATGGTGGATCCGTCAGGCAATTACACGCGCAATGGCAGATCAGGCTCGCACAATCCGTATTCCTGTTCATATGGTTGAAGTCATCAATAAGTTGGCTCGTGTGCAACGCCAGATGCTGCAAGATCTTGGCCGCGAACCGACACCTGAAGAGCTCGCGAAAGAGCTCGATATGACACCTGAAAAGGTTGTCGAAGTTCAGAAGTACGGTCGCGAACCAATCTCACTTCACACACCACTTGGTGAAGAAGGAGACTCTGAATTCGGTGATTTGATTGAAGACTCTGAAGCTGTAAAGCCAGAAGAATCCGTGACATTTACAATCTTGCAGGAGCAGTTGATGCAGGTACTCGGTGGTCTCACCAACCGTGAAGCCGATGTCATCAAGGCTCGTTATGGACTTACAGATGGACAGCCAAAGACACTTGATGAGATCGGAAAGGTTCACGGCGTAACTCGCGAGCGTATTCGTCAGATTGAATCAAAGACTATGTCGAAGTTGCGCCACCCATCACGCTCACAATCACTGCGTGATTACCTCGATTAAAATTGAGCAAGATAAAACCCCCTATGCGCGCATAGGGGGTTTTTCTTTACTACTAATTATTTAACTTCGACAAGCTTCTCTGACTCGTCCTGGATATTTGCAGCAACAGTACTTAGCTTTTCAGCATATTCCTTACCGTGGTGTGCACAGAAAAGAAGTTCCCCACCTGAGAGAAGTGTTGCTCGAACATACGCCTGAGCGCCACATCGATCGCATCGATCAAGGGCATTAAGAGGTGTGGATTCGAGGATTACTTGCTCGGTCATCGCGCTCTCCGTTTCGCTAGTGGGAAGATGTTGTATATCTATGGAACATCATGCCAGTTCTCTTTATTCCCCGCTCGGTAAATTGATTCCAATTATGTAAATTTTTATCGATTTGAGCGCATAAAGATCGCTAATTGGGGGATATCTCACCCTGCCTATCAATATATGAGACTTATCGGCGCGCTTACACAGATGCGAAGGATTGGCTAGATAACCTTTGCCACCGTGGCAGATGATGAGTTGAACTTCGAAGCGGCGGCGGATTCTAAAGATAGCTACACCGCCAAGGACCTTGCTGTCCTCGAAGGCCTCGATGCCGTTCGTAAACGCCCCGGAATGTATATCGGATCAACCGATTCACGTGGACTGCAGCACTGTCTCTGGGAAATTATTGATAACTCAGTCGATGAATCTTTGGCCGGTCACTGTAAGAAAATTGAAATTAATCTTGAAGCAGATGGTTCTGTTGAAGTCCATGATGATGGCCGCGGAATTCCTGTTGATAAAGAACCTAAGACTGGGCTAACTGGAGTTGAAGTTGTCATGACAAAGCTTCATGCGGGTGGAAAATTTGGTGGTGGTTCCTATGCTGCATCCGGTGGTCTTCACGGTGTTGGAGCATCTGTCGTCAACGCACTTGCTGAACGTCTTGATGTTGAAGTTGACCGTAATGGCAAGATCTACTGGATGTCATTTAAGCGCGGAGTCGCAGGAGTATTCGAAGGCGATGGACCGAAAGCGCAATTCACCCCACAATCAGGGTTGCGCACAATTGGGAAGATTTCTGCAAAAGTAACTGGCACTCGTACTAAGTGGTGGTCAGATCGCCAGATTTTCCTAAAAGAGGCAGAACTTGATCTTGAAGATATTTATGCGCGTGCTCGTCAAACGTCATTCTTAGTTCCAGGACTTTCCATTACCGTCAACGATAACCGTAAGAAAGAGAAGACCACGCAGGTCTTCTTCCATAAAGGTGGAATCTCCGAATACTGTGACTTCTTACAACCAGATGTACCTGTTGGTGATGTGATTCGGATCTACGGCACAGGGCATTACCAAGAAACCGTGCCAGTACTCGATGACAAAGGCCATATGGTCTCAACCGATGTCGAACGCGATATGGAAGTTGATATTGCTTTGAAATGGGGCATGGGCTTTGACACCACTATGCGCTCATTCGTCAACATTATTGCGACCCCTAAGGGTGGATCCCACGTACTTGGTTTTGAGCGCGCAATCACTAAGTCTTTTAACGAGGCGATGCGGAGCGCAGGCATCTTGAAGAAGAATGAAATCGATGTCATTAAAGACGATGTCATGGAAGGCCTCACCGCAGTTGTCACAGTGCGCATGTCTGAACCACAGTTTGAAGGTCAGACAAAGGAAGTTCTTGGCACGGCTGCAGCTACAAAGATTGTCTCTACTGTCGTTGCAGACAAGTTAAAAGAATTCTTTGCCACAACTCGACGTATCGATAAGGCAAATGGCAAGGTGATCATGGAGAAAATTGCTGGAGCAGCGCGGACCCGTATTAGTGCGCGTGCTCACAAGGATATTCAGCGCCGTAAGAACGCCCTCGAATCTTCATCACTTCCAACGAAGTTATCTGATTGCCGCTCTGAAGATGTCACTCGCACAGAACTCTTTATTGTTGAAGGTGACTCAGCCCTTGGTACTACTAAGGCTGCCCGTAATTCTGAATTCCAAGCCATTCTCCCGATTCGAGGCAAGATTCTAAATGTGCAGAAGGCATCTCTTTCACAGATGCTCGATGATAAAGAGTGCGGATCCATCATTCAGGTCATTGGCGCAGGCTCTGGAAAATCATTCGAACTCGATGAAGCACGCTATGGACGCATAATTTTAATGTCAGATGCTGATGTTGATGGTGCACATATTCGTTGCTTGCTGCTGACTTTGATGTATCGCTATATGCGCCCCATGCTCGATTCTGGCCGCGTCTTTGCAGCGATTCCACCACTGCACCGTATTGAAACTATGGGCGCAGGTGGCAAGAAGGGTGAATACATCTACACATACTCAGATGATGAGATGAAGAAGCTCACCAGAGATTTGAAGAAGCAGGGCAAGCGCTGGAAGGAACCAATTCAGCGATATAAAGGCCTTGGCGAGATGGATGCAGATCAGCTCCGCGAAACAACAATGGATCCAGATGCGCGCACGCTGCGCCGTATTACAGTCCCCGATGGAGAAGCTGCTGAGAAGATGTTCGAGCTTCTGATGGGCTCAGATGTTGCGCCCCGTAAAGAATTTATCGCTACCGCTGAAATCGATCGCGAACAGATCGACGCTTAAGCACTTCCTATTAGTCGATTGCGACGAGATCGAAGTACTCGTCTTTCCAGATATCTTCATCGCCATCAGGCAACAAAATCACTCGCTCAGGTTTAAGGGCTTGTACTGCGCCCTCATCGTGAGAGACCATAATGACCGCCCCTTGATACTCAGTCAGTGCACCAAGAATTTCTTCGCGAGATGCAGGATCTAAGTTGTTGGTTGGCTCATCAAGAAGTAAAACATTGGCTGCAGATACAACGAGAGTTGCCAGGGCTAAACGAGTTCTTTCGCCACCAGAGAGCACCTTGACGGGCTTATGAACATCATCGCCAACAAAGAGAAATGAACCAAGAACATTGCGAGCCTCTGGTTCGCGCAGATCATCTTTTGAGGACATCATATTTTCAAGAATAGTGCGCTCGAAGTCGAGCATTTCATGTTCCTGGGCGTAATAACCAAGTTTTAATCCGTGGCCTTGTTCAACAGTTCCAGTATCGGATTCGAGTTGACCAGCCAAGATTTTAAGAAGTGTTGTCTTACCGGCACCATTAAGTCCCAAGATTACTACGCGAGTACCTTTATCAATGACGCATGAGACGTCGGTAAAGATTTCAAGTGATCCATAGTTCTTCGACAACTCCTCACCTGATAAGGGAGTCTTGCCACAAGGAGCTGGGGTTGGAAAGCGCAGCTTTGCGACCTTATCTTTAACGCGCACATCCTCAAGACCTGAACGCAATTTCTCAGCGCGACGCAACATTCCTTGAGCAGCTGTTGCCTTCGATGCTTTAGCGCGCATTCTCTCGCCCTGCTTCTGTAAAATTTCAGCCTTCTTCTCAGCATTGGCGCGTTCCTTTTTGCGGCGATGTTCATCTTGCTCGCGCTGTAATAAATATTGTTTCCATCCCATGTTATAGACATCGATAACGTTACGGTTGCCATCGATATAAAAGACTTTATTAACGACTGTTTCAATGAGGTTGACATCGTGGGAGATGATGACCAATCCACCTGAATAGTTGGTGAGGTAATTTCGAAGCCACACGATGGAATCTGCATCGAGGTGGTTTGTAGGCTCATCCAGCAGAAGTGTCTCTGCCCCTGAAAAGAGAATGCGGGCAAGTTCAATACGTCTGCGCTGACCACCTGAAAGTGTTTCTAGTTGATTATGAAAGACAGCCTCTGAAACACCGAGTGATGTTGCAATAGCCTCAGCCTCTGATGTTGCTGCATATCCACCAGCAGCAGAGAATTCTGCATCAACGCGGGTGTAACGCTCAAGAGCTTTCTCAAGTTCTGCACCTTCTGTTGTTGCCATCTCTTGTTCGACCTGTGCCATACGTGCAGCAATTTGATCTAAATCGCGGGCAGATAAGATGCGATCGAGGGTAGTTCCCTGATCTTCTCCCGTGCGGGGATCTTGGGGGAGATAACCAATCTTTCCTGTGCGCTGGATTGCGCCACCTGCTGGAAGATTTTCTCCCGCAAGGACTTTGGCAAGTGTTGATTTGCCTGCTCCGTTACGCCCAACAAATCCGATGCGATCGCCATGGTTGATGCGCACATTGACGCCCGATACGAGAAGGCGTGCTCCTGCGCGGAGTTCGAGGGCAGATGTCGAGATCATTTGGCGAAGTCTCCCACAGTGGTGCAGAGATAAGAAATTAAGAGAGTCAATGACGTAGTGCTAATGAAACAGGGTCAATGAAACAGGGTCAATGAAACAGGGTCATGTGATTTTGACTAGGCAGCGCCGATACGAGTTCTGCGAGGAACTGCGAAAGATTTTCCAACAGCAGTCAGTTCTTCAGATACCTGCTTACGAATTGCATCTTCGCTCTTAAGAAGAGTGGTAAGGGCTGCAATAATTGCCTTAAGCTCTTTAGATTCATTTTCTAGTTCAAGTTTGCTCATCTTTGTTAAGCGGCGAAGTGGCATATCCAGGATATAGGTAGCTTGTTCATCGTTGATTTTGAAATCCTTGATGAGCTTCTCTTTTGCAGCTACTGCATCATCGCTGCCACGAATAATCTTGATGACCTTATCAATATCAATAATCGCCTTGAGCAGCCCATCAACGAGAGATAGTCGATCCTGAGCCTTTGCTTTACGAAACTCTGATCGACGGCGTACTACTTCGATACGGTGGTCGATAAACACTTGTAGAAGTTCTTTGAGACCCAGCGTTTGAGGCTTGCCCTTCACTAGAGCAACCGCGTTGATGGCAAATGCATCTTCCATCGGAGTTAATTTGAAGAGCTTTTCAAGAACATCTTCTGGTTCGAAACCATTCTTAAGCTCGATAACCACGTTGGTACCGGTTTGACCATCCGTGAGGTCGATGATGTCAGAAATTCCTTGAATTTTCTTCGCCTTAGCAAGATCTGCAATACGTTCGACAATCTTTTCAGGACCCACGTTGAAGGGAAGCTCTTTGATAACGAGCCCCATCTTGCGAGATGAAACTTTAGAAATTTCCACAGATGCACGGACTCTGAAAGAACCCTTACCCGTTGCATACGCCTCGCGCACACCATCGAGGCCAACTATTTCACCGCCCGTTGGGAAATCTGGCGCAGGCATATGTTTCATCAATTGATTGAGCGTCGCTTTAGGATTATCGATGAGGAATTTGGTCGCAGCGATAACTTCGCCAAGATTATGAGGCGCCATATTTGTTGCCATACCGACGGCAATTCCAGAACCACCGTTGACGAGAAGGTTAGGAAATGCGGCAGGAAGTACGAGCGGCTCTGCGAGCTGACCATCGTAATTTGGTCCAAAGTCGACTGTATTTTCATCTGCTTCTGCCACCATTGACATTGCAGCGGATGCAAGGCGCGCTTCTGTGTAACGCATGGCAGCAGGGCCAGCATCAAGTGAGCCAAAGTTTCCGTGGCCATCGATCAGCGGAAGCTGCATGGAGAAAGATTGCGACATACGAACGAGTGCATCGTAAATTGCCGAGTCACCGTGAGGGTGCAACTTACCCATTACTTCACCGACTACACGTGCACTTTTGACATGGCCGCGTTCTGGGCGAAGGCCCATATCGCTCATCTGGTGAAGGATGCGGCGATGTACAGGTTTGAGACCATCACGAGCATCAGGGAGTGCGCGTGAATAAATTACTGAGTAGGCATACTCAAGAAATGATTCAGACATTTCCGAAGAGACATCGATATCAACGATCTTGCCAGGATATTCGCCTGGCTTTGGTCCCGCGACCTTCGCTGATTTCTTTGGGGCTGCTGCCTTCTTCGTTGCCATGGGGCGTATTCTGCCAAGTGAATGAGTTAAATCTTGGTACCTACACGCGGTCTTGCCCCAACGATTGCAACACAATGGGCTGCAACCTCAGTTCCGGCCGTCAAAGCTCTCATTACATCGTGGTGGGTGGTGAAATGTGAAATAAATCCTGCAGCAAATGCATCTCCCGCTCCCGTTGTATCTGCCACAGTTGTTGGTATTGCAGGTACTGATACAGAATCATGTCCTTGAGATTTCCCAATTGCTCCGTGAGAACCACGTTTGATAATTACAGTCTGACAATCACGAAGTAGATGATTGAGCGCTTTCTCAATATCACTTTCTCCAGAGAGATAAATTGCCTCCTCTTCATTGAGAAGTAATACATTCATAAGAGGTAGCCACGATTGCACTTCGGCAGTAGCAACTTCTTTCATGCCACCGACTGATGCAGGATCGAAGTAGATGGGAATATCCACTGCACGAATCTTTGTAATCATCTCTTTGATGCCAGGAAGTGAGAGCGGATCAAGTGGTGAGTAGCCCGAGATATAGACAGCGTCGTAGCCATCCAGTGCCGGTAGATCGTCGATGTGAAGTCCAGAGTTCGCTCCATTGTCAGGAAACATTGTGCGCTCACCGGTGGGATCTACCAACACCACAACGACACCAGAGTGGCCCTCGTCTACAACGAGGTTATTATGCTTGACACCGAGTGCATCAAATTCAGTGACCAGAGCAGAACCTGCAGCATCGTGGCCGACGTGGCCCACGATTGTTGCCTGTGCATCTGTGCGAGTGAGCCATGACGCAACGTTGCCAGCTGCACCTCCACCGTGAGTTGAAATTTTTGCAGGAGTATCGCTTCCATAATTAATCTGCGAAGGCATCACTTCAATCTTTGTGACAACATCGAGCATGACATCGCCAATACATAAGACTTTGGCCGACATAGAGTTACTTCGCTACTGCAACAGCGATATCGGCTGCTAGTGCTGAGTTAGATTTGATAATCTCAATATTTACTTTGAGTGATTCACCACCGGATACAGTATGGAAATGCTCGAGTAAGTAAGGAGTAACAGCCTTACCGATGATTCCATTCTCAGCAGCACCTGCAAGTCCGCTCTTGAGAATTGCATCATGCCGAGTGCGATCCATCTCTTTGACCACTGGATTGGCAACAATCAGTGCATGGATATCCGTTTTGAGAGAGTGGCGCGCACGAATAATCGAAGCGATTTCATCAGCGCTGTTGACCTGATGTTCCACGGTATATCCGGAGTCTGTGAGATAGAAGCCAGGAAAATGAGTTGTCTTATATCCGACCAAGCCGATTGCTAGCGTCTCTAGGCGTTCAAGGGTGGCACCCACATCAAGAATTGATTTGACCCCTGCACAGACGACGGTGATATCGAGATCAGAGAGCGCAGTCAGATCTGCTGATTCATCGAATGATTGATTGGCTCCACGGTGTACTCCGCCCAGACCGCCGGTGGCAAAGACATGAATGCCAGCTAAGACTGCAAGATGCGCAGTTGCAGCGACGGTTGTAGCAGCAGATTTTCCTGTGGCAGTGATGATTGCTAAGTCTCGGCTAGAAGCTTTTGCGATGTCATCTCGGATGGCTATTGCAATGAGCTGCTCATCTGTAAGTCCGATACATACCTTGCCATCAAGAATTGCAATAGTGGCAGGAGTTGCACCGTGTGCGCGAACTATGGATTCGACTTCGCGCGCTACCTCGAGATTTGAAGGGCGGGGTAATCCATGGCTGATAATCGTTGATTCAAGTGCAACAACTGGCTTGCCTGCGGCGAGGGCTGCAGCTACCTCTGGCGATAGAACGAATTCATACGAGTTCATGGTGGAAACAATACTCGTGAGAAGATATGCCTGTGCATCTATCACAAATCATGCCTTCGATCTTCTCGAGCTTAGGTTTAACGACTGCACAAGATTCAATCAACTGTGGTGAAAGTCCCACAGGTCGCGAAATTCTCTTTCTTGTCGATGGGCTCGGCGCCGATGTGCTAACTGCGTACGCAGATGCAGCTCCCACACTTGCCCGTATGCAATCTCGTGGCAGTGTCACGACATCATTTCCGAGCACCACGGCAACAAGCCTTGCAACTCTCACAACAGGTGAAATGCCAGGTGCGCACGGAATGCTGGGATATACAGTGCGAGTTCCACGTAGTGGTGGTCGAATACTCAATTCGCTTAAGTGGGATGAACGTGTTGACCCAGTCATCTGGCAACCAGTTCCTACCCTCTTCGAGCGTGCCATGGCCACAGGAATAACGACAACACATGTTGCGGCTAAGCGATATGAAAATACTGGATTTACACGTGCTGTTTTTCGCGGTGCTCACTATAAAGGTGCGAATATCGCTGCAGATCTAATCTCTGAAACTATTTCTGCACTTTCACAATCACCTTCTTTCGTCTATCTCTATGTCAATGATCTCGATTCAGCTGGACATTCAGATGGAGTGGGCTCAGATAAGTGGATGGGGGCCCTTGGCGCAGTAGATCAACTTGCATCAGAGCTCATTGAAAAAGTTCCTCTAGGTACTCGTATCTGGCTCACCGCGGATCACGGAATGATTAATGTTGGTGAGAAGATTGTTCTAGGCCAAGACAATGATTTGCTAACAGATATCGCTGTCATTGCTGGTGAACCACGTGCCCGCCATCTTTATCTCAAAAGTGAGAGCCAGAATGCAGCCGCGGATGTAGTTTTACGGTGGGAATCTGCACTGGGATCGAAGGTACGGATGCATACTCGACAGAGTGCAATCGATGCCGGTCTCTTTGGGTTAGAGGTAAGTATCGACGCGGCAGAACGTGCAGGTGATGTGATTGCGATTGCACAAGAGAGCGCAGTTCTTTTAGATCGAGAGCGCAGCGATAAAGAGGGCGCAATGATCGGCCATCACGGTGGAGATTCAGCTATTGAAAGTTCTGTGCCATTGCTTACGGCGCAGAAGTAATTTAATTATCTTCGGGTAGCTCTTCTGATTTACGGCCAAACATAATTTCATCCCACGAAGGCACTTTGGCGCGTGCTGTGATTCCATCTTGAGAATCTGTCACTGATGGCGCTTCGCGAATGACTGCAAGGCGCGGAGTCTCAGCTTTGATTTCTGGTTCTTCAAAGAGATCTGCAATGCGAGGAATCTGTATCTCACTCGTTGAATTGGCATGACGAGAAGGGTGAGTTGGTTCGGTGTGAATAATGCCAGGAGTCAGAACGCGAACTGGAGCTTCTTCATCGATGAGCCAAGCACCATTGGCATCTGCTGCATCGAGTGCGCGACGTGCTAGGTCAAAGATCCATGTGGCTAGACCTTTTCCATCGCGATTGGGATAGTGAAGTTCGATATGCCATGTGCCATCGAGGAGGCGCCATGTATTCCAAGAGATTGCATCTGAGTCGACCCCACGAGGTACAAGTTTTAATTGCACTACTTCAACAAATGTCAGATCTGCACGGTGCGCATCTTTTCGCATCACTAATTCGCGTGCACGCGCAAGAATGTACTCACGCTCTTGCATGATCGGACCAGAGAAACGCTCAATTTTATCGACCGTTGCCTGTCCTTCACGAGCAATCTGTTCGAAGCTTTCACCTGAGCGTAGGCGGCGTTGAATCTCTTTGACGGAGATTGTTTCGAGGGCATCTGATGAAGGAACTGAAGCAAGTCGAGGTTGATTAACGGTTGCGCGAAGAGTGTCACTGATGCGAACTGAATAGTTATTCCCCTCGCCATCGACAAGTGCGAGATGGTTTCCATCTTCGGACTTGCCGGTAAATCGAAGTTCACTCATAGGGGTGAGAATATCCGATGAGGAGGTAAATTTTCGTGAGATACACCCTCTAGACTTCAGCTATGTATGAGGAGTTGCTTGAATTAGCGCAGAAGGTAGGCGCAGATGCTGCCGCAGTACTTATGGACCGTCCTCCAGCTTTCGAGATAGAAGAGAAGTCCACTGCCATCGATATCGTCACTCAGATGGATAAGAAGGCTGAAAAATTTATTGTGCAATCACTTCTTGCAGCTCGCCCCGAAGATGGAATGATCGGCGAAGAAGGTGCAGCAATTGAAAGCAAGTCTGGAATCACCTGGGTTATTGATCCGCTTGATGGAACCGTTAATTATTTCTATGGATTGCCTGGTTGGAACGTCTCTATCGCTGCCAAAGATAGCCAGGGATCGGTAGTCGGGGTCGTTACTGCGCCAACAATTAATTCAACGTGGTGGGCAACACGTGATGGGGGTGCATTCTTCAATGGCAAGAAGATTAAGGTCAATGAACCTGTTGAATTCAATCGTGCATTTATCGGAACAGGCTTTCAATACGATGTGTCACATCGCCTTCGCCAAATCGAAAACGTTGGACGGATGCTTCCTCTCGTTCGCGATATCCGCCGCAATGGAGCAGCTGCAGTTGATATCTGTCACGTTGCAATGGGCGCACTCGATGCTTATTACGAAGATGGCCTCAAAGAATGGGATTGGGCTGCAGCGAGTTTGGTTGCCACTGAAGCAGGTGCGCGTTTTGGTCTATTTGGCAAAGCTCCATATATGACCACCCTTACGGCAGGTTCGACCCTCTATGCAGAGCTTGAGTCATTCCTCGATCTCCACGCCTAATTTCTGGCTGCTATCTGCCGATTTACGTCTAGCGCGTCTTCTGTGGCAAGATACGCAGTCTGCACGGCGATAACCGTGCTCAATTAGCCTCTAAGTTAATTAAGTAATGAACAGGAATCACCATGAATATTCTCGACGTTGTAGATGCAGCCTCACTCCGCAAGGACATCCCACAGTTCCGCGCGGGCGATGAGCTCAAGGTTCACGTCCGTGTTATCGAAGGTAGCAAGTCACGTCTTCAGGTATTCCAGGGAATCGTCATCGGTCGTCAGGGCGATGGAGTCCGCGAAACTTTCACAATCCGTAAGATCTCATACGGTGTTGGCGTAGAGCGCACATTCCCAGTTCACACTCCAGTTATTGAGAAGATCGAACTCGTCAAGAAGGGCGATGTCCGTCGCGCAAAGCTGTACTACCTCCGCGACCTTCGCGGTAAGGCTGCAAAGATTCGCGAAAAGCGCGATGGTATCGAAGGTTACGGCGATGGAATTCTTTCAACACCTTCACCAGAATTTGTAGAGGCAGTTGTAGAAGAAGTTATTGTGGTTACAGAACCAATCGCCGAAGTAACAAGCGAAGCTGGAACCACGGACTCAGCAAGCTCTGTTGACTCTTCGGACACCACAGAAGATGTCGTAGTAACCGAAGCTGTTACCGAAGACAAACCAGAATAACTGTCTCCTGCTTCATGTCGCGTTGGCGTTAATTTGAAACGTGGTTCACTCCTTCGCGAGTTCCCGATTCTTGTAATCGTTGCCCTCGCTGTATCTCTCATCATAAAAACCTTCTTTGTCCAGTTTTTCTTTATTCCATCTGGATCAATGGAGAATACGTTACAAATCCAAGATCGGGTTGCAGTCAATAAGATTCCATTTATCTCTCGCACTATTCATCGTGGAGATGTCGTTGTATTTCGTGATCCAGCCAATTGGCTACCAGAGCCGTATACAGGCGCTGAAAATAAGGTTGTAGCAAAGATTAAAGAAGGATTTGTCGCAGTCGGAGTTCTTCCCAATCCAGCTAAGCAATATCTCGTCAAGCGCGTCATTGGCGTTGCTGGCGATCATATTATCTGTTGTTCAAAATCTGGCGCTCTTGAAATCAATAGAAAATCTGCAGTTGAGCCATATATCTTCTCTGGAAATAAGCCGAGCGAGATGGATTTCAATGTCACAGTTCCTGAAGGAAAAGTGTGGGTGATGGGCGATCATCGCGGAGCATCTGCTGACTCTCGTTATCACCAAGATGATGTCAATAATGGTTTCGTCCCTGTGGCACGAATTACTGGACGCGTCTATGCAATTATCTGGCCACTCAAGCATGCTGGCCTAGTTCCTAACCATAATCCCATTAAGTAATTCGCAGTTATGAAAGCGATCGAAGAACTTCTTCGTAACGCTGGTATTTCTCCGATTGCAGGAGTTGATGAGGCAGGTCGCGGTCCATGTGCAGGACCACTCGTTGTAGCGGCAGTTATCGTGAAAGATCCTGACGCGTCCGAACTTGCACTCGTCCGTGATTCGAAAGAGCTATCTGAAGCACAGCGCGAAATTCTCTTTGATGTCATTATAAATATCGCTGATAGCGTCAGTGTGATTATTGTTCCTCCTGCTGAAATTGATGAACGTGGAGTTCACGCTGCAAATCTTGATGGAATGCGCCGAGCAGTTAAAGGCCTTGCCATTGAACCTGCCTATGTCCTCACTGATGGGTATGCCATAGAAGGGCTTGCAATTCCTAATGTTGCAGTTTGGAAGGGTGATCAAGTCGTAACTGCAATTAGTGCGGCATCGATTATTGCGAAGGTAACTCGAGATCGCATGATGATTGAGCTCGATGAGATTTACCCACAATACGGCTTTGCTCAACATAAGGGCTATATCACTGCTAAGCACATAGCAGCACTTGCCGAACATGGCCCGTGTATAGAACATCGCAGATCTTTCTCCAATATCGCAGCTTTACTGAAATAGTTTCCACAGCGTCTCAAATTTTACAACTTCAACGGTAATCAGAGTCTTACTCTGCGGCGCATGGCATCCAAGATAAAGAGACCTGGTCCTAAACAACGCACGGGCGCATTCGGCGAAGAAGTCACAGTCCGATTTGTTATAGAACGAGGTGATGAAATCCTCGATCGAAATTGGCGAATTCGCGAAGGCGAGATAGATGTTATTTCACTTGCAGCCGATGGAATTTTTCACTTTATTGAAGTCAAGACTCGAAGCTCACTGGCATTTGGTCACCCTTTTGAAGCTATTAACCGCGACAAAGCTCATCGGATGCAGCGCCTGGCGCTGGGATGGCTTGCAACGCATGGCTGTCTTGGATGTGAATTCAGCATTGATGTTGTAGCGATTGTGATTGCAGCAGATGGTACTCATACACTCGAATATCGAGCGGGTGTTCTATGACTATCGGCCAAACACAGAGCGTTGCACTCCTTGGGCTTACCGGCAGCGTGGTTGAAATTGAAGTCGATATTTCTGATGGAATTCCTATGTATTCACTTCTTGGATTGCCGGATACCGCTCTTCAAGAATCGCGCGATCGCGTGCGCGCAGCTATCGGTAATTGCAGCGAAATTTGGCCCAATCGAAAGGTCACGGTATCGCTCTCTCCGGCTTGGTTACCTAAGAGTGGCTCCAGCTTTGACCTATCAATTGCACTAGCAATTTTGATTGCACATGGCACAGTTCCACAAGAACCATTTGCTGACATGGTTGTGCTCGGTGAACTCGCACTTGATGGAAAAGTTCGCTCTGTGCGGGGAGTATTGCCAGCGCTGATTGCTGCATATAAATCAGGAATTACTCGAGCAATTGTTCCTGCTGCCAATCGCGCAGAGGCAGCACTTATGACTCAGATGAAAATATCTACCTTTGAGAATCTTCGCGAAGTAGTGCTATGGGGACGTACCGGTGAACACCCTGTCGCGCAAGAACTTGATCTGGAGCAGACGGATGTAGATGAGTATCTGGATTTCTCCGATGTCGCAGGACAAACAAAGGCGCGCTTTGCTGCTGAAGTTGCTGCGAGCGGGGGACACCATCTCCTGCTCATCGGCCCACCCGGTACAGGCAAGACAATGATTGCCTCGCGTATTCCAACTATCTTGCCTGCACTGACAGTGGATCAAGCTCTTGAAGTAACTGCCGTTCATTCGATCTCCGGCGCGTTTGGATCTCGTTCGCCGATGTCACTTATTGCACCGATTATCGCCCCACATCACACCGCATCGCGTGCATCCATTGTCGGGGGTGGATCACATGTCATCAAACCTGGCGCATGCAGCTTGGCCCATCATGGTGTTCTTTTTATCGATGAAGCACCGGAATGCGCCATTGGGGTTCTTGATTCGCTGCGACAACCTCTCGAATCTGGCACGATTACCATTGCTCGAAGTGTTGGAAATATAACTTTTCCTGCACATTTTCTCTTGGTACTTGCAGCTAATCCATGTCCGTGCGGAAAGTTGACGGGTAAGGGACGCAACTGCACATGCTCTTCAATTCAAGTACGTCGATACTTGGGAAAGCTTTCTGGTCCTTTGATGGATCGTATCGATATGCGGGTACAGGTAGATCCCGTAAGTCGGGTTGAAATGGCACAGAACGAATTGGGAGAAAGTAGCCGCGAGATTCGAGCCCGAGTTATTCATGCTCGGGAAGCAGCTTCCCGACGTTTCATTAACGATTCATGGAAGCTCAATGCACAAATTCCAAGCCGCGAATTACGGGGTAAATACCGACCAGAGCGAGTAGCGATGAACTTCCTTCACGATGAACTCGATCGCGAACGCATCACGGCTAGAGGACTTCATAAAGTCATCCGCTTGTCCTGGACCCTGGCAGATCTTGCGGGTCATTCAGTTCCCAATCTTGATGACGTACAACGGGCGCACTCATTGCGCGAAGGGACAGAACTATGAGAGAACGCACACAACGTCTTGCCCTCTTCTCTGCCATTGAAGGTGGCACCCCTTTCTGGACGCGCGAGATTGATGAACGAGGGGCTCAATCAGTATACGAACGATTAAAGAACAATGGTTATGACTCAATTAAGCATGCCTCTGTCATCGAAAAGGTTTCTGCTTTTGAAAGCGTAACTTCATTTCAATCTATTGAGAAAAATGGTGGCACCTTCATTATTCCCGGCGATGCCCAGTGGCCACTTCGAGTAGATGAACTCGAAGCCCCACCCATCGGATTAATCGTTAAAGGAAATACCCAAGCTCTTGCAAACCCGTCTTTGGCTATTGTTGGAACTCGCAACCCAACTCCCTATGGAACTCGCATTGCAGGTGATTTTGCTGCAGGATTTGTCGATCGCGAATGGGACATCGTCAGTGGGGGAGCGTATGGAATTGATTCTGCCGCGCATCGCGGTGCACTCGTTGCAGAAGGCCGCACCATTGCAGTAATTGCATCAGGAATAGATCTGCAGTATCCGGCAGGTAATACAAGGCTATTTGAAGAAATCTGCGAGAACGGAGCGATTGTTTCTGAAGTCATGCCAGGAATTCCTGCCATGCCACATCGCTTCTTAACCCGCAATCGACTTATTGCAGCTTTATCTCAAGCAACACTTGTCGTTGAAGCTGCATTTCGAAGCGGATCACTGCGAACAGCGCGAGATGCTGCAGAACTGCTGAGACCTGTAATGGCGATTCCCGGCCCGATAAATTCGCCTTCATCTGAAGGCTGTCATCGGCTAATTGGTGAACGTGCTGCAGAACTTGTGACATCTGTTGCCGATGCAATCGAATTAATTTCAGCACTTTAGCTTCATCTACTGTGTAATGAGAGAGCTGTATATAGTGAGATACTTGGTCTATGAGTGATTTCCGTTCGGGCTTCGTCGCAATTGTCGGCCGCCCCAACACCGGTAAATCAACCCTCATCAATGCACTTGTCGGTAGCAAAATTGCGATTACATCTCCACATCCCAACACTACGCGCCATGCCATTCGCGGCATCGTCAATAACCCCGAATATCAGGCCGTTCTTGTCGATACTCCCGGAATTCATAAGCCAAAGACGCTCTTGGGCTATCGCCTCAATGCAGTTGTCAATGAGAGCCTTGATTCAGTCGATATCGTGATGATGTGTGTACCAGCTGATGAGACATCAGGTGCTGGTGATGAATTTTTAGCAGCAGAGATTGCAAAGTATCCACGTGCAAAGAAGTTTGCTCTAGTCACAAAGACTGATTTGGTAGCGAAGAAGAATCTTGCAAATCGCCTACTTGGAATTTCTGCCCTTGCGAAGGGATTTACATGGGATGAGATCGTTCCTATCTCTGCAGCCATTCACGATCAGATTGATTTACTAGAAAAGCTTATTGGCGATAACTTGCCCGTAGGGCCTGCTTTTTATCCAACAGATGTAAAGAGTGATCAGAAAATTGAAACGCTGATCTGTGAGCTCATCCGTGAAGCAGCTCTGCGCGATGCACGTGAAGAACTCCCGCACTCCATCATGGTCACTATTGATGAAATGGCAGAACGAGAAGAGAAAGGCAGCCGCCCATTCTTTGATATCCACGCAACTATTCATGTCGAACGCGATTCACAGACAGGCATCTTGCTTGGCCATCAGGGTGAGCGATTGAAAGATATCGGAATGCGAGCACGTAAAGATATTGAGCGCGAACTTGGCGCACGTATCTTCCTTGGGTTACATGTCAAGGTTTCGAAAGAGTGGCAGCGAGATCCAAAACTTCTTGAAAGACTTGGGTTTACTGAGCGCTAATCCACCCTGTTGCAAGTGCAACAAGGAGTGCTGAACCAACTGCTACGCGATAGATAACAAAAGGTGCAAAGCTCTTTGTCGAGATAAACTTCATCAACCAAGCAATCACCGCATACCCAATAATAAATGCAGTAACTGTTGCAACAAGTATCTGTGGCATTGTGTAGACCGACACCGTCGAATCGCCCATCGCTTTTTTAAGTTCGTATAAACCGCTACCGAAGACTGCAGGAAGGGCTAAGAGGAATGAGTAACGAAGTGCGGCTTCGCGCTTGTAACCGAGAAAGCGACCGAGTGCAATCGTTGCACCAGATCGCGATACGCCAGGGATCAGCGCCATTGATTGAGCAAGTCCATAGAGAATTCCGTCGCGGGCATTGAGGGTAGATAAATCTCTCTCTTTCTTACCGATGCGATCGGCAAAGCCAAGAATGAGACCGAAGATAATCAGCGTGGATGCAATGAGCCATAGGGAGCGGAAATTAGTGGTGATGTAATCCTGACCTAAGTACCCAAGAATGATGATAGGCACAGTTCCGATAATGATCAGTGTTCCAAGTCGGGCCTCAGGTGAACCATCACGCTTAAACCACGAGCGCAAAATCTGGAGGATATCTTTCCTAAAGAAGATAAGAACAGCGAGCTCTGTTCCAATTTGTGTGATGGCAGTGAAGGCTGCTCCTGGATCGTTTGCATGGGGCATAAATGCACCGACGATGCGAATATGGGCACTTGATGAAATCGGCAAGAATTCAGTGAGACCTTGGACAATTCCTAAGAAGAGAGCTTCAATCATTGTGCAATTATGTCTGACTTATTGCGTCTGTGGGCTTGCGGCTCGCGAAGTAAGAACCAATCAATACAAGTGGAAGTCCAAGGATGATTCCAACAGTGAGTGGTTCTTTTAGAATAATTACACCTAACAGCACGGCACAGGCGGTATTCAGGTAAGTCACAAGTGAACCGCGTGCTACGCCGATGATGGATGCCAATGTGAAGAATGCAACGAAGGCAGCACCAGTTGAAAGTACTCCGAGTCCCACTACAGCTCTGATTGCGCCATCCGATATCGAATGTGTTGGCCATTGCACGATTGCCCAGGGAAGATAGAAGATTGCAGCCATAGCCATTGCAACGGCATTAATTGCTATTCCGGAGACACCAGGTAGAGCGCCTTGCACCATCATGACCGCATACGAATATCCGATTGAGGCAATCAAGACCATAAAGATGGAGAACGGATCTGCAGAACCGGTAATACTTTCAATTCCCACGACGGCAACTAAGCCCATAAATCCCACGATGATTCCCATCAATCTCTTCTTTTGCCAGACAGTTTTATCTCCGCGCATTGATGCAAAAAGTGTCGCCCAAATTGGAACTGATGCCACAAGAAGACCAGCAAGTCCTGATGGAATTTTCTGTTCGGCCGTGCCGATAAGAATCCACGGACCAATCATTTCAAGGAGTGCGTAGAAGAAGACATATTTTGCACCTCGAAGTGCCGCACCTAATTGCCCTTTTCGTATCGCAAGTGGAATAAGGATTACCGCTCCAATTGCTGTGCGCAGACAGACAACAACTGCTGGGGTAAAGCCGTGATCTGGGTTAACTGCCACCTTAATAAATAGGTATGGAATGCCCCACAAAAAGCCCACGAGAATAAAAAGGAACCATCCGCGACGTGACATTGTGTGTAAAGCTCCTCGTTAGGTAAGACCGAAACCTTACTGGGTAATCTTCTTAACTTCTTCTGCCAGGAAATCAATGGCTTCTTGTGCGGTGGGAGTGACCGCCATATTGCTAAAGAAGCCATGAATCATTCCTGCATAGCCTTTATAAAGAACAGAAACTCTGTCGCGTTCGAGCAGGGATGCGTACTTCACTCCATCGTTTAACAGTGGATCATATTCGGCGGTAATGATGATGGCTGGAGCAAGCCCCTTGAAAGATGTTGCCTGCATGGGTGCAGCGTATGGATTTGTATCATGCTCATCTCCTTGCAAGTACTGTTCCCAAAACCATTGCATCGCTTGGGTTGATAACCCATACCCGGTGGAATTATTGCGATAGGAATCAGTCTCGAAGTTTCGATCATTACATGGGTAGATAAGAATTTGAAAAGCGAGTAACACTGAGTTGTCTCGCGCCTTGATTGCGACTGCCGAGGCCAAGTTTCCACCAGCACTATCGCCTGCGACTCCAATTTTCGTTGAATCAATGCCAAGTGTTGCGCTATTTGCAATCACCCAGAGAAGACTTTCATAGCAATCATCAAAGGGAACAGGGAAAGGATGTTCAGGCGCCTTCTGGTAGGCAACGCTAATGATGACAGCACCGCTCTGGTTTGCAAGGCGAGCAAGAGATGCATCGTAGATGTCGAGGAAGTTGAGAACCCATCCACCTCCATGAAAATACACAATGGCAGGGGCATCAGTTGCTGTCGTTGGCCTGTAAATACGAATCGGTAAATCAGAGGTTGGTCCCGGAATGAATCGATTACTTATTTCATAGATATCTTCGACGGGACCGGAAGTGATTGTCCTTCCTTGGGTATTACGACGAATGACGCTTACTGGCACTTCCCATACTTGCGGCAAGTTAAGCGCTTCAGATCTTTTAAGAAATGATGCGATCTCAGGAGCAAGTGCCATTGCTACCAGCTCGCTGTCTTGTCGCGGAGTTCGCGATAACGCGCAACGATATCGGGAGTATGTGTAGCTTGTGCGGAAGTAACTGCACCGAGATTCCATAGTGGGGGATTCTCTCCACCACTTAGCGCCCATGCTGCTTGTCGCGCAGCACCATCTGCAACATATTCACCAGGTTGTGGCAGAAGAACTTCTCGACCAAAGAGTGATGATGCAATCGTTGCAATAGCAGGATTCTTTGCAGCGCCACCAATCAGCAGAACGCGGTTGATGGAGACACCTAACTTTTCAAGCGCATCAACAGCATCAACGAGCCCACACAACATTCCTTCAATCATGGCGCGAGCAATATCTGCAGGATTTGAGTTCGCAAGATTCATTCCTGCAAATACTCCCGTTGCATCAGGACGATTAGGTGTGCGTTCGCCTTCGAAGTAAGGAAGCATTGAGAGCCCATTGGCTCCAGCTTGTGCAGTAAGAGCAAGTGCTCCAACTTCATCATGAGTCTTACCTAAGATGCGAGTTGCTGCATCAAGGATGCGCGCGGCGTTGAGCGTGCAGACAAGTGGAAGAAAACGTCCTGTCGCATCTGCAAAACCTGCAACTACGCCACTGGGATCATGTGTTGGAGTATCTGATACTGCAAAAGCTGTTCCGCTTGTACCGAGTGAGACAACGACATCGCCTGCTTGAGCTTGCACGCCAAGCGCTGCGCCCGCATTATCGCCAGCACCTGCTGCGATGGGAATTCCTGAAAGTGTTTCGCCACCGAAAGCAGAAGGAGAAACGATGCGAGGAGTAATGATTGTGCGATCTGTGCGCAGAGCGGATTTCAATAAATCGTCGCGATATGTCGAAGTAACAGGATCAAAGTAACCAGTACCTGACGCATCAGATCGATCGGTAAATAACTTTCCAAAATCTTTTCCACCCTGGAGACGCCATGACAACCAATCATGGGGGAGTGCAACTGCAGCCACCTTTTCGGCGTTCGCCTTCTCATTATCTGCCAGCCAGCGGAGTTTTGTCGCAGTAAATGATGCCACCAGCACAGAGCCAACTTTTTCTGCAGCTTTTGCGTCGCCACCCATTTCTGCATTGAGATCGCGCGCTGATTGCGCAGAGCGAGTGTCATTCCATAAGAGTGCGGGACGAATTACATCACCCTTGTTATCGAGCACGAGCATTCCATGTTGCTGGCCACCGATAGAAAGAGCTACGACGCCATCAAGGCCACCTGCATCTGCAAAAGCTTTTTCAAGTGCGCTCTCCCAGTGGGCGGGATCGACTTCAGTTCCTTCAGGGTGAGATGCGCGTCCCTGTCGGATTAACTCACCAGTATCGGCTTTGCGAATCACCACTTTCACAGATTGCGTCGATGAATCTACGCCTGCAACCAATGGGCCAGTTGAGTGGTGGGGATTTGCCATGGGCAAAGGCTAGACTGTGCTAGTCAGTGTTGACCACAATGCGGCTTAATTAGTTAGCCAAATCTCATTTTATTTTGGAGCGTTGCAATGCGTATTGGAATTCTTACCGGTGGCGGAGACTGCCCTGGACTTAATGGCGTTATTCGCGGAGTAGTCACAAAAGGAATCAAAGATTATGGCTACGAATTCGTCGGCTTCCGTGATGGCTGGAAAGGCCCACTTGAAGGACTGACTATGCCTTTAGATCTTGCAATGGTAAAGCCAATCCTTGCAAAGGGCGGAACCATTCTCGGTTCATCGCGCACCAACCCATTTAAAATTGAAAATGGCGTCGAGCGCATCAAACAGAATCTTGCAGATCAAGGAATCGATGTTTTGATTGCCATTGGTGGCGAAGACACACTCGGCGTTGCAACAAAGCTCGATGCTTTAGGCGTCAAAGTCATCGGAGTTCCCAAGACCATCGATAACGATCTCAACAACACAGACTTCACTTTCGGCTTTGATACTTCAGTCAACATTGCAATGGAGGCAATTGATCGCCTTCATACAACCGCTGAATCACATCACCGTCCGCTGATCGTAGAAGTCATGGGTCGTCACGCAGGTTGGATCGCACTGCACTCAGGTATTGCAGGCGATGCCGCATGTATCTTGATTCCAGAGGTTAAGTTTTCCGTCGAAAAAGTCTGTGAATACGTTAAGTCACGTTTTCAAACAGGAACTGCTCCGATCATCGTTATTGCAGAAGGTGCGATTCCTCAAGATGGCGACATGATTGTTAAAGATCAGCCCCTTGATGCATTTGGCCATGTACAACTTTCAGGTATTGGAGACTGGTTAGCGGCAGAAATTGAGACACGCACCGGCTATCAGACACGTTGCACTGTCCTTGGACATATTCAACGCGGTGGAACTCCATCAGCATTTGATCGCGTACTGAGCTCACGTTTTGGACTTGAGGCAATCACCGCTGTTCACGATGGTGATTTCGGCAAGATGATGGCTCTTCACGGAACAAAGATCGCGCGCGTGCCGCTGGCATCGGCGACAGATGTTCTTAAGACAGTTCCCATCGAGCGATACGAGGAGATCACTTCGTTCTTTGGATAATCTCCCTCCGGGATTGCTACTGAACTCTCTACTCTTATGACTATGAACCTTGAATCAGGGAACTCAACTTCCTCGCAGCTGGATTCACTCTTCGATGAATCACTCGTTGCCGCTCAGCAACCCAATTGGCCAGGTGGGCAAAATGGTGAGCAGATGAAGAAAGCTGTTGCAGATCTTCGCGCACTTCCTCCACTTGTCTTTGCCGGAGAGTGTGACGATCTCAAAGCTAAGATTGCACAAGCTGCAGCAGGTCGGGCATTTTGGCTACAAGGCGGAGATTGTGCTGAAACTTTTTCAGCTGCAACGGCAGATTCAATTCGCAATCGCATCAAGACAATCTTGCAAATGGCTGCTGTTTTGCAGTACTACTCAAGTTTGCCTGTCATCAAAGTTGGCCGCATGGCTGGGCAATTTGCAAAGCCACGCTCAAACGATCTTGAAACTCGCGGAGATGTAACGCTTCCCGCATACCGTGGAGATGCTGTTAACGATATTGAATTTACAGAGAGTGCGCGTACTCCGGATCCCAACCGTCTTGTCCGTGTCTACAACACCTCGGCTGCAACTCTTAACCTAGTTCGTGCATTTACACGAGGAGGTTTTGCAGACCTTCGCCAAGTGCACGAATGGAACAAGGGCTTCATCCGCGA
>JBBAMS010000009.1:0-49777 GCA_040402415.1 Candidatus Planktophila sp. | reverse complement strand
CGCTTCATCATCATGGATACAGGTGGATGGGAATCGAAACCTGATGGTATTTCAATTCAAGTCAGCGCTAGTGCCGAACTTGCAATGGGTGAGGCAGATGTTCTCTGCTTCGTTGTGGATGCACAAGTAGGCGCACTCGATGAAGATGACATTCTTGTACAAGAACTTCGCAAAGCAAAGAAGCCAACTATTCTTGTGGCCAATAAAGTCGATGGCGATAATGACGAATCTGATGCACATGCGTTGTGGAATATTGGATTAGGTGAGCCGCACTTTGTTTCAGCTCTACACGGACGAGGCAGTGGAGATTTGCTCGATGCTATTGTGAGTGAACTTCCTGAAGTTGGGGCTGCACAAGTACAAGATGGATATCGGCGCATTGCACTTATTGGCCGCCCAAATGTCGGAAAATCAAGTTTGCTCAATGCTTTAGCGGGTGAGAGTCGCGCCATCGTTGATTCAGTTGCCGGAACAACGCGCGATCCAGTCGATGAGCTCATCGAATTTGGTGGAAGCATTTGGCGTTTTGTAGATACTGCAGGACTTAAGAAGCGAGCGAACCAGGCGAGTGGTACCGATTATTATGCAACGTTGCGCACACAGACCGCCCTTGAACGCTGCGAATGCGCAGTCGTTGTTCTCGATGCATCTGTACCAATTTCTGAACAAGATCTTCGCGTCATCACCATGGTGGAGGAAGCCGGTAAGGCAATGGTCATCGTGATGAATAAGTGGGATTTAGTCGATGAAGATCGCCGCACCCAAATAGATAAAGAGATTGAGCGCCACCTCGATCAGGTCGAATGGGCACAAATCGTCAATGTTGCTGCAATGACTGGGTGGCACCGTGATCGCCTAGCGCCGGCTCTTCGCACCGCTATCGATTCGTGGGAGCGACGGGTTCCGACTTCAAAGCTGAACTCATTCCTCGGAGCGCTTATCGGAGCGACTCCACCGCCAGTACGTGGCGGAAAGCAGCCAAAGGTCTATTACGCAACGCAGGCTGGGATTGCGCCACCAAAGTTCGTTGTCTTCTCATCTGGCTGGATTGAAGCCTCGTATCGTAGATTTATCGAACGACGACTGCGCGAAGAGTTCAAATTCCCCGGCACCCCGGTTCAGGTCGCCATTCGCGTGAAGGAACGAGACAAGGAGCAGTAGGTGTTAACTATTCCTAATGCTCTGACATTTCTACGTTTTCTCGGCATTCCACTCTTTACCTATCTCGCATTAAGTAAACAGGCCGACGGTTGGGCAATTGCTACTTTGGCCGTCGGGGGAGCGACCGATTATTTCGATGGCAAGCTCGCACGCGCCCTCAATCAGGAATCGCGATTTGGCGAGATTGCAGATCCAACTATCGACCGCTTGTACATCGTTGCAGTTCTTATTGTTCTCTATATGCGCCATGCGATTCCATTGTGGCTGATTGCGATCCTTCTTGCTCGAGATATCTTTATGGCGATTGTTGCTCTCGTTCTTCAGGTCAACGGCTATCCACCACTGACAGTGACCTATCTCGGAAAAGCTGCCACATTCAATCTTCTCTACGCATTTCCCTTTCTCCTCTTGGCTCTGAGTGATGGATGGCTTGGAACCGCAGCATTTATCCTGGGCTGGGCTTTTGCAGTCTGGGGAGTGACGCTCTATCTCGCCACAGCGATGGGGTATTTCCGTACGGCGCTTTTGACCATTACAGTTCGCTCACACATTATCGACGAGTAGCAGGAGCAGACCATGTCAAATATTCCAGCAGAGTTGCAATACACCAAGGAACATGAATGGGTAGCTGCTACATCAGCTGATCTTTGTATGCGCATGGGTATCACTGATTATGCGCAAGGCGCACTTGGTGACATTGTGTATGTGCAGATGCCGAAAATTGGCGAGTCAGTTACCGCGGATAAAGTCTGCGGAGAAGTCGAGTCCACAAAGAGCGTCTCAGAGATCTTCGCTCCAGTCACTGGTACCGTCGTTGCAGTCAATCAAGAGTTGGTCAACGCCCCAGAGCTGATTAACTCCGATCCTTATGGTGCAGGTTGGTTAATCGAAATTGCGGTTCCGTCAACACCATCGGGCCTACTTTCTGCCGTCGAATATGGAGCAATTACCGCCTAATTGTGGGCTTGATTTATCTATTCTTTCTCTCTAGTGTCACCCTTAAGTTGACGTCCAAAGTCGAGGGATGCAAGTGAGTGCAAGGGAGAGCGCTATGGCTAAGCCAGATTTAGATCGCGAAGTCACCAGCACTCTGCACCTCGGTCTGCGCTCAGTAGTTGGTAATTCCCCAGTTGATTTAATCCAAGATCTCATCGAGCAAGCTTCTGCAGCTGAACGCACAATCATTGAGGGCGCACTGGCGAGTGATGGAAATTCTTCGATGGTCTTCATCCATCGAGGTCCGCAAAAAGGAGCACGTTTCTTAGTGACTTCAGAAGGCGCAACTATCGGTCGCGCCACAGAGAGTGCAATCTTTCTCGATGATGTCACTGTTTCTCGCAAGCATGCATCGATTGTAAAGATCGGGGAAAGTTTTACATTTAAGGATTCTGGAAGCCTCAATGGTTCCTATGTCAACAACGAATCTGTGACAGAGAAGGTCTTGTCTTCAGGAGATGAGATTCAAATTGGCAAATTTCATCTGCTCTTTATCGGCAGCCACACAGTAGGGGAGAAGTGAATTGAGTGTTCCAGCAAGAGCCTATTTAAGTATTGGTGAAGTACTCACTAAATTGCGTGGAGATTTTGCAGATATAACTATTTCAAAGATTCGCTTCCTTGAATCTGAAGGACTTATCGAGCCGCAACGAACACCTTCGGGTTATCGCAAGTTTACAACGACAGATTTAGAGCGATTACGGTATGTGCTGCTAGCCCAACGTGATCAATACCTTCCACTTAAGGTCATTAAAGAGAATCTCGACGCTCTCGATCGCGGACTTCAGCCAGCTGTGCAAGGTGGAGTGGCGTCGCCTAGACCTCGACTTGGACTTGCCACTATTGATGGTGAATTTGCACCTGCTGCATTTGCAGAGCAATCTGAGATGCGGTTATCGCGCGAGGAACTTCTCAAGGCTTCAGGCCTTGATGAGAGTCAGTTGGTTGCTCTTGAATCATTCGGGCTTATTACAATTCGCGGTCGACATTACGATAGCGATGGACTCTCGGTTGCAAAGGCTGTTGCCGAAATGGCCGGCTTTGGAATTGAACCACGGCATTTGCGATCATTTAAATCAGCGGCAGATCGCGAGATTGGTTTGATCGAACAGGTCATCACACCCTTTACCCGTCAGAAGAGTTCTGAAGCGAAGGCACGTGCGGAGGAAGTTCAGAAAGAGATTGCATCTCTCTCAGTTCGCCTTCATGCTGCGCTTGTTCGCGGCGGACTTAATAGACCTCGCTAATCGAATTTTTAGAGAGCGCAGCGATGTTGGTCCAGGTAGAGGTAGTTGGCGTGCGCATCGAGATGCCATCTAACCAACCGATCGTTCTACTCAAGGAGCTCGATGGCACTCGCTTCCTTCCAATCTGGGTTGGGGCTGTGGAGGCTACCGCCATTGCATTTGCTCAGCAGGGGCTGGAGGCGCAACGTCCTCTCACTCATGATTTGATTCGCGACCTCCTGGATCGCTTAGACACAACTCTTACCAGTGTCCATATAACTGAAATCAAAGATGGGGTTTTTTATGCAGAACTTCTCTTGCGTAATGCGACTGGGGCTGTAGAGGCGCTCTCGGTTCGCCCATCAGATGCCATTGCTGTCGCGCTTCGGACTAAGAGCAACATTATGGTCAATAGCCAGATGCTGGATGAGATCGGAATCGATATCCCCGAGCAGAGCGCGGATTCGGTTTCGGAGTCGGGGGATCAAGAGCTGGAGGCTTTTCGTGAATTTCTTGAAGGTATCAACCCTGATGATTTCGCAGGATAGAGGGAGAAAGCCTCAACCTCAAGTAGAGGTTTTGTTCGTGTCGCTCTCGTATATCTAGATGGTCGGGGCGTAACCTTTACTCATCCCCACTATGTGAAAGCGAGCCCCTTCTCGTGACTGAAGAACAATTTGAAGTTGGCTACCGCGGCGCTACGGCATGCTCTGCCGCCGGAATCACCTACCGCCAATTAGATTATTGGGCACGTACTGGTTTAGTGGAACCTTCCATCAGAACCGCCACCGGTTCTGGAAGTGCGCGCCTGTATGGCTTCCGTGACATTCTTGTTCTGAAAGTAGTTAAACGTCTTTTGGATGCAGGAGTATCACTGCAAAATATTCGTACAGCGGTCAATCATCTGCGTAACCGTGGTGTTTTAGAACTTGAGAGCATCACTCTCATGAGCGATGGCGCATCTATCTATGAGTGTGCAAGTGCCGATGAGATTATCGATTTGCTGGCTGGTGGCCAAGGCGTATTTGGTATCGCAGTGGGTCGGGTCTGGCACGAGGTCGAAGGATCACTGGCGACTCTGCAAGGTGAGGTCAATGGTGAGGTCGTTGGTGGGGAAAATAACGACGAACTCTCTCAACGTCGGAATGCGAAAGGCGCCTAACTCTCATATATTTCATCCCTTAGGGCGCATAGGCGCACTGTTACAGGGGAGTAGTTGTGAGCAACTATCAAGACTTTGAAGATCGCCATATCGGGCCGTCTGCATCTGATGAAGCTGAGATGCTCCAGCTTCTGGGTTTCTCCGATATCAAGAAGTTTATTGCAGAGGTAGTTCCCGCAAATATCCAGATTGAAGAAACTCTGGACAAGGTACTTGATTCGGCAAAGAGTGAAGTTGACGTTATCGCAGAACTTCGCGCTATTGCAGCGAAGAACCAGGTATTTACCTCGCTCATTGGTGGAGGGTATTACGGCACGATTACACCTCCGGTTATCAAACGAAATGTTTTAGAAAATCCTGCCTGGTACACCGCATACACACCGTATCAACCTGAAATCTCTCAAGGACGCTTAGAAGCGTTATTTGCATTCCAAACTGTCATCTGCGATATGACTGCCCTCTCGCTCTCCAATGCATCGATGCTTGATGAATCAACTGCAGCGGCCGAAGCAATGACCCTGGCACGACGTACCTCGAAGACAAGTGATGATGCGGTCTTTCTAATAGAAGAACACGTACATCCACAGACTAAAGCTGTTGTTGCAACTCGCGCAAAGCCGCTGGGAATAACAGTTGTTGAAGTAGATGCCGCACGCCTTGCGCGCGATGGATATGACGGTGAATTCTTTGGATTACTGTTGCAATACCCTGAAGCAACGGGAGAGATTCTGGATTATTCAGTGGTTACCTCATTTGCGCATTCACACGACGCACTTGTCATTGCTTGCACAGATCTTCTCGCCTTAACTCTCTTAACTCCACCAGGGGAGTGGGGTGCAGATATTGCCGTTGGTACGTCACAACGCTTTGGTGTCCCTATGGGATTCGGTGGACCGCATGCAGGTTTCATGGCTGTGCGCGCAGGCCTCGAACGTTCCCTTCCGGGACGTCTTGTTGGTCAGAGCGTTGATTCGCATGGCAATCCAGCATTTCGTTTAGCGCTACAGACTCGCGAGCAACATATTCGTCGCGATAAGGCGACAAGTAATATTTGTACCGCACAGGTACTGCTTGCCAATATGAGCGCCTTCTATGCGATGTGGCATGGCCCTACTGGTCTGAGACTGATCGCAGAACGCGTGAATGGATTTGCCTCTCGCCTCCAAAAAGCTTCGGGCTCCCGCAATATAAATATCTTCGACACTGTCACCATTGATGTCAAAGACGCAGCTACCATCCATCAGAGAGCTGCGGCCAAGCAGATTAACTTTGGTCATGTATCGCCAACACAGATTCGAATCTCATTTGATGAGTCGACAACCGAAGCACTATTCCAGGAAGTTCTAGCGATTCTTGGGCTCACCGATGCCACGCCAGAGCCGGTTGCCCAAGAGTTTGCACGTACAAGCTCATACCTGACACATCCAACCTTTAATACCTACTTCTCAGAAACATCTATGCTGCGATATTTGCGCACCCTCGCAGATCGCGATCTAGCCCTGGATCGCACCATGATTCCTCTGGGCTCTTGCACAATGAAACTCAACGCCACAACCGAGATGGAAGCAGTTACCTGGCCAGAGTTCTCATCGCTGCACCCCTTTGCACCCGCTGAACAAACGCAAGGTTCACGCGAGCTCATTACCCAACTCTCAGATTGGCTTGTTGCCATCACCGGCTATGACGCAGTGTCGCTGCAACCGAATGCTGGCAGTCAAGGTGAGTTCGCAGGGCTACTCGCTATCCGTAATTACCATGATTCGCGTGGAGATCAACAGAGAAAGATTTGTTTGATTCCATCTAGCGCCCATGGCACAAATGCTGCCAGCGCAGTCATGGCAGGGATGAAAGTTGTCGTCATTGAATGTGATGAGGCAGGAAACGTCTCTGTTGCAGATATCAAGGAGAAGATTGCAGAGCATGGCGCCACTTTGGCTGCGTTGATGGTGACCTATCCTTCTACACACGGGGTATTTGAATCAGCAATCTCCGAAATCTGCGCACTTATTCACGATGCGGGTGGTCAGGTCTATGTTGATGGTGCAAACCTCAACGCACTCGTTGGAACCGCGCAGCCTGGAAAGTTTGGCGCAGATGTTTCACACCTGAATCTGCACAAAACATTCTGCATTCCTCACGGTGGTGGGGGACCGGGCGTTGGTCCAGTAATCGCGAAGGCTCATTTGGCTCCGTTCCTACCTAACCATCCTCTCGATTTACTCGCAGGTCCTGCGTCAGGTCCAGGACCAATTTCAGGTGCACCATTTGGTTCGGCCAGCATTCTTCCAATTTCATGGGCGTATATCCGTCTCATGGGGGGAGCGGGCCTAACACATGCAACTGAGGTCGCAATTCTCAATGCTAATTACATGGCCTATCGGCTAAAGGGCTCTTATCCAATTCTCTACACCGGCGAAAACGGTTTGATCGCACACGAATGCATTCTCGATCTACGTGAAATCACCCGAATATCGGGCGTGAGCGTAGACGACATCGCAAAGCGTTTAATGGATTTCGGTTTCCATGCACCAACAATGTCGTTTCCGGTTGCTGGAACTCTCATGATTGAACCAACTGAGTCAGAGGATATGCGCGAGATGAATCGCTTCATCGATGCGATGAATGCGATCCGTGATGAGATTCAAGAGATTATCGATGGAAAGATTGCGGTAGAAGAATCCGCCCTTCGCCATGCACCACACACGATTGGCGCGATCGCAGGAACTCATTGGGAGAGAAGCTATTCGCGCGAGCGTGGAGCCTTCCCAGCGACCCTTACAGGGTTGATTCCCGGCGAATTGATTGGCGCAAAAGGTAAATATTGGCCCACCGCTGGGCGCATCGACGGGGCATACGGGGATAGAAACTTGGTCTGCTCCTGCCCACCCATCGAAGCCTTTGCGTAGTCGATCTCTTATTACTTTACATAATGTAACTTATCGGCGTTAGGCTGTAAGCGTCTTGCCAAGCCCCAGAGCGTTGTCTGCCACAGCGCCTCAATAACTATCGCCCTGCTCATCTTAGAGACGCCGTTGCTGCGCTCTACGAAGGTAATCGGAACTTCAACCATCGTCGCGCCAGCGAGTTCAGATGCCATCGCCATCTCAATTTGAAAACAATATCCAGTAGCTGTCATATCGGTGAGATTAAGCTTATTCAACAGCTCTGCGCTATAAACGCGAAAACCACCTGTGAGATCGTTGAGTGCAATTCCGAGTGCTAACCGGGCATAACGGGTGCCAGATTTAGAGAGCAATTGTCTACTTTTTGGCCAATTCACGACAGATCCACCGGGCATCCATCGCGTTCCTAAGGTGATTGCAATGGATGCGTTATTTGCATCGAGCATTGCTGGTAGATCTGAAACACGGTGTGAACCATCTGCATCCATTGTGACTATCTGTGAGTAGCTCTGCGTCGGTAATACATGAGCGAATCCAGCGCGATACGCAGCACCCAGACCTGCTTTATGTGGGCGTCTGAGAATGCTGACCCATGAATACTGCAAAGTGTCGACAATATCTGCGGTCTTATCGGGTGAATTGTCATCAAGAATAACAACATCGAAATCACGCGTCTTATGTAAATCCGCTAGCGACTTGAGCAGCTCTACGATTGCGGTTGCTTCGTTATATGTAGGGATAAGAACAACTGGTTTCATTGCAATCCCTTCCTACCAACCTAGCGCTGATATTAATCTATCAACGCTCGCTCCCAAGCCATACTCATCCTTCATCTGATAAATTTTTGATAAATCATCCGGTCTCTTGGGCTTTGCAATATCCATCTGTGGGATTGCAACATCGCGAGCACAATTTACTAAGGTTGGTGCAATCTTCAGGTAATCAGAACCATCAATGATCTTCTTAGCAAGTGATTTGGTGAGTACTTTGTGGTTCACATGTGCGGCAGCTAAGGCTTCTTCCACCGATGCAAAATTATTTGCTATGAGCGCCGCACCTTTTTCTCCAATACCGCGAACACCAGGGAGTCCATCTGAAGGATCACCACGAAACATTGCAAAGAGGGCATACCTATCCCCCGGAATCCCATATCTTTTTGCAACCCATTTGATATCGACGAGATCGTGTTGCGAGACTCCCTTTGCAAGATAGACAACTTTCACATCGCGCTCATCATCAACTAACTGGAAGAGGTCCCTATCCCCCGTCACGATGCGAATCGGCCCTTTCTCACGAACTGCAAAGGTAGCCATGACGTCATCAGCTTCATAATCATCAACGCCAAGCATGGGAAAACCGAAGGCATCCAGGAGATCGAGCAGGACTGGGATTTGTGGAGTCAGAGTCTCCGGCTCATCCTCTTCATCGCTCTCATCTTCAAGACGATTGGCTTTGTAATCAGGGAAGAGATCAACTCGCCACGAAGGCCGCCAATCTCCTTCAATACAGGCGACGATGCGATTGGGTGAATACATTCCAATCAGTCGCGCAGTCATATCAAGATACCCACGAATCGCATTGACTGGCATTCCAGATGGTGACAGCAGAGTGTCTGGCATTCCGTAGTAGGCGCGATACCAGAGCGAGGCGCTATCTAAGAGCAACAATGTCATATCTCACCCAACATATATGACACTACACCGCGATCCAAACGCTTAATTCCTTCTCGGCAGATTGGACGTAGGTTCTCGGCAGCGCCACCTATTTGAGTAAGTAGGTCGATAAGTTGTTTGACGCTACGTACGAAGTCACCAACGGTCATATCCGTTCCTTTGAGAATACTGCTCAGTGAATGACCATTAGCCCAGCGATACGACGCGTAGCAAAATCCGAAATCCGGTTCACGCTGTGTCTTCACATCATATTCATTCTCTAGCGCTTCTAGCTCAATCCATACCCGCGAGACTTCTACTAGAGCATTTGCAACATTTTCGTGGGGCATCTTAGGTGCGTAAGCCTCAGAGCTGCGACCTTGATAAATCATCGCCGACGCAACTGATAACAACTCTGTGGCAGATAGACCCTGGAAAATGTCGCGACGGATTGATTCCGTTAATAAGAGATCCGATTCAGCGAAAATCTTGGCCAGGATCTTGCCTTGATCTAAAGGCTTATCGCCTTCGATATATCCAAGATGAGTCAATACATTACAGATGCGATCAAATGTCTTCGCAATGACGTGAGTGCGATTTTCAACGCGAGAACGTAGCCCTTCGCTCTCCCGATTGATGCGATCTGCTCGTTCGGCGATACGAGCATGTGCCTCTCGATCACTGCAGTCATGACAGGCATGGATACGCATTCCTCGGCGCATCCCATCAAGTTCATTCTCCATACGAATTCTCTGTTTATTATCGAAGGTGCGACGACCGTCACGCTTACTCAATAGCCGTTCCAGCTCTTTAATATCGATGCGTATTCGTGAGTAATCATTGAAGTCTCCGAGGTGGCATTGTGCTGTCTCAGTCAGCTCTGCAGCGGCTGAGTCATTCTTGCGAATCTGGCGAACCAAACTGACTACGGCTCTATCAGCCTGGAATTGTGCGAATGATGATTCGAGGCTTCCGTGTGCACGCTCTCGTCCAAATCGTGCAATTAAATTGATAGACATATTGTAAGTAGGAGTGAATGAAGATTTCAGAGGATAGGTACGCGTAGATGCCAATCCTGCTGCAGTTGCAGAATCGACCGTTGGAGACCATTGCACTACCGCGTTACCTTCGATATCGATTCCACGACGACCAGCACGACCAGTTAACTGGGTGTACTCCCCCGGAGTGATGGAGACATGGGCTTCGCCATTCCACTTTGTCAACTTCTCGAGCACTACGGTGCGCGCTGGCATATTGATTCCAAGCGCCAGCGTCTCAGTGGCAAACACTGCTTTAACTAATCCTCTTTTAAATAAATCTTCGACTGCCCCCTTAAAGCTGGGAAGTAACCCTGCGTGGTGGGCTGCGATTCCACGTTCGAGTGCAACCAACCAATCACGATAACCGAGGACCTCCAAATCTTCCTCAGCAAGGTTTTGTGTATAACGCATTGCAGTCGCTGCAATCTCTACTCGTTCTTCGGTCGTTGTTAATTTGATCCCAGCTTGTAAACATTGTTTTACTGCGGCATCGCACCCCACACGCGAGAAGATAAAAGTGATTGCTGGAAGCAAATTTTCACGTTGCAACTTCTCAATGATTTCGGGTCGAGATAAACGGTTGTCACTTTCACCAAAGCGATCACGTCTACCGCGCGGAATCTTTACCTTACGTAAAGCCTCGCGCTCTAACCCTAAAATTTCAGGGTTGATTCGACCGGGTTCATTGAAGAGATCCATAAGTCTATTTCCAATAAGGACATGTTGATAAAGTGGAATGGGGCGCACTTCAGAAACTATGACTTCGGTTGCACCTCGAACTTCACCAAGCCATTCACCAAACTCTTCTGCATTAGAGACCGTAGCCGAAAGAGAAATTACTTGGACGCTCTCCATGAGATGAATGAGGACTTCTTCCCATACTGCTCCTCGAGATTTATCGGCCAAGTAGTGCACCTCATCCATGACAACTGATCCTAAATTTTTCAGCGTTGATGAATTTGCATACAGCATATTGCGCAAAACCTCTGTCGTCATCACCAGGACATCTGCCTCAGAGTTGATATTGGTATCCCCTGTGAGAAGTCCGACCCGACTCTCCCCAAATCGTTCAACAAATTCCTGAAACTTCTGATTAGAGAGCGCCTTAATTGGTGTCGTATAAAAACACTTCTTTCCATGAGCCAAGGCGCTAAAGGCAGCAAATTCACCCACCACAGTCTTACCCGCTCCTGTTGGCGCAGCAACTAATACACCTTTGCCATCCTCGACGGCTTGGCAGGCTGTGATTTGAAATTCATCAAAACCGAAATCAAATTGACCTATGAATTGGCTGGTTAATGGATGAGATGAACGTTTCTTTGACGCAGCAAAACTCTCCGCTGGTGTTGTCATAATTTCCATGTCAATCCGGCGCCAGCAACACATTCGGCAGAAATCGGCGCAGCCCCAATTCTCTCGCCATCCGCATAAGCCACGGCCCGTGAATGTATAGAGATCTTCTTCGTCCGAAAGGTTTTCACGCGTGGATGCGTGATATGTGAACCTGAGTACACCTTAGGAAATACTTTAAGAAACTCAATTTTGGAAACCGGCTCAAGAATCATGACATCGAAGAGCCCATCGTGCATATTCGCTTGGGGACAGACAAGCATTCCTCCCCCATACGAACGACCATTTCCTACTGCTATCAGCATAGCCTTCGTCGAAAATGTGTGAGAGTCCGTTGATATTTCATACTCGATTGGTCGAAAGCGCGGAAGTTCCACAGCTATAGCCACGTTGTATCGCTGCGGCCCCTTGGGCCACACTAAGTGATTGGCTCTTTCATTAACTACTGAATCAAAGCCTGTGGAAAGAATCGCTGCAAACCATTCAGAGTCTACATTTCCGAGATCAATTGGTTGCGGCTCAGTTGTAGTTGTACGATCTAGCTGACTTGTGACATCCTCTAGCGACCATCCCAATGTGCGCACTATGTCATTGCCAGTGCCTGCAGGTAGAACTGCGAATGGAATATGTCTAGGCACCACGACTTGCAGAACAAGATGAGCGAGGCCGTCTCCTCCAACGCAAATAACCCCTTGCACGCTATTGCGCGAGAGAAACGATTCGAGATCGTCACGTAGCGCGTCTGCGCTCTGCGCCGAGAAAACTTGATAAGGCAACTTCTTCTGTGCAAAATAATGCACCACGTTCTCGCCGACTGTAATTCCTTTTCCATGACCCGAAGATGGGTTAATTGCTATCGCCCACATTAGACGTTATCGGAAAGTAGACTTGCTTGGAACTTCTTATCTCGTCTCTTATCGTTGAGTAGAGCTATTCCACCTGCGATCAAGTAGAGCAGAACGAGTGGCGCAGCTAGGGCAAACATAGAGAGCGGATCGGCACTCGGTGTGAAACCGGCTACGAATAAGCAGATACCGAAGACCCATACACGCCAAGGGCGCAGAATTGTTTTACCTGACAGGAATCCGATTGCGTTGAATGTAACGAGAAAGACAGGAAGCTCAAAGGCGATACCGAATAGGAGAATTATGCGAAGAACAAAATCCAAATAATCATCGAACCTCACTAAGTTGGTGAGGGCGTTAGGGGTGAAACCGAAAAGCACGCGGACGGCCACGGGTAAAACCGAATATCCTAGATAAGCACCAAATCCGAAGAATGGAGTGGCTGCGATAAAGAAGAAGATCGAATTACGTCTCTCCTTGCGGTGCAGTGCTGGCGCGATGAAGGCCCACAACTGATAAAGCCAGATCGGTGCGGTAAGAATTACTCCACTCAGAATCGCCACTTTGATTTGAAGATTGAGCGGACCAAGAACTCCATTGATATACAGTGAACCGCAACTCGAAGCACCTGCACTCTGAGCCTTCTTGAGATCACAAACTGGTTCTGCGAGTTTGGTAATGATGGTGTTGTAGTAAAACCAACCAATGCCAGAACCTAGGACGATTGCTAGGGATGCTTTAAAGACGCGTGTTCTTAACTCGCGTAAATGGTCTAACAGCGGCATACGACCGCCTTGGGTGGTCGCCATAGAGATTACTTTTCAGTCGATCCTTTATCAGGATCTTGTGACTCTTCCTTCATCTCTTTCATCTCACTCTTGAAGATGCGCATTGACTTACCGAGTGATTTCGCTGAATCAGGTAGTCGCTTAGCTCCGAAGAGAATGACCAGGACAAGGAGCAGCAGAAGAATGTGGCTTGGTTCGCGTAAAAACATGTCTTAACAGTATCGCAAAGCGAGCAAATCAGCGATAAAGGGCGAGGGTCTTCGCCGCCAGGTCAGCTATTTCAGTCCGGGTTCCGGCAGGTTGCTCAACCGTCATCGCTCCCCCAGAGGCGATAATGGTGCGCGCCAACCACGACAAACTATAGGTTGAGACTTTTACATGTGAACCGTTTTCCGGGAGAAAGTGACCTAGAGATTCCCGTGAACGTCTTATATCCGAAGTGATCGCGACCGTAGCTTTCACAGTTGTATCTGATTGAGTCCGCGCCTTCAGCGCCGCTGCAGAATTGGCCAGAATTTCAGCTCTTTGCATTCTGTCAATCCTGAATGTGCGTTGTGCGCCCGCTAAGTCGCAATAAGCAACAAGGAAATCACGACCATCACTTACGTAGAATTCAATCGGGCTTATCACCCGTGACGTGAGGGCACCATCTAAGCCATTGAGATATTGAATCTGCAACTTATGCCCCGATGATAGTGCGCGCTTAATGGTCGAGACTATCTCGCCATCATTTGACGGTGTCGCATCAATTACTCGCTCAATCCCCTTTCCAAGTTTGCCTCGTAGAGATTTGATATCCTCCCGAAGATCTGTTCGTTCCTCGGGTAGATCTTTAGAGATCAAATCCAGACCCAACAAAATAGCAATAGCTTCTTGGTGGGAAAGGTTGCGGACCTGATTAAGCGTCTGTGCATTCCTGATGGAGACATAACCAGATTCAAATTCAAGATCAATGAGGTTAAAGCGATCGTCGCCGCACATCCAAAGCGCATTAAGATCTGAGAGGAGCTCACTCACCGAAATCCCGAATTGTCCGGCTAATTCGGTTGTTGACACTCCCTGGTGCGATGAAATGTATGGAACGAGATCGAGCATTCGTGCTGCCTTCTGGGTGGGCGTCGATTTCTTACTCATGTGCAGCCACCGCCTGCCTTAAGAGCGCAACGATTGCCGTCCGAGCCTGCAGAGGTTTTACGACTTCAACATCGTCTAGATGCCATAAAACATCAGCGAGGAGTTCAGATTGATGAAGGAATGGATATTGAACGACAGTCCACTCATCGCCATCTTCAACGATTGTGGAGGACGCGACGATTCTTTGAGCCTTACCCCGCCTAACTTTGAGCGTTGCACTCTCAGTCTTGACGGGAGAGGCAAGGTGAGCGCTCATCGCAAAATCGAGGGGAATTTCATAAGAGGACGCCTTACCCTGCAGTGAAATCTCGGAGTCAATGCGATCCAGACGAAAGAGACGAATTTCTCTCCGATCGAGATCAAAGCCTGCAACATACCAATAGCCGCCCTTTGTTCCGGCCCCGTATGGCTCAAGCGCCCTCTGTTGTGGAGTTAGTTCCGGAGATAGATACGAAAATGAAATCGTTCGACGTTCTGCAATTGCATCGACAATAGATGCGAAGTTTTCATCAGAGATATGAATAGTCGGAGCGATTGCTGGAATTGCATCCAAGTCACTATCGATTCCTAGCGACTTCAATTTGATGAGGGCAGATAGCGCCGAAGAATTAAGAACGGCTCCCTGCCATATTGACGTCGCAAGACTGATGAGTGAAAGCTCTCGAGAGGAAATCTCACTGATATCAGAGCGATAACTGCCTGGTTTAATTCGATATCCAGCTTCATCCTCGAAGAGTGGATCAAAGGAGCCTACTTCGATGTCGATACCTAGATTTCGAAGATCATCCTTGTCGCGTTCGAACATCCGCTCCTTTGCATCTGGTTCACCTTCATAACCATCTACTGCAATAAATATTTGCGCCTTCGTTAACCAACGTCTTGTTCCAAGGAGAGCGATAGTCAAATTGACTAAGCGCTCACTCTTCCGGGACACCGTATGCACCTTTTGCCGGTCGTCGGCGACGAGCGAGCACTTCGACGCCAGGAGCCATCCGTCTACTTTGAATGAGAAATCCTGTATGACCAATCATCCGTTGTTGAGGACGCACGGCAAGTCCTTCATGATGCCAGCCGCGAACGATGGTCTCTGAGCTTTCGGGTTCGGTGAAATGGCCATTCTCTTTTAAAGATTCAGCTGTTGCCGAAAGTTGTGTCGTTGTTGCAACATATGCGAGGAAGACTCCCCCGGGACGTAGAACCTTTGCAGCCAACTCAATGCATTCCCATGGGGCAAGCATGTCGAGGACTACTCGGTCAAAATCTGAATCGAATTCTTGTTCTTGAACCGATCCCACATCTAGTCGCCAGTTAGTTGGCAGGGAACCGAAGTAGTTGGAAATATTCGCAGTGGCATTATCTGCAAAATCTTGGCGACGCTCTACTGAGTGAACTGAACCTTCGTGACCCACGGCGCGCAGTAAAGAGAGCGTGAGAGCACCGCTTCCGACACCCGCCTCCAGTACGCGAGCTCCAGGGTAGATATCTGCGACTCCCACAATCATCGCTGCATCTTTGGGATAGACAATCGTTGCACCACGCGGCATGGAGAGCACGTAATCTGCGAGAAGTGGAATGAATGCCGTGAACTTCAAACCGGCAGTTGTACTGACTACTGAACCTTCAGGCAGCCCGATGAGATCATCATGGGTAATCCAACCCTTATGTGTATGCCACTCTTTTCCGGGAGTAATGGTAAAGCTATAGAGCTTTCCTTTGGGATCGGTGAGTTGGACTCGATCACCAGCTTGGAAGTAACCACGTTTAGACACATACGCATCTTAGGTTAAAGCGGAGCGACTTTTACATTGTGCGCTGTATCGTCTGGTTAATGGAACCGCTGCGCCTATCCCCAAGCCGTATGAATGATTTCACAAACTGCCCGCAACTCTATAAATATCGCGCGGTGGATCTACTCCCCGAACCCCCAAGTATCGATGCCGAACGTGGAAAATTGATCCACGCAGTTCTCGAAGATCTCTTCGAACTGCCCGCTAGCTCTCGCACGATGGGATCTGCAACAGAGCTCTTGCCCCGTAAATGGGCTGAACAATTAGAGGTTCTTCCAGAACTTAAAACTCTAGTTCTTGATGAGAAGGAGTGGTTCGACCGTGCACAGGCGCTGCTCACAAATTACTTCACACTAGAGAACCCCGAATCTTTTGACTCTACCTACCGGGAATTACATCTTGAGCGTGATCTTTCAGCGGAGGTATACCTGCATGGCTATGTCGATCGACTCGATATAGCGCCAACAGGTGAAGTTCGTATCGTTGATTATAAATCTGGTAAATCTCCCAAACCGGGTTGGGAGGAAAAGGCTCTCTTTCAATTGCGTGTCTATGCGCTCCTGTATTGGCGCAATGAAGGGGTCCTTCCGAAGCTCCTGCAGTTAATTTATCTGGGTGATTCGCGTGTTGTGAAGAGTTCTCCGACAGAGGCACAGTTGCTTTCGACAGAGAAGATTCTTAAGAACATCGGCGATGAAATTCTCACTGCACTCGAAACAGAACACTTTCCCACTAAAAAATCTAAACTCTGCAATTGGTGTTTCTTTAAGGCAATCTGCCCCGCCCATAACTAATTAGCGTTGAAATATTTGGCCTCTGGGTGGTGGACAATAATCGCAGATGTCGATTGTTCGGGGTGTAATTGAAACTCCTCTGATAACTCAACGCCAATTCGCCCCGGCTCAAGTAGTTCACAGAGCTGTATCTGCTGCTCTATATCTGGACACGCTGGATATCCGAATGAATAACGCGATCCACGATAGCCCTGATCCAATATGCCCTGCAGGTCTGCAGAATCTTCTTCTCGGACGGATAGCTCCTCACGAATTCGTGCGTGCCAATATTCTGCGAGTGCCTCTGTGAGTTGAACAGAGAGCCCATGTAGCTCCAAATAGTCTCTGTACGAATCTGCTGCAAAAAGTTCATTTGCTGCTTTACTAATCGTATTTCCCATTGTGACAACGTGGAATGCGACAACGTCAACCCTTCCTGAATCCTTCGACGCGAAGAAATCAGCTAAACATAATCTGCGATCTCGCGATTGACGGGGGAAGGAGAATCGAACTCGCTCCTTACCTTCGTTGGGTCCTTCGTGATGCAAGATGACGAGGTCATTACCCTCTGACACACACGGGAAATATCCATACACAACCGCTGCTTCTAGCCAACTATTAGATTGGACATCGTTCAGTAGCTTGCGAAGACGAGGGCGACCTTCACCTTCTGCCATCGCTTCATATTCACCACGTGCACCCTTGAGACCCCATTGCCCCATAAAGAGAGCTCGTTCATCGAGCATGCCAACATAATCTGCAATCGGAATTCCTTTTACAATTCGGCTTCCATAAAATGGTGCTTTGGGAATAAAAATATCTAGAGCGACGTCGCTACGCAATGTATCTATCGGGGAATCACCGTCTTGGTTACGGGCAACGGCCTTCACTTTGCGTTCTCGAAGTGCAGGAAGTGCTGCACCTTCCTCGCCTCGTTTTACAGCCATGATTGCATCCATGAGACGTAGCCCTTCGAAAGCATCACGCGCATAGCGAACTTCACCTGGGAAGACTGCGGCGAGATCCTGCTCAACGAAGGCGCGAGTGAGTGCAGCTCCCCCAAGAACTACTGGCCACTTATCTGCCAAACCACGGGATGTGAGCTCCTGCAAATTCTCTTTCATAATCACTGTTGACTTAACTAAGAGCCCCGACATCCCAACTGCATCGACATCATGCTCTAGCGCAGAATCGATAATTTGATTAGCCGTCTGCTTGATTCCAATATTCACCACTTGATAACCATTATTAGTAAGAATAATGTCAACAAGATTCTTACCAATATCGTGCACATCACCCTTGACAGTGGCAAGGAGCATACGACCGCGACCTGCTCCATCAGTCTTCTCCATGTGTGGCTCGAGATAGGCAACTGCTGATTTCATTACTTCCGCGCTCTGCAACACGAACGGCAGCTGCATCTCACCCTTACCGAAGAGTTCACCAACTACCTTCATTCCTTCTAGGAGATGGTCATTAATGATGGCAAGAGGTGAAACCCCTTCACTCATCGCCGCATCAAGATCTTCGCTGAGACCAACCTTTTCACCATCGATAATTCGCCGCTCAAGCCTTTGGCGCAGTGGCAAGGCGGCAAGTTCAGAGGCGCGAATATTACGTGAGGCAGCAAGCTCGACACCTTCGAAGAGTTGTAGAAATTCTTGAAGTGGGTCATATGTGCAGGTATCACCGTCATAGGTGCGGCGGTCATAAATGAGATCGAGGGCGACTTCCTTATGTCTTTCCTCGATACGCGCCATTGGCATAATTTTTGAGGGGTGGACGATTGCTGAATCAAGTCCAGCTTCTACGCATTCATGGAGAAAGACTGAGTTCAGAACTACGCGAGATGCAGGATTTAGCCCAAAAGAAACATTACTCACACCCAAAGTTGTCTGCACTGCAGGATACTCACTCTTCAGCGCGCGAATTGCATTGATCGTTTCGATTCCATCGCGACGGGTCTCTTCTTGACCAGTTGCAATCGGAAATGTCAACGCGTCAATCAGGATATCCCCGACTGCAATACCCCAATTGGTTGATAAATCAATGATGAGCCTACGAGCCACACGCAACTTCCATTCAGCTGTGCGAGCTTGACCTTCTTCATCAATGGTCAGAGCAACTACTGAGGCACCGTGTTCTTGTACAAGTGGCATGATGCGAGCAAAACGAGAGGTTGGTCCGTCTCCATCTTCATAATTAACAGAGTTAATTACGCAACGTCCCCCAAGGGCTTCTAGGCCAGCTTGGAGTACGGACGGTTCGGTTGAATCCAAAACAATCGGCAGCGTTGAAGAAGTGGCAAAACGAGATGCAATCTCTGTCATATCTCTAACACCGTCGCGACCCACATAATCTACTGAAAGGTCGAGCATATGGGCTCCGTCACGAATTTGATCGCGTGCTATTTCAACACATGTTGACCAATCTTCAGAGACAAGTGCATCCCGAAATGCACGTGAACCATTCGCATTGGTGCGCTCACCTATCGCCAAGTAAGTCTTATCTTGTCTAAATGGCACATATTGGTAGAGAGAGGACGCTCCAGGATCTAAATCCGGTATCCGCTTCTTGAGTGCATGCCCACCCAAGAGTTGCACCACGGCAGCAAGGTGTTCTGGCGTTGTTCCACAGCATCCACCAATAAGTGCAATCCCATAATCATTGACAAATGTTGCGAGCGCCTTGGCAAGTTCGTCTGGTCCAAGTGGATATTCAGCACCATCTTTACCCAAAATTGGCAAGCCAGCATTTGGCATCACCGAAATTTCACACTGTGCATTCTTAGATAGATAGCGAAGATGTTCAGACATCTCAGTTGGACCCGTTGCGCAGTTGAGCCCGATTAAATCGATATCCAAAGGCTCAAGTGCGTTGAGCGCAGCTCCGATCTCTGAACCAAGCAACATTGTTCCCGTTGTTTCGACGGTAACTTGAGCAATGAGAATCACATCTCGTCCTGATTCAGTGATCGCTTGCCGGGCTCCATTAACAGCAGACTTTGCCTGCAACAAATCCTGAGTGGTCTCGATTAATAGCGCATCCGCGCCTGCATCAACTAACCCCTTTGATGCTATGTAATAGGCATCTTTGAGATGGGAATAAGTTGTGTGACCTAGACTTGGAAGTTTAGTTCCTGGCCCCAGTGAGCCGAGGACAAAGCGCGGATGCTCTGTAGTTGAAAATGCATCAGCTGCCTCACGCGCAATCTTTCCGCCAGCATATGCCAACTCGTAGATACGATCTTCAATCCCGTATTCGGCGAGGTTGGCCCAATTTGCTCCAAAAGTATTTGTCTCGATTGCGTCAACTCCGACAGCTAAATAAGCATCGTGTACTGATCGAACCAAATCGGGCCGAGTTACATTGAGAATCTCATTGCAGCCTTCGTGATCTTGGAAGTCCGCAAGGGATGGATCTGCCGCTTGCAGCATCGTGCCCATAGCGCCATCCGCGATGACCGTGCGCGTAGCCAAAGCTCGACGAAGTGCCCCATCCGTCATCTTGTGAGATGTTTTTAGGCTCGTCATGGTGCTGAGGTTACCGTAAGGTGTCGATATGGAGATTCATCAAATACCTTCGCTTCGCTCCCCTGTGATGGTTATCGCCTTTTCAGGATGGAACGATGCTGGAGAAGCAGCTTCCGGAGCTGCTTCTCATCTTCTTGCCTCATGGACTTCATCAGATAATGATGTTGTTCCTGAACTTATCGCAGATGTTGATGTTGAAGAGTTCTATGACTTTCAGGTCAATCGCCCAACCGTGTGTATTGATGACTCAAATGTCAGAACTCTTACATGGCCTGGCACGCAGATCTATGGACTGCGCACTCCGGAACTCGATCACGACTTCGTGGTCATTCGCGGTGTTGAGCCTTCGATGAAGTGGAAAACATTCTCAGCCGACATTCTCGATCTTGCAGATGATCTCGAAGTAGATTTGGTCGTCACACTAGGTTCGATGCTGGCCGATGCACCGCATACTCGACCAATAACAGTAAGTGGCAGTGGCGCGCATCCAGATAATTCCACTCGTTTAGGTGTCGAAATCAGCAAGTACGAAGGACCTACTGGAATCCTCGGTGTAATCACTGATGCGTGTATGCGAAGGGGCATTGATGCAGTCTCTCTATGGGCAGCCATCCCACACTATGCATCCAGTTCTCCTTCTCCCAAAGCAACTCTTGCGCTTATCAATGCTCTTGAAGATTTCTTAGAGATATCGCTTCCTGTTGGATCACTCCTTAACGAGTCACACGAATGGGAGACAGAAGTAAATGAAATGGCGAAGGAAGATAGCGATGTTGCTGAGTATGTAAAGGCTCTAGAAGAGAGTAAAGATGCAGCTGAGCTTCCAGAAGTAACTGGAGAATCTATTGCGCGAGAGCTAGAAAGATTCTTACGTAGGCAGAGTGAGAGCTAAAGGGTAAGTCCAAGAAGAGTATCCAGAGCGCGCCCAAGCTCGCCAGCCTCTCCCCCAATCTCTCCGGATTCTGTTGCACTCATCCAGGTGCGGATATGTGAAAGCACAGATGGAGTATCAAGGTTCTGTGAAAGCGCTGCGATAATTGCGTCGATTACTGAGTCAGTCGGCGCTACCTCCATCTTGGCAAGGTTGAGTTGTAATCTCGCAATATCTTTCTCAGCGGAGGCGAGTATCTCCTGTTTCCACATGAGATCCGTTGCGTAGGCATGCCCCATCAGAGCCCATCTGATGGAGGCGGGATTCACCCCCGATTGGATGAGCTTTGATACGAAGATCAGGTTTCCAAGAGACTTACTCATCTTCTCGCCATCTAGGCCGATCATTCCTGTGTGCACGTATGTTCGAGCAAATCTCTGACCAGTCATTGCGCGACTCTGAGCCGCTGACATCTCGTGGTGAGGAAAGATCAAGTCACTTCCACCACCCTGGATATCAATTGAAAATCGATCATTTGGATCAGGGTGCAAATAATGCAGTGCTATCGCACAACACTCTATATGCCAGCCCGGCCTGCCCGCACCAAATGCACTTGGCCAACTCGGTTCACCTTCACGTTGTGAAAGCCAGAGAAGTGCATCGAGTGGGTCCTTCTTTCCGCCTCGTTGCGGATCACCACCACGTTCAGAGAATATTCGCACCATTTCATCTTGTGTCAGATGTGAACGGGTTCCAAACTCTGGATCGTCACGAACTTTGAAATAAATATCAGAATCAAGTAGATATGTTGTATCTGTAATTCGCAACGCATCGATGGCATTTACAACAAACTCCATCGCCTCAACTACACCGATATAGTCTTTAGGCGGGATTACATGCAAATCTGTCATATCTCCACGAAAGAGATCAACCTGAGACGCAGCCAACTCTTGCCACGAGAGACGATCACGCTGTGCGCGTTCAAGAAGTGGGTCATCGATATCGGTGATATTTTCAACGAAGTCAACACGTGCACCCGTGGCGCGCAGGTATCTATTAATGAGATCAAATGTCAGATACGTTGCGGCGTGGCCAAGATGCGTTGCATCGTATGGCGTGATACCACAAACATACATTCTGTAAAAACTTTTCTTCTCTAGCTCTTCAATCTTTAATGACTCGGTATTAAAGAGGGAGAGCGCAGGGAAGATATATCGGTCTGCCAGTTTAGGGAGATAAACCTCCGGCCACGAATGCATATGAAAACCTTAACTTAAAAGGGTGGCCAAGGTACGGCTGGCCACTCATCACTCGGAGCTGGGAATCGTGCAGTTGATAGGATTCTTTCTATGCGGGCAAGTAGTGCTTGAAATTCACCCTCTGTGATTAATTCCAGGAACTCATCCGGTTCTGCGATAAGCAAGTCACGAAGAACAATCAGGGATGTCTTCTCTTCCTGTGATAACTCGTTATCTGCCCATTGCCACAGGACAGTTCGCAATTTATCGTCTTCATGGAATGTAACCCCATGATCGCATCCACGTAGTTCTCCATTGGCACTCGGTAGTAGGTGCCCAATTTTGCGATCTGTGTTATTAATGACGGCGTCAAAGAGAGCCATCGAACGCAGGCGAGAATCATTTGTGCGATAGAACAGTCCGAGATCTATCTCCTCATCGATATCTATCCACTGTTGGACCATTCCAATTCCAAATGGACCATCACGAAGAACTGTGGGTGGAACGAGAAAGAATTTTCCTAACTCACTGATGCGATAAGCCGCATATTCTCGTTGTGCCAGATTTCCGTCAGGAAAATCCCACAATGGCCTCTCGCCTGCAACTGGTTTGTAGATGACCGGAATACTCAATTCGTTGAAAGTGCACGATGCATAGAGCGTCGCATTCGATGCATCGACAAGTCTCCCTGTCACCTCGATCTCACCGCCTTGAAGGTGTTCGAGAATGTCATTCATCGCCTATACCCATTAGCGCGAGGACAGAGGTGACCTTTAGAATCTAATGGTCCCCCACAGAATGGACAGGGCTGACGGCCAGCGCCCACTACAACTTGGGCGCGCTTGACAAACTTCTCCGCATCACTTGGTGATATCAGAATCCTTAGGATGTCTTGATCACCACTGAGATCATCGATATCGATAAATTGGGGATTTTCAGAACCCTCATCTGAAACTGCCTGCAAATCGATTTGGATGAGAATCGTTTGCGCGTCAAATGCCAGACCAATGATGCCAACTCGGAACTCTTCTTCAATGGGAGTGGCAAGTGGCCCATCATCTTTTGGCATTTTCACGATAATAATTGTTGGGTCACTTTGCTTTATCTCACGCAGCATAAGAGCGAGCCTCTCAGCTAACGCTTGTACCTGACTCTTCTCAAGTGATACCGAAATGAGGCGCGAACCTTGTTGAGCTTGTATAAAGAATGTTCTCTCACCTGGTTCGCCCACGGTCCCCGCCACAAAACGATTAGGAAGATCAAAGAGAAGTATGCGAGCTGTCATCGCTTCTTTCCACGCAGAGTTCCAGCTCCGCCTCCCAAGAGAGTCTTGGCAACCTTTGGCGCCTTTAATAAGGGTCCGATCTGGGTCTTGCTATCGTTGAACATAATCAGCCTGGCGCTCGATGCATCAACATCGAGAATCGTGATTGATGCAGGATCGATAACTAAACTTTGAAAATTATCCAATTTAAGATCGATGAGCCCTGCCACGATTGCCTTAATGACATCGCCATGACTCACGAGGAGATGGATGCCATTCTTCTTCGAGGCTGCAGCTTCGCGAACAGATGCGAGTGCTCGCTTCTGCATCGCAGTGAAGCGTTCGCCATCTGGGAACTGCACTTTGCTCGGGGCGCTTTGTATCAATTTCCACAACGGTTCGCGTCGAAGACCGGATAATTTTCGGCCACTCCAGGTTCCGTAATTCATCTCAATGAGACCATCGTCAAGCAGGTATGTGTTGAGTCCTCGTGAGAATTTCGATGTTACCCATGGAGTAATTGTCTCTTCGCATCTTTGCATAGGACTCACTCGAATGGAGTCAAAGTTGGTTTTACCGATTCGCGCAACCAACTCATGGGCTTGGCGGAATCCATTTTCACTCAGGGATACTCCAGGTAATTGGCCAGAAAGAATTCCAGCACTATTCGCCGTTGAATGCGCATGTCGGAGTAAAACTATCTTGGCCACAACACGAAGGCTAACGCGATATTTGTCTTAACGATATTTGTGGACTCACCTTGCTAGGGTGAGCGATATGGAGATGAGACGAGCGGGCAAAAGTGGTCTCGAACTTACTCGTCTTGGCCTTGGCACAATGACTTGGGGTCGGGATACCGACACCCACGAGGCGGCAGATCAGTGCCGCGCCTACATCGAAGCAGGGGGAAATTTCTTAGATACCGCCTCAACTTATGGTGATGGTGATAGCGAGAGAGTGATTGGAGGATTAATCGGAACCCTCTTTTCGCGAAGTGATGTTGCAATCGCCACAAAGGCTGGGATAACTTTTCCTGGGGGTGATAAAACAATTAACAACTCTCGACAAGCGCTGATCGCAGAACTCGATCGTTCACTGTCACGACTTGAAACAGATTATGTGGATATCTGGCAGATTCATTCATGGGATCCATTCACCCCTTTGGAAGATACGCTCTCCGCCCTTGATTACGCCTACTCCTCCGGTAAGGCTAGATATGTGGGAATAAGTAATTTTTCCGGCTGGCAAAGTGCGCGAGCAATCACGATTCAAGAATCTAACTCTGCAAAAGCCCCGATCATCTCCCACCAGGTGGAGTTCTCGCTCTTAAATAGAACGGCCGAGTCAGAAGTACTCCCCTGTGCTGATGAGACTGGGATTGGGATTCTCGCTTGGGCGCCACTGGGTCGTGGAGTACTCACCGGAAAATATCGCAATGGGATTCCTAGTGACTCTCGCGCCGCTGCTCCTCATTTTGTTAAACATGTTGAACCGTATCTACGTGAAGAAAGTGTTCGTATTGTCGAAGCTGTGTCTGTTGCGGCGCAAGGTTTGGGGTTCTCTCCTCTAGAAGTTGCCCTCGCTTGGGTGCGAGACACACCAGGGATCACGAGCGCGATTGTTGGTGCACGCACTGGTGCGCAGATGCGCGGAATCCTTAAGAGTGAAGAAGTTGTTCTCCCGAATATTGTTCGAGATGCACTCGATGAAGTCTCTTTGCCCTAACAGTTCTCAAGAAAATTCTCTAGAACTTTTACGCCAAATTCAAGCCCCGATATAGGCACTCGCTCATCCACTCCATGAAAGAGCGCCATAAAATCAAGATCTGCTGGTAGTCGAAGTGGGCTAAATCCATAACCAACAATTCCTAATTCTGAGAGCGCCTTATTATCTGTCCCTCCACTCATGAGATATGGAACAGGAATCCCCTCAGGATCGAAGGTGAGAATCGCACGGCACATTGCATCAACTAGGTCGCCGTCGAAATCAACTTCCAACGCAATATCTCGCGAAATAGTTTCTATGGAAATATCTGGTCCAACAATTGCACGGATAGTGGTATTTAATTCTTCCTCATATCCAGGTAGAAAGCGACCATCAATGACTGCAGTTGCACTTCCTGGAATCACATTCGCTTTATAGCCGGCATCAAGCATCGTTGGGTTAGCTGTATTTTGCAGCGTTGCACCAATCATGCGAGCAGTTGAACCTATCTCACGAAGTAACGGTCGTAGATCTTGTTCGTCATATTTTTTTCCTGTTGCATCAGCAATTTTTTTAAAGAGAGTCTTTACTGTAGATGTGTAACGTTGTGGCCACTCGAAACGACCGATCTTTGCAACCGCCTCTGTGAGCGCAGTCAGTGCGTTCTCATCATTAATCATGGAACCGTGACCTGCGCGTCCCTTGGCGGTAAGTCTCATCCAGTGAATTCCCTTCTGCGCAGCTTCCACAAAGTAAAGACGCTTTCCGTCTCCGACCGTGACCGAGAATCCGCCTACTTCTGAGATCGCTTCGGTACAACCTGCAAAGACCTCGGGGTGTTTGGCTGCCATCCAGCGAGAGCCATAAGTCATTCCCGCCTCTTCATCTGCAAAGAAAGCCAACACAATATTGCGGGGCGGTTTGTAGCCAGTGCGCGCCCATTTGCGAATGATTGCAAGAATCATTGCATCTGTATTTTTCATATCTACAGCGCCTCGTCCCCAGATCATGCCGTCGCGAATTTCGGCTGCAAAGGGATCTACAGACCAATCTTCTGCATTCGCTGGGACGACATCAATGTGACCATGAAGAACTAAGCCAGGACGGGTTATGTCAGAACCTGGAATATTGGCGATGACATTGCGACGATTTGGTGCAGACTCATAGATTTTTGCTGCAATGCCAACTTCTGCAAGGGATGCGACCACGTACTCGGCAATTGCTTTCTCATCTCCCTTACCATCACCAAAGTTGACCGATGGGATGCGAATGAGATCTTGGCAAATCTTTACAACTTCTTCTTCCAGAGTCATATCCCTATTCTGCCCTCATTTCTCTTTCAGGTCGCTAGTCTCATCTAGTACTTCGCCTCACTTTTGCGTGAGAGCTAAGCCATTGCTATCGTTACCCTGTTATTTCGGCTCGAACGCTTAGGATTACTTCAAAGCGAGCGAGTTACTCGTCCGGGTGGCGGAATTGGCAGACGCGCTAGCTTGAGGTGCTAGTTCTCGCAAGGGATTCGGGGTTCAAGTCCCCGTTCGGACACAGTTACGGTGGTTAATTACAGTATGGAAATCTCAGAGGCGTTAACCCTTATACGGGCTATTCCTGATTTTCCATCCCCCGGAATTCTCTTTCAAGATATTACACCGCTGCTAGCCAACCCAGAAGCGATGAGCACGATCATCGCTGCGCTCGCGCAGTTCGATTCCTCGGCTGACATCGTTGCAGGTGTTGAAGCCCGCGGGTTTATTTTAGGGAGCGCTGTCGCCATCCATCGTTCGTTGGGATTTGTCCCCATCCGAAAGAAGGGGAAACTTCCAGGTGAAGTCTTTTCTCAACAGTACGGACTCGAATATGGAAACGATGTCGTTGAGATACATCGCGATGCATTCTCCCCCGAGCAGACCGTTGTACTCGTCGATGATGTACTAGCAACAGGCGGAACCCTGGAGGCTTCCTTGAGGCTGATTAAGCAAGCCGGTGGACTTATTTCATCTATCGTGGTTCTGATCGAGATACCAGCTCTCGGCGGACGAGCAAAGATTGCGGAATCTTTTCCTGATATCACCATCCATGCTTTGGTCAGTACGTAATGCGTATCAAAGAGATTCAAGCATTACGTGCTTTAGCTTCTCTGCTTGTCGTTATCTATCATGCACGATTGATACGTGGTGGCTATATCGGCGTGGATATCTTCTATGTTATCTCGGGCTACCTGATCACCGGCCTGCTCCTTCGCGAACTCGACAAAACGAAAACGATCTCCTTTACAGCTTTTTATACACGCAGAATCAAGAGGCTGCTTCCCGCATCCTTCTTTGTTCTGATAATGACCGGCGTAGTCGCCTGGATCCTTTATCCAGCCACTATGCGCCACGAGCTTGGAAAAGATATCGCGGCTGCAGGAATCTATATTTCGAATTATCTCTTCGCCTTCTGGCAGATGGATTATCAGAACTTAAACAGCATTCCCCCGGTCGTCATCCATTACTGGTCACTTGCCGTTGAGGAACAGTTCTATCTCGTGTGGCCATTCCTCATTTTCATCTTGTACAAACGCGGAGGGCGACGTTTAGTCGGGCAAGGTATCGCAGCCATTACCGTCATTTCATTCGTATGGAGTTACGGTCAGACTCACACCGCCCCTATCTGGGCTTTCTACTCGCTTCCAACCCGTGCATGGGAGCTTGGAATAGGCGCACTCCTTCTCTTCCTCCCACACTTCTCAAAGAGCACAAAGCTTCTTGCTGTTATAGCACTGGCGGCAATCGTTTATGGCTCCATATATTTCAATGACAGTACTGCTTTCCCCGGAGTCGCGGCTCTGATTCCAGTCTTAGCCACTGCGGTTGCAATCGCAACTATTGGACATTGGCCAAAAATCCTCGAGAAGATTTCTCATCATCGAATCGTGCAGTGGTTAGGTGAGATTTCCTATCCACTCTACTTGTGGCATTGGCCCCTCTTGGTTATCCCAGCCGTCTATCTAGGACGTGGACTTCATATCTATCAGCGCGGGATCTGCATCGTAATCACATTGATCCTTGCAGATGCAACCCATCGATGGATCGAGCAACCATTGCGCCACAAAGTCTTATCTCGTAAACGCGTACTGAGGTTGGCAAGCTTTGCAACCTCGATTTGTTTGCTCCTAGGTAGCTCTATTTACTCTACCTACTCCAATGAAATTCGAATGCCAGATGGTTCTACCTACAGCCTTACTCAGGTGCTTGCAAAACCACTTGTCTACGATGACGGTTGCCATGTCAATAATGGAGAAACCAAGTCTGGTGATTGCACTTATGGAGTGCGTGGAGCAGAGATTAAGATTGTTCTCTTTGGCGATTCTCATGCCGCGCAATGGTTTCCGGCGCTAGAAAAGCTTGCGAGCAAACACGGATTTGAATTAATTTCCCTTACAAAGTCAGCCTGTCCCGGCCCTTCGGTTATTAAGCGCGAAACTGGAAATTATAAGAATGCGGATTGTTCTGCTTGGCGAGCCAATTCTTACCGCAGGATTGCATCGATTCACCCAAGAGCTGTGATTGTAAGTGGGATGGAACATTTCGAGATGCCATCGGGATACTCAAGTAGGTCCAACTGGTGGCGAGAAGGTGAAGCCAAGACGCTCGCTCATCTACAAGGTAGCTCCAGTAACTTGATTTACATCTCTGATACGCCGCATCCTCTGCGTGATATTCCAAGCTGTATCGCATCGGGATCGACAAGCAGGTGCAATGGAACGCAACCCTCTAACCCTTACTTCATCGCTGGCTTTAAGAACATTAACCCGACAGCATGGCTCTGCACTTCATCATGTCCTGCATTAATCGATAATCACGTTGTATACAGAGATTCCTCGCACATCAGCGTCTCCATGAGTCGCCTACTTTCACAGAAGTTATATATCGCCTTGCAAGCCGCCGGAGTGGTCTTCTAATGGTTAACAGCAGAAAAGTGAATTTAATGGCAAGATGCGAACGTGGCTGAGCTCATCTATTACTGCGGAACTATGGACAGTGGTAAATCCACTCTGGCACTTCAGACTGCCCACAACCATAAGAGTCGAGGCCGGACAGGTCTTATCTTTACCAATAAGGATCGTGCAGGATCGGGAGTCATCAGCTCTCGTTTAGGTCTGCAATCAGAGGCGATAGAGGTTGCAGAGTCGCTTGATCTCCATAAGTTTGTGGTTGAACACCTCTCTATCGGTGAACGCATTGATTACATCATCTGTGATGAGGCTCAGTTCTATCAGCCGATTCAAATCGACCAGTTGGCTCAGATTGTCGATGGTTTGGGTATTGATGTCTACGCCTTTGGGATTCTGGCTGACTTCAAGACCAAACTCTTTCCAGGTTCTGCGCGATTGGTTGAACTTGCAGATCGCGTCAATACCCTGCAAGTTGAAGCTCTCTGTTGGTGTGGATCGCGAGCCACTCATAATGCGCGAACCGTCAACGGAGTTATGGTCACTGAGGGCGAACAAGTTGTTGTTGGCGATGTCGGAAAGAGTGATGAAGTGGCCTACGAGGTTCTCTGCAGGCGACATCACATGCGCCGAGTCACTGCACGCGCCTCTCGGGCAGGACATATGAGCTCTGACCCACTACCGTTCACCTAGAAAAACCGCAAGAAACAGAGAAATCCTCCAGCAGAAAAGGTTGAACTATGAATACACGCGCCTATGCAGTCCTAGCAGCAAAAGAAAAGTTAGTTCCTTATGAGTTTGATCGCCGTGCTCTTGGTACTCACGATGTTGCTCTGGAAATCGCATATGCCGGTATCTGTCACTCAGATATCCACCAAGCGCGTGAAGAGTGGGGACCAGCAATTTTTCCTATGGTCCCAGGACATGAGATTGCTGGAACCGTCACCGCTGTCGGAAGTGCGGTATCTAAATTTAAAGTGGGAGATCTCATCGGCGTTGGGGTATTTGTTGACTCATGCCGCGTATGTGAGAACTGCAAAGCTGGGCTCCAGCAATATTGCCTCGAAGGAATGACTGGAACATATAACCAGCTAGAACGCGATGGGGTCACTGTTGCAATGGGTGGCTACAGCAATTACTTCGTGGTGAATGAAGATTATGCAGTGACAATTCCCGCCAACCTCCCGCTCGAGGGTGTTGCCCCACTTCTCTGTGCAGGAGTCACTCTGTATTCACCAATTAAGCATTGGGGCGTTGGCCCAGGCAAGAAAGTCGCCGTCATGGGACTTGGCGGCTTGGGACATATGGGAGTTAAGTTCGCAGCCGCACTTGGCGCAGATGTCACCGTTCTTTCTCACTCACCACAAAAGGAGGCAGATGCTCGCGCGATGGGAGCGCACTCATTTATCGCGACGAATGATAAGGCGGTATTTACGCAGCATGCTAAGTCTTTCGATGTCATTCTCAATACAGTCAGCGCAGAGTTAGATATTGATCTCTATCTCAACTTACTCAAGCTAGATGGCACCCTCGTCGTTATTGGTCTTCCCGGTAAGCCTTACGCGGTCAACGCCGGCACGTTACTCAATGGTCGTCGCTCTATCGGTGGATCCATGATTGGCGGAATGCCTGAGCTTCAAGAGATGCTTAATTTCTGCGGAGAGAAGAATATCGTCAGTGATGTAGAAGTTATCAAGGCTGATTACATCAATGAAGCGTATGAACGTACTGTTGCAAGCGATGTGAAATATCGCTTCGTGATTGACGCTTCAACCTTCTAAATCTGTTGCTGGCCTATTTTAGTGTGTGCACTGCTGTCGCAATAAGCGGAGCTATAACAAGTGCTGGTAAAAGGTTGGCTACTGCGATTCGCTTTATATCCAAGAGACGCAGCGCGATGCCTACAAGCATCAGGCCCCCACAGACTGTCATTGCATCAATTTGATATTGGCTCAATATTGAACCTGAAGCAAGACCGATGACCGTCCAGAATCCTTGGTAGAGAGCAACTGGAATAATCGAGGCTGCGACTCCCCAACCAAGCGTTGATGCAAATGCCATCGATGCAAAAAAGTCGAGTGAGGATTTCAAAATTAGTTGATCAATGCCCTGCGACATTCCATCACTGACACTTCCAAGGATTGCCAGTGGTCCGATGACAAAGAGAAGAGATGCGGATACAAAGCCCTCGACAAATGGACTTTCCGTTGAGGCCTTGAATTTTTTACGAAGGTTCTCACCGAAAGTATCAAGACGCGATTCCAGTGAGAGCGCTGACCCGAAGAGACCACCTACCAACATTGAGGCCAGGATGATAAGTAGCGCCGAACCTTTTGGAAAAGCCCTCGTAAATTCATCACTCCATAATGGGATTATTGCTGATGTTGCCGCGAGCAAGGTGATAAAACCGAGAATATCTGTGATCAAATTTGTTGCTGATTTCGAGATTCGCGCTCCGACAGCTATTCCGATTAATGATCCACCTACAATTGCAAGAATATTGATGAGCGTTCCAAGACCGATAAACATTACATAACTATAGACTCAACCTATGAAGTTATCATCCTTCCGCGAGCTCTTAGCGCCTCATAAAACAGTTCCGATCACCCCATGGCGTGCGCAAACACGTTGGCAGCTCTCCCCTACGCGAGTACTTATTCTTTTCAGCGGTCTTATCATCTTTGGATTAGGAGATTCACTTCTTATCCAAGGTAATCAAGGTAATGCCCCGTGGACAGTCTTTGCACAAGGCCTATCCATAAAAACTGGTATCAGTATTGGTTTCTCCACACTTGTTATCAGCACCTTCGTTCTCCTGTTGTGGATTCCACTTCGTGAGAAGCCAGGTTTTGGTACTCTCTCAAATATCGTTCTAATCGCAACATTTATCCAAGTAGGGACGCAAATATTCCCACAGCAGAATTCACTTATAGGTGGAATCGTTTTTGATCTCACCGGTATTGCACTAGTGGGATTTGGTTCTTCTCTCTATATCACCTGTGGTCTGGGTCCAGGTCCGAGAGATGGCGCCATGACTGGAATTCACTATCGCACCGGTATTCGGGTAGGTCGAGTGAGATTGGGCATCGAACTCGTTGTCCTTGTTATCGGATGGTTTATGGGTGGCACTGTAGGCGTCGGAACTGCGCTCTTTGCGCTCCTTATTGGCCAATCAGTCGCCATATTCTTAGGTATTCTCGCGCGCCTGACTAAGAAGTAGCACGACCAATCAACTAACCTGAAGTCAACCTTCCCCCGGGTCTGTGACCCGTCACTTCACACGGGGTCGCAAACACCCCCGATAACAAAATCAGGAAGGTTCGTCATGCTTGATACTTTCTTCAAAATATCAGAACGTGGCTCAACTGTAGGACGTGAAGTACGAGGCGGTTTCGTCACGTTCTTCACCATGGCCTACATCGTTGCCCTCAACCCACTCATCCTCGGCGGAGCTAAGGACAGCACTGGCCATTATCTAGGTGGCAGCACCGATGGAGCAAACTTCGCAGCGATTGCCGCGATGACGGCTCTCATGGCAGGTCTCTTAACACTTCTTATGGGTGCGTATGCAAACTTCCCACTCGCACTCGCAACTGGCCTTGGACTTAATACGTTCGTAGCCGTTGGTATCGCCTCAAGAATGACATGGGCGGATGCAATGGGACTTATTGTCGTTGAAGGACTCATCATCACCGTTCTCGTTCTCACAGGATTTAGAACAGCGGTATTTCGTGCGGTACCTCAACAGCTGAAGATCGCAATCTCAGTTGGTATTGGTCTCTTCATTACCTTGATTGGTCTAGTAGATGCAGGATTCGTTCGTCGCACCGGCCAAGGTCCAGTACCAGTAACTTTGGGAGATAATGGAAATCTCGTTGGCTGGCCCATCATCGTCTTCGGTTTCGGCCTCATTACAATCATTATTCTGATGATTCGCAAGGTAAAGGGAGCAATTCTTATCGGAGTCATCTCCGCAACCTTACTTTCTATTATCGTAGAGAAGGCATTTAAGATTGGTGAGAATTACCTTCCCAAAGGCGTTGTTGACAATGTTTTTGGTGGGAAAATGCCAGGCGACTACAAGGGCTTCGTCACAGCCGGTGGCGACTACGTTAATCCGAAGGGCTGGGGACTCAACGTTCCTCATATCCCTTCAAAGATTGTAGATACGCCAGACTTCAGCCTCTTCGGACATTTCAGCTTATTTGGCGCATTCCATGTGAGCGGAGTTTCAATCGTTGCAGCGGTTCTCTTTGTCTTCACCTTGCTGCTCTCTGACTTCTTCGACACCGTAGGTACTGTCACAGCGATTGCGACAGAAGGCGGATTAATTGATCGGGATGGAAATATCCCTAACAACAATAAGATCCTCTTCGTCGACTCAGTTGCTGCAGCAGCAGGTGGCATGGGGAGCATTTCATCTAACACCAGCTATATCGAGTCAGCATCGGGAGTTGGAGAAGGAGCTCGTACTGGCCTTGCTTCAGTAGTTACAGGGATTCTCTTTCTCCTCACAACTTTCTTGGCACCGCTCGTGAAGGTAATCCCTTACGAGGCTGCTACCCCAGCGCTGGTTATCGTCGGCTTCTTAATGATGTCTCAGATTAAGGATATCGATTGGTCAGATTATGGAATTGGAATGCCAGCATTCCTTTCAATAATTTTGATGCCATTCACGTACAACATCTCAGTTGGTATTGGCGCTGGTTTTATTGCGCACGTACTTATCCGCGTTGTTCAGGGCCGTAGTAAAGAAGTACATGCGCTTCTTTACTTGGTCTCAGCGCTCTTTGTGGTCTACTTCTTGCAATCACCTATCAATATGTGGGTCAGCAAATAGTCGACAACTAAAAAACTCGAGAAGGGTCCTACAGATTCTCTGTGGGGCCCTTCTTCTTCACCAGATTATTGGCTCTTTCCCTTGAGCGACAAGAATTTTATTCACTCGAGAGAATGGCTTAGACCCAAAAAATCCTCGATAAGAGCTGAGCGGACTTGGATGTGCTGATTCAATACGATTATTGAAGTGTGCAGATAACTCCTGCGCTTGCTTACCCCACAAGATAGCTACGACATCTCTTGCACCTAGTTCATGTGCAACAGCATCGGTAATCTGCTGCCAACCTAACTGTCTGTGAGCATTGGCGAGTCCTACTTTTGTTGTGAGGACTCGGTTGAGCAACATGACTCCTTGCCTCGACCACGCAGATAAATCGCCGGAAGGGGATGGTGCAATACCGAGATCAGATTCTCTCTCTAAAAAGATATTGTGAAGGCTCTTAGGTAGCGGTCGCACAGATGTATCGGTTGAGAATGCCAAACCGTGCGCATGTCCTGCTGTGGGATATGGATCTTGTCCAATAATCACGCAGCGGATATCTTCAAGGGACTCCAAAAATATCCGAAAAATCAAATGGGCAGGAGGAGTTACTGTTTTAGAATCAATTTGCCTTAGTAATGCGTTTATCTGATTGCATAGTGGCTCCAGTACCGGTAGCCAACTAGAGTGCACGAGCGAAGAATCGAGATCCTTCATAACGCACTTCCATAGGTAGTTCAAAGACAGCAGACATATGTTCAGAAGTAATCACTTGATCTATAGGTCCAGAGACCGCGATATATCCCTCTTTAAGAATGAGTGCATGCGTTGTCCCGATGGGGATCTCTTCAATGTGATGAGTTACCAGTATCGAGGCGGGCGCCGCCGGATCTGATGCAAAGCGGGAAAATCTCTTGAGTAGGTCTTCTCTACCACCTAAATCTAAACCAGCAGTGGGTTCATCAAGCAAAAGTAATTCAGGATCTGCCATTAGCGCCCTTGAAATTTGCACGCGCTTCTTCTCTCCATCACTGAGAGTTCCATAACTACGATCTGCCATATCTCGAACTCCAAAGGTTGTCAGAAGTGCAACCGCGCGCGATTCATCCCATAAATCGTAGGCTTCATTCCATCGACCTAGAACTGCATACGCCGCTGTAAGAACTACATCACGAACCTTCTCTTCGTATGGAATATCTTCAGAAATCAAGGTGCCGCAGATTCCAATTCTTGTACGCAACTCCCAAAGATCAACCTTGCCCATCTCTTTATCTAGAACAATAACGGTTCCATGAGTAGGAAATATTCTCGTTGCCAGAATCTGCAGCAGCGTTGATTTGCCTGCTCCATTGGGACCTAGGACCACCCAACGTTCACCTTCTGAAATAGAGAAGCTCAGCGGTCCGAGAATCGTTTTCTGCCCACGTCGGACAGATACATCCCGCAACTCCAGAACGCGATTGGTACTCATAGGAGTGAAAGATATATCTTCGAATGGAGAATCACGCATAATTGTCGACCAGCGCACAGTGATTCGCGATAACCTCGCCCATATGAACGAGGAAATGAGCCATTACACAGGGTTAATCCTCGTCTCGGGAATTGATTCGCCCGGCATTACCCAATCACTCTTTGACACGCTCGCGCCCTTTGCAATTACAGTTCTAGATATCGAACAAGTTGTCATAAGAGACCGCCTTATTCTTACAGTCCTTATAGCTCTCAACCCTGCACATGCAGATGCCATTGAGGAAGATTTGCAAGAATGTGCCGAGAGTTTATCTATTGATATTGCGACCTCTTTTCAGGAGCAAGGGCAATCAACAATTGCTGCAAAGACAGGGCTTGTGCACGTTGTTGCACTCGGAAATCCCTTATCTCCCACTGCAATTGCGGCGATTGCATCTGCTATCGCCTCACAAGGTGGCAATATTGAACGTATCCAAAGAACGGCTAGTTATCCCATTACTGCAATTGAATTTATCGTTTCAGGCGCCAATCAACTCTCGATTCGCCAATGCCTAGCTGAAGTAACGACCAATCACGACGTTGATATCGCAGTCTCCCCTGGTGGTCTCATGCGGTGGGCGAAGAAATTAGTGGTGATGGATGTTGATTCAACCCTGATCCAACAGGAAGCCATCGAACTCCTAGCTGCAAAAGCGGGTGCTCAAGTGCAAGTCACTGCAATAACCGATTCGGCGATGAGAGGCGAAATTGATTTCGAGCAAAGTTTGATTGCACGAGTTGCACTTCTCAAAGGGTTGCCGTCGACGGTGCTTGAGGAGGTGCAGAAAGAGATTGTCTTGACACCAGGTGCACGAACTTTGGTCCAGACTCTTCACACCCTGGGCCATAGCGTTGCGTTGGTCTCTGGTGGTTTCACTGAAATTATCAAGCCGATAGTCGAGGATCTGAAGATTTCACATTATCGGGCAAACTCTCTTGAGATAGTCGATGGATTGCTCACCGGACAATTGGCTGGACCAATTATTGACCGCGCTGCAAAAGCCACTGCTCTCAGAGAGTTCGCAGCTATTGAAGGTGTCACCCTCGAGCAGACAATTGCAATCGGAGATGGCGCCAATGATTTGGATATGATTTCAATCGCCGGTCTTGGTATCGCATTTAATGCAAAACCAGCAGTAAAGGCGGCTGCAGATAGCTCAGTCAGCGCACCGTATTTAGATTCAGTCCTCTACCTACTTGGCATAACTCGCGAAGAAGTCGAAGAAGCTGGCGCTACCCGCAAATAATTAGAGTCTGCATGCATGAATATCGGTGACGAGAATTCCGCGCGCACCAAGTGCCCATAGTTCATCCATCAAGCGATTTGTGTCCTTACGTAAGACCATCGCTCTGACTGCAACCCAATCTGCCTTCTGTAAGGGAGAGATGGTTGGCGACTCTAGTCCCGGTGTGATTGCACAAGCTTTATCAACGCTCATCTTTGAAATGTCGTAGTCAAGTAGAACATATTGACGAGCTGTGACAACACCTTGCAGGCGACGAATGAGAATCTCTAACTCTGCCGGAATAGTAGTTCCCTTGCGATTGATGAGGATTGCCTCTGACTTCAGTATCGGATCTCCAAAGATTGCCAACCCTGCCTGTTTCAAAGTATTTCCCGAACTTACTACATCTGCGATGAGGTCTGCAACCCCAAGACGCACGCTACTTTCTACAGCGCCATCTAATCTGACAACAGATGCAGCAATCTTCAAATCTGATAAGGCCTTATTTACCAATCCTGGATATGCAGTTGCAACGCGCTTACCTGCAATTTCAGAGATTTTCCATTCGTGCGAGGCAGGGGCTGCAAATCTAAAGGTAGACCCACCGAAATCCAGTGCGAGAATCTCATCGGCTTCTGCGCCAGAATCGATCAGCAAATCGCGACCGGTAATTCCAGCTTCTAATTCGCCTGACCCAACATAGATAGCGATATCTCGTGGGCGAAGATAATAAAACTCAACACCATTATCTGGATCTGTTAATACGAGATCTCGAGAGTCAGAACGTTGACGGTATCCAGCCTCTTTAAGGATTGCAATTGCAGAGTCTGCCAGTGAACCCTTGTTCGGAACGGCAATTCTTAACATGAGACTCCTTCTAGAGTGGATGAACTATAAATAACGGTAAATATCTTCAGGCGTCAAGCCGCGTGCGAGCATGAGAGTTTGTAGGTGATAGATAAGTTGGCTTATCTCCTCGGCTAAAGCCTCATTAGATTCATGTTCGGCAGCTAACCAGACTTCGCCTGCTTCTTCGAGAACCTTCTTGCCTATCGAATGCACGCCAGCATCAAGTGCTGCAACGGTGGCTGAACCTTCTGTGCGTGATTGAGCTTTCTCGGCCAGCTCTATCCAGAGTGAGTCGAAGGATTTCATAGCGCTACTTTACTAGTGCTCTGCCTTGGCTCGGAGGAGATTAACCATCTCGGCCGGATCACTCGCGTTAAATACAGCACTTCCTGCGACAAATGTGTCAGCCCCGGCCTCGCGCGCGATCTCTATTGTCTCGAGGGAAATACCACCATCTACCTGCAACCAGATGGGCCTGGATCCGATTATCGCTCGCGTGCGCCGAACCTTCTCCATCATATCGGCCATAAATTTCTGCCCACCGAAGCCAGGTTCAACAGTCATAATCAAAAACATATCTATATCGTCTAGGAAGTTCGAGTATTGATCAATATCAGTACCAGGTTTGAGTGCGATTGCAGATCGCGCACCTGCTTTTCGTATCCCGCGGAGGGTGGATGAAATATCGTTTGCAGCCTCAACGTGAATCGTGACGCTGGCAGCTCCGATTTCGGCATACTCGATGGCAATGAAATCAACATCGGCGACCATCAAATGTGCATCTACCGGCAGAGGCGATTGCTCGATAATCTTCGAAGCGGCTTCAAAATCAAAAGTGAAGTTGGGGACGAAGCGATCATCCATGACATCGAGGTGCAATAAGTCGCTTACCGATGCGATCTTGGCTATCTCCGCACTGAGGTTATCCATATCCGCATTGAGAATGCTGGGCGTTATACGAATATGCGAACTCACGAGAGAAGCCTACGCCTTCTTCTGAAACAAGGCTAAGAACATCGAATCTGTTCCGTGTTGGGATGTCCAGAGGGCCATCGACATATCTCTGGTGGCACCTTGCAAGTTAGTGGGGAGATAAGGAGCCACGTCAATCTGCTCAAGCTCAGGGTTCTGCTTGAGAATCATCTTTACTTGTCCAAAGGTCTCTGCAAAATGGGGGCTACATGTTGCATAGCCGTAGATTCCACCTGCATTAATAACTGATACCGAAGCTTTAGAAATCTCTAACTGTAATTCGGTGAGAGCTCGCAGATCTTGCACCGTGCGTCGCCATCGAACTTCAGGTCGTCTGCGAAGCGCACCTAAACCCGTGCACGGAACATCAGCCAGTACTGCATCAAAGTTCTGGCCATGGCTTGCAATCTCTCGAGCATCGCCTACCCAGACTGGAAACTTTCCTACAACGGCCTTTACCAATTTTGCTCGGGGTTCAGATAATTCATTGGCGACAAAGTCTCTTTCGGTTATATCTGCGATATGTGATAGCAGCGCAGCTTTTCCGCCAGGACCTGCACAGATATCTAGAATGGATCGTGCGCTCTTAATTGCTTGCGCGAAAACTTCAGCCACGAGTTGCGAACCTTCATCCTGAACACCTGCGCGACGATGTCTGATGATTTCAAGTGCACCTGGCGAGCCAGCAAGTCTGGCGCCATAAGGAGAATATTCGGTTGCTTCTGCTCCAAGTGCAATCAACTCTTCTTGTGTAGATGCACCAGGCCATGCAACGAGAGTAGGAAGGGCAGGAACATTATTGACTTGGAGCTCTTTCTCCACGCGATCGAAATCTTTTAAGAGGTCAAAGTACGCGGACACAATCCATTCAGGATGCGAATACAGGATTGAAAGTCGCGTGACTGGGTCCGCAATCTGGTGGACAGGTGCCATCCATTCGTCCAGAGTCTGCGCACTTACCTTGCGCAACAAGGCGTTCACGAAAGAAGCCTTCGACTCCCCCAGAACTTTTCTAGCAAGTTCGACAGTTGCAGAGACCGCAGCATGTGTTGCCACGCGCATCTCGTGAAGTTGATGTACACCAAGGCGCATAACATCGACAATTCCTTCATCGATTTCATCCCAAGGTCTATCCACAATCTGACGCAAGATATAGTCATGTCGACCTTGCATTCGAAGAGTCCCGTAGAGCAATTCAGTTGCGAAACCTCGATCACGAACTTCAAAATCCGATGCCGCAAGAGCCTGTGGTAGTAATAGGTTTGAGTATCCCCCGCGGCGATTTACCTCACTAAGAATATCGAAGACAAGTGATCGAACTGCATCAGGTTTAGGCTTTTGAAATGAATCCTTACGAGGCTTAACCAAATTTCTCTCCTGGATTCAACCGTGCGCCATTGATCCATGAAGCAGAGTCCATACGTTGTTTTCCAGCCGGCGTACAAAATCCGATTGTGAGAGAAGTCGTACCTGTCCCGACGTTTACCTTCTTACCTTCTTGCACAATTAGCCCCGGCTCAATCTCCATCTCATGGAAAGTAGCGGATTCAATCTTCATGGTTAATCCGCGGAAAGTTGTCCACGCTCCTGGGTTAGATGTGAATGCTCGGATTTTGCGTGAAATCTCTTCTGCACTTGCATGCCAATCGATCTCACCTTCACTCTTCTGCAATTTATAGGCACGAGTGGCACCTTCACCTTTTTGTGGGGTTGGTTTTGTTCCGGAGGCAATTGCAGCTAGAGCTTCCATGACAGCTTCAACTCCTACATCGGCTAACTCAATAAAGAGTTCATCACTTGTAATATCGCTATCGAGTGCAAATTTTTTCACGGAATAAATTGGCCCCGTATCCATGCCCTCATCGAGTGCAAAGACTGTGACACCTGATAGCGAGTCCCCAGCTTCAATCGCTCGTTGGACAGGAGCTGCACCGCGCCAACGTGGGAGAAGAGAGAAGTGCAGATTGAGTGAGCCATGCATAGGTGCACTGATCACCTCGCTAGGAAGCAGTACTCCGTAGCCAATTGTGAGAAGAACATCTATATCCGCCAAGAGTGGTATCAGTTGGTCGGAGGTTTCTGGTTTAAAAGTTTGAATCGCGTTTGCTGCACCCCACTGAGAAACATCTGACTCCTGCAATTGCAACCCACGTCCAGCAGGTCTATCTGGTTGGGTAATGATGAAGGCAAGTACATGTTCTGAATCAAGCAGAGCGCTCAGCGTTGGAATTGCCACGGCAGGTGTGGCGGCGACTGCAATACGCAATCAGAGCCCCCGACCAAGAGGATCATGCGGTGAAATACGAATCTGTGGAGTTGTACCCATCGAGCTGGCCAAGCCGAACCAATCAGCTTCACGAATATCCTTCATCGCGATTTTGCGATCTTCATCTGAAAGTCGGTCAATGAAGAGAATCCCATTGAGATGATCGGTCTCATGTTGAAGTGCACGCGCTAAAAGTTCAGTGCCTTCAACGATTATAGGTTCTCCATGCATATTAAATCCCTTCGCGACTGCGCGAAATGATCGTGGAGTTGGATAGACAAGATCGGGAAAAGAGAGACAACCTTCATCACCTTCCTGAATCTCCTCACTCAAATCAAGGGTTGGATTGATGAGATGACCTAGCGCTTCATCGACATCCCAGACAAAGACACGTAGCGGGACTCCTATTTGAGGAGCTGCAAGACCTGCACCGGGCGCATCTAACATCGTCTCAGTTAAATCTTTGACGAGATTGCGCAGCTCCTTATCGAAATCGAGAACGTTGTCTGCAGGAGTCACCAAGACGGGATCGCCAAAATGGCGAATAGGTTTGACAGACATGTGCCTATCTTACCTATCGGGTCAATGAATACGGATCTATTCGCAGAGTAGCAAGGGTCTTCCTCACCGCACTTCTACGTCTTTGATACTCGTGGATAAATGTGATGAGAGCTTCACCTTCATCAATAGGAGCCATAATCAGGACTCTTGATAGTGAACCCTTTAACTCGATAGGACCCAAAATTCGTGAATCTGCTGGCAGCCTCTTCTCGTCACGAGCTGTCTCCAACCCACGAATCAACTGATTGACATCGGATGTAGCAATATCAAGTGAGAGAGCTCGAATATAAGGAGGAAGTAGTACCTCTTGCCTTTCACGCAATTCGCGTTGTGCAAGCAGCGATGGTTTCCACGATGAAAGAGCTCCAATGATGGGGTTCTCATTCGCCATAACAAGTAGCAGCGACCCATCCTTGCTTAACAAACCCCCGCACGAGAAGAAGAGTTCTCGAGTACGTTCTTGCGAGCGAATGTCAGATTGAGCAAAATAGGAATCACCCTCAAGAATTATGACTGCGCTATACCCGTTAAGTGCAATTGGCATGGAGCCAGGTGTTGCAATGACGATTCCGTCGCTCTTCTCATATGTATCGAAAATGTGATTTCCCTCAGATACCGTAATTTGATTACCGGGAAAAGCTGAACCAATCTCTTGGGAAAATCTCGCACTTCCACGACCAATAAGAAATGGCGTCACACCTTGACACCAGGTGCAGCTCCACGGATCTTGCACTACCCCGCAGAGCGCACACTCAGGTTTTGAATTCGGTGCGCTCTTAAAGAGTCGACCTCCACATTCGCATTGAGCGACATTGCGACAACGCGCACACGATAGCGCCTGCGAATAGCCCTTGCGAGAGGCGATAAAAAGTACTGGACCCTTCTGTAAGGCTTTTCGAACCTCAGAAATAATCCGCCCTGGAAGTAGCTCGCTCGTACTCTGCTGAAAATTTTGAACAGAGACCTTGTGACGCACTGCGCTATAGGTAATCCACTTCAACTCTATGAGCCTGGAAATCTCTGAGCTAGGTGAATAGCCAATGAAATCTAAGGAGACCTTCTCAATCTGGGAACGCAGTATGGCGACATCTCGAACATTCCATCCAGGTGATCGTCGCTCATAACTATTCTCTGAACCTTCATCTGCAACGACAATGCGTGTGAGGCCTGGAATCGGCGCAAAGATCGCGCTGCGGGTTCCCACAAAGATATCTGCAGAACCATTGACAGCTTTAAGAAAATTGCGATATCGAGAAGTACGGTCAAGCGAGGAATCGATAGAGATTGCACCGGGATAAAGATTGCATATCTGATCGACGAAACGGCTTTCGGGAACAATGACTAGGACCCGACCATCTCTGCTACATACCCTCATATGATCTGCGATGACCGCTGACTCCTGCGCAAAAGGTGGCAGTTGCAGATAACTTCGCGATGGTTTGCTGATCTTTATCTTTGCCCGCGAAGGCTCAAATATCTCTTTCTCAATACTCACCGCGCGTGGTGGGATAGCCGAGCGTATGACGTCATATGGATGTGCAGCCCATCGCTTGGATACTGCTGCGATCAAGGAAAGGGTTATCTGCGTGGCTACAGGTATTGGAGAGATTACCTTGACGATGTATTTCAGCTTAGCGCTCTGGCTCTCAGGTAACCTTTCAAGAACAATCGCTTCAACAGTGCGCGAATTAAATGGAACCTCAATGCGTACTCCAATAGAGATAAGCGCGCTCAGCGATTCGGGAACCAAATAATCGTATGAACCATCGAGATGATACACACCGTTATCAACCCACACACGTACTACAGGAAGATCGGCTGCACTGACATTGTCGTTACGTGAAACAACCTCAGTCTTCAGGCGAAGTGGCCGTACAACTGCCACTTGAGATACCTAAATCTATTTAACTGCTGCTTGCAATTCCGAAACGCGATTTGTTACTTCCCATGTGAAGTTAGGAAGTTCGCGACCGAAATGGCCGTAAGCAGCGGTAGCTGAATAAATCGGACGCTTGAGGTCGAGATCTCGAATGATTGCGGCTGGGCGAAGATCGAAGACCGTTGTTACAGCATCGTGAATCTTCTGCACTGGAACTGTCTCAGTCCCAAAAGTCTCAACAAAGACACCGACTGGCTGCGCTTTACCAATAGCGTATGCAACTTGAACCTCGCAGCGACGCGCAAGTCCTGCAGCGACTACATTCTTTGCAACCCAACGCATCGCATAAGCGGCAGAGCGATCGACCTTAGAAGGATCTTTTCCAGAGAATGCTCCACCACCATGGCGAGCCATTCCGCCGTACGTGTCGACGATGATCTTGCGGCCAGTCAGGCCCGCATCACCCATAGGTCCACCGATAACAAAACGTCCGGTGGGATTGATTAAAGTGCGCAAATTCTTACGTGGAAGATCAATCTTGGCCAAAATTGGATCAATTACCTGGGCAATAATCTCTGGAGTCAATTGCTTCATCACATCTACATCTTCAGAGTGTTGGCTAGAGATAACAACGGTGTCGAGCGCGACAGCCTTATCGCCATCATATTCAATAGTTACTTGGGTTTTTCCATCGGGGCGAAGGTAAGGAAGCGCACCGGATTTACGAACTTTGGAAAGCTGCTGCGCCAATTCGTGCGCCAACCAGATAGGCAGTGGCATAAGTTCTTTCGTGTCATCGCATGCATAACCAAACATCAGACCTTGATCTCCTGCGCCTTGCAGATCTAATGGGTCAACAGCTGATGAAACTCTATGTTCGAAGGCATCGTCTACACCTTGAGCGATATCAGCTGATTGCTGTCCAATCGAGATTGAAACACCGCAGCTATTTCCATCAAAACCCTTAACAGATGAGTCATATCCAATTCCAATAACAGTATCTCTGACAATGCCCATAACATCGGCATATCCAGTTGTGGTTACTTCACCTGCAACATGCACCTGACCTGTTGTAATCAGAGTCTCGACGGCTACTCGGCTTGAGGGATCTTGTGCAATCAGTGAATCTAGAATTGCATCGGAGATCTGATCTGCGATCTTATCTGGATGACCTTCGGTAACTGACTCTGATGTGAAGAGGCGCTTTGACATTGTCCTAACCTAACTGAAGAAGGGCTTGATCGAGTAGTTGATGGGCAAGCGTGTCTTTGGTGGTCTGCGACACCTTTGCAACAGATCCTTGGATAGTAAAAATCTCGCCATATGTCGTCTCGCTATTAAAGATATCGCCGTGCGAAATATCGTTGAGATAGAGAATATCGGCGCCTTTCGACGCTAACTTTCGCTGAGCTTCTGCTCCATCGTGCGAGCTCTCGGCAGCGAAGGCGATGATGATTTGATCCTTCTTGAGTGATGCGATATCTGCGAGGAGATCGGGATTTTCGATCAGATCAATCTTCGTGTAGTCGGATTTCTTAATCTTGGCATCAGATTCTTGTAGCGGACGTGCATCCGCAATTGCGGCTGTCATGGCGAGGATATCTGTCTGTGAAAATTCTTCTCGAAGTTTAAGTAACATCTCGGATGCTGAACGAACGTTGATTGTTCGCACTCCCGCAATATCAGCAAGTGCGACATTTGCTGCGATGATTGTTACATCGGCGCCGCGTTGCAGCGCAGCCCGTGCGATTGCATAGCCTTGCTTTCCAGAAGAGTTATTGCCGATATACCGGATTGGATCGATATCTTCACGCGTACCACCTGCCGTGACCAATACCCTCTTGCCGAGAAGATTAGCATCAGAGTTGGCAATCTCAGTAAACGCAGTCAAGATATTTGCGGTCTCGGGAAATCTTCCCTGACCTGTATCTCCGCTGGTCAGAGCTCCCACTTCGGGTTCCATCACTGAGATTCCGCGGCTACGAAGAGTGTCGACGTTGGCAGTTGTAGCTGGATCGTTCCACATCTGAGGGTGCATCGCAGGTACAACAAGAATGGGAACACTTGCCGCCAGGACGACATTGGTGAGTAGATCATCTGCACGCCCCTGAGCGATACGCGCGATGAGATCGGCAGTAGCTGGTGCAATGATGATGAAGTTCGCTAATTTAGCTAGAGAAATATGTCTGACTTCATGAACATCTTGGAAAACTTCCGTGGTGACACTTCTGCCAGATAAGGCCTCCCAGGTCGCAGTACCAACGAAGTTAAGACTAGAAGGCGTTGGAACCACCGTTACTAAATAACCGTTATCTTGCAGACGACGCAGAAGATCGCAGGATTTATATGCAGCGATTCCACCACCTACTCCGAGAATTACCTCGCGGCCGTGACCTTGCATGGGTGTGTAGTGAGAAATTAAGCGGTTGGTTCTAGATTTTCGATTGTAAGAAGGCCTTCGTTGATTTCACGAAGTGCAATAGAGAGAGGCTTCTCATGAACGTGTGTATCCACTAGCGGACCAACGTACTCAAGAAGACCTTCACCAAGTTGTGAGTAATAAGCATTGATCTGCCGAGCACGCTTAGCAGCGTAGAGAACGAGGCTGTACTTAGAACCTGCCTTATCGAGAAGTTCGTCGATAGGTGGATTCGTAATGCCATCCATGTGTGCGCTCATCTGTGCTCCTTATATTTGTTACAACCCGTGAAGATTTAGCCCTAGTCGACAGATGCGAATTCTATCAGGGATGCGACCACCTTCTCGACCTCTTCATTTATCAGCACTTTATCGAAGAAAGAGGCTGCCGCCATCTCCTCTTGAGCCAAAGCAAGGCGGGAAGCACGTCGTTCAGGGCTATCTGTTCCCCGACCCTCCAAACGAGAAACAAGCTCTTCCCAGGTCGGTGGTGCGAGGAAGACAAGGAGAGATTTTGGAACCTTCTCTTTCACCTGTCGCGCACCAGTAATTTCAATCTCAAGAAGAACACACTGTCCTTCACGAAGTGCATCCTCTACAGCTTTACGTGGAGTTCCATACCTATTACCAGCGAACTCCGCCCACTCAAGAAATTCGCCTCGTGATATCGCCTGATTGAATTTTTCATGTGTATAAAAATGATAATCAACACCTTCGACTTCATTAAATCTTGGTGCACGTGTAGTTGCTGAAACGCTCACAAAGAATGGGGATGAAATCTTGAGCGCCTTTGCAACAGTGCTCTTTCCTACTCCCCCAGGACCTGACAGAACGACGAGTCTGCCCTTTTCAACTCCCGTTGGTAGGTCAAATTCCCGAATCAAGGACTCAACTTGGTGTCTTCCTAAACCTTGAACCCTGCGCGTGAGAGAGATATGCAGTCGTTCTAGGAGCGCCTTCGCTCGGATCTTGCCCATTCCAGGAACTGATTCGACAAGTTCAAATACACGCATCTTTGCAATCGCTTCATCATCGCGCGCAATCTCGAGCACTTGTGCAATTGATAGCTCTTGGTCTTTGATCCGTAACTTCACTCCAGCACGAACTTGTCGCGAGAACTTTGCCTTTGCTAGCGCGCTTGCTCTCTCTTCCGGAGTTAGTTGCGGTGGGGCTCCCATGGCTCTAAATTACTGCAGAATCTCAGCGGCGATAGCGCGGGCCTTAGCGCTCATTGCAAGAGCGCCTTCACGCCATGATTGCGTAATAGGCCGCCCAATAACAACGTAGCTGGCTCCGGCCGCAATTGCATCGCGCGGTGTCATGGTGCGTTTTTGATCATCGCTTCCCACGTCGCTGGCGGGCCTGACTCCAGGTGTGATGATGTGAATGCTAGGACCAACAGTTGCGCGAATAGCCTCAATCTCAAGTGGAGAGCAGACAAGTGCCCGTGCTCCAGCATCGACAGCAAGAGATACAAGTGCAACTGCGCTTTCGAGTGCAGGACTTGCATACCCAATGCGGAATAGATCTTCTTCGGATAACGATGTAAGAATCGTGACAGCTGTAATGTCGGTGTGAGGCGCGGCATCAACGGCTGCAGCAATCATCGCGGAACCACCCGATGCATGGACAGTTAAGAATCGTGGCGTGAGCGATGCGACAGCAGCGGCTGCACCTTTGACTGTATGTGGAATATCGTGCAATTTCAGATCAAGGAAGATATCCGCATCAGTCTCACTCTTGATAGCGCGGACTCCGTCGTGGCCAAAAGTCAGAAAGAATTCCAGACCCAATTTATATACACTGATTGATTCTTCGGTACACGAAATCCATTGCTTTGCGATCTCTAGATCAGGGGTATCAACTGCAAGAACGATGGGTGCTTTCATGCTGACTCATCTCTGTGCGCAAATCCAATGGCCTGTTGAACAGTTGCGAATCCTCGAGCCGCAAGCAAATCACGTAACTCATTCTGAATTGTGATCAGTGCTGTTGGATTTCCAAAGCTAGCTGTACCGACTGAAACTCCAGATGCACCAGCAAGGATAAGTTCGAGTGCATCTCTGCCAGATGCAACACCACCCATTCCCAAAATTGGAATCTGCGGAAGCGCAGCGTGTACTTGGTAAATCGCTCGCACTGCAACTGGACGGATTGCTGGTCCCGATAGTCCACCAGTCTTTCCACCTAAGTGTGGCTTCATAGTGTCGAGATTGATCACCATTCCTAAAACAGTATTAATCAAGGCCAGCGCATCTGCACCTGCATCTACGACTCCACGGGCAATCGATGCAAGGTCAGTAACATCGGGTGAGAGCTTTGCAATGATGGGGAGTTCGCCACCGATTGTCTTGCGCACACCATCGATAACTCGACGAGATGCATCTGGATCGCATGCAAAGACCAACCCGCGATTTTCCACATTGGGACATGAAATATTTACTTCGACGGCGCTTAGTCCAGATACAGAGCGCAACTTACGAGCAAGGGTTGAATACTCCTCGATCGTTTCACCGGCTATTGAGACAATCACGCGGGCTTTCTGTTCAAGTAGCCATGGGACATCGTTCGCTAAGAAGGAATCTATTCCTGGTCCTTGTAGACCAATTGAATTGAGCATCCCAGATGGTGTCTCTGCCATACGTGGAGTTGGTCGACCATGTCGAGGCTTCGACATCACTGATTTGGTAACAACGGCTCCGATATCTTTGAGTGGAAAGAATTGAGCCAACTCTTTTCCGCTACTCGCGCAGCCACTCGCCGTAAATATTGGGGTAGGAAACCATGCATTACCTAAGGTTGTGGAGAGATCTACCGGGAGAGTCATGCTTGTACCTCTGGAACTTTACCAACGAGGTCCCAACGGACATGTGAGCCATCCATGACCGGACCATCAATACACGAACGCAACATGGATGTTGTTCCATCGGAGTTGGTGACCGGTAAAACACATGTCATACATATTCCGATACCACAGGCCATAGCTTCTTCGACTGCACATTGATGGATAACTTCTGTATCTGCAACCAGCGCAGTGATAGCAGCTAGCATCGCCATCGGTCCACATGAATAAATAACATCAATTCCGCGCTGTTGAACGATATCGAGAAGGGGCTCAGTAACACGACCTGTCTCGCCCATCGAACCATCTTCGGTATAGATGCGCAGTGAATTTACAGAACGCTTGCCCTCCATAGGTGCATAAATTTTGCTTCCGACGCTTGCACCGAGCAACATATCGACCTTACATCCGCGAGTTTTGAGAACGTCAGCTAAACCGAAGAGAGGTGCGGAACCGTATCCGCCGCCAATGAGAAGTGCGTTGATTGGTTCAGTCGGAATTCCAAATGCGGTGCCGAGCGGTGCAACGATATCTAGTTCGCTACCTTCTTGCTGCACACATAACCATTTACTTCCAGATCCGTGGGGGGCGGCGATGAGTTCCATCGTGCCACCGTATTGAGAATTATCAGAGACACGTGAGATCGCAAATGCTCGACGTAGAATCATTCGGGAGGAGTCTCCCCCAACTGCAATAGCGATGAAGTTTCCCGGTTTACAACTCTTTACTAAGTCACCTACATTGAGAAGGATCTGGTGATATGCACCAACTCGTTTATTGCCAACAATCGTGACCTGTTGCTGCACGGCGCTGCGATTGATTGAAGACATTAACGAGATAGCCAATCTTGAATAGGGGCAACCGATAAGTCACCCGATTGGAGAGACTTTATACCTTGAACAGCTGCGCTGAAGCCTGCGGTTGTTGTAATAATGGGAATAGAACGTTGCACCGAAGCTGTTCGGATCGCCCAACCATCGGCACGGGTTCCTCTGCCGACTGGCGTATTGATAACGAGATCGATATCGCCATTGTTGAGCATCTCAACGATTGTCTTCTCTCCCATTGGACCAGT
>JBBAMS010000008.1:0-51547 GCA_040402415.1 Candidatus Planktophila sp. | reverse complement strand
ATCCTCGATGAGGCAGGAACCGCCGTCAAGGCATTCCACCGTTTCCGCGTAGGTCAGTAAACTAATTCCAACGAGCGAAGGGAGCACTCATGCCAGGTACCAGAGGTAACTATGCAAGAGTGCTCCTTAAGCTTTCTGGAGAAGTTTTCGGCGGCAAGAAAGGCATCGGTGTTGATCCCGATGTTCTTGCAGATGTTGCAAAGCAAATTGGTGATGTTGTTCGCAGTGGAACCCAGATCGCAATCGTTGTTGGTGGCGGTAATTTCTTCCGTGGGGCCGAACTTTCAGAACGCGGCATGGAGCGCTCACGCGCTGACTACATGGGAATGCTCGGAACAGTAATGAACTGTTTAGCGCTCCAAGATTTTCTTGAGAAAGAGGGCGTCGATACTCGCGTCCAGACAGCAATTGCAATGGGTCAAGTTGCCGAGCCTTATGTACCACGTCGCGCAATTCGCCACCTAGAAAAAGGTCGCGTAGTGATCTTTGGTGCCGGTGCTGGAATGCCATTTTTTACAACAGATACCGTCGCAGCTCAGCGTGCACTTGAAATTGGTGCCGGTGCTCTTTTGCTCGCGAAATCTGGAGTCGATGGCGTCTATAACGCTGATCCGCGCAAAGATGCGAATGCAACAAAGTTCGACACTATTTCATATGATGAAGTTCTGAAGAAGTCACTTGCAGTTGCAGATGCAGCAGCATTTAGCCTCTGCCGCGAAAACCACTTGCCTATCGTGGTATTCGATTTGATGACCAATGGAAATATTGGCCGCGCAGTTCGCGGTGAAAAGATTGGAACTCTCGTTTCTTAAACGAGAGATATTCTAGGTAATTTTAGGATTAGGGGAGCAAAGTCAATGGCAGATGTAACCAGCGCACTCGCAGATGCGACCGAGAAGATGAATAAGGCTGTCGAAGTTGCTAAAGATGATTTTGGTGCAATCCGTACAGGCCGAGCTCACCCTGCCATGTTTAACAAAATTATGGTCGATTACTACGGTACATGGACTGCTCTGTCTCAGCTTGCCTCTATTCAGGTTCCTGAATCACGTATGGCTGTTGTCTCTCCCTTCGATAAGGGTGCAATGTCTTCCATTGAAAAAGCAATTCGCGAATCTGACCTCGGTGTCAATCCTGCAACTGATGGCGCAATAATTCGGGTAAATTTCCCTCAATTGACTGAAGAACGTCGCAGAGATTACATCAAAGTTGCAAAGACAAAAGCTGAAGATTCAAAGATTTCAATGCGTAATATCCGTCGCACAGCGAAAGAGCTGATGGAGAAGCTGGAAAAAGATGGTGATATCGGTAAAGATGATTTGAGCCGTGGAGAAAAAGAACTCGAGAAAATTACTTCAGATCACGTTGCAAAAATTGATGACCTCTTAAAGCACAAGGAGGCAGAGCTCCTCGAAGTCTAAAGACTTCACTTTTGGGGTTCTCTCGCTGTGTCAGACATACATTCGATCAACGAAGCGATTAATAAGCGCGCTGGTCGAAAACTCCTGCCATCAATTGCTGTCAGCTTGTTCTTAGTACTTCTCGTCTGGTTCTCACTTGCCACATTTCGCATTCTCTTCGCAGGTCTCGTAACTCTTGCTGTCGTCCTTGGAATCCGCGAACTCAATCGAGCATTTACAATCGTTGATATCCACATTCCACTCTGGTCACTGACGACAGCAACAATTGGGTTAGGAGCTGCTTCCTGGTTCGGAGGAGTCTCAGGACTTGCGGTTGCAACTGCCATCGCCTTTCCTTGTCTGCTGGTACTTCTTCTTCCACGCGGATCTGAAAACTTTGTTAAGACTGCATCCGCATCCGCCCTTGCACTGATCTATCTCCCATTTCTTGCCGGATTTCTTATTCTCCTTGGACGGCCCCACAATGGATTGGCGCGAGTTATGACCTGCGTTGTTCTTGTTGGATGCAATGACACCTTTGGTTACTTAACCGGAGTTCTCCTTGGTAAGCATCCATTGGCACCAAAGATCAGCCCCAAGAAGACTATTGAAGGCTTAACAGGATCACTCATCTTTACCGTTGTTGGTGGTTCACTTGCATTTCATTACATTATGAATTCTCATTGGTGGCTTGGTGCACTTGCCGGCTTGCTCACAGTCTTTACTGCAACAGCAGGTGATCTCATTGAATCAGCGCTCAAGCGCGATATGGCTATCAAAGATATGGGCAATTTATTGCCAGGCCATGGCGGCATTATGGATCGCCTTGATTCAGTTCTTTTCGCAGCCCCTGCGCTGTGGCTCGCACTCGAAGTAGTGAGACGCGCACAAGAGTCAGGGTTGCTATGACAACAGAGCGCCCGGCAGAATTAAAACTTGTCTTCGACGAACCGGTACAGCGCAAGAAGGCTCCCAAGCATCTGGCAGATTTTGCTCCTGCCGAACGTAAAGCATTTGCGCAAGAGCTTGGCTTTCAACCATTTCGCGCAGCACAAGTTGCCACACATTACTTTGCCCATCTGTCTAATGAACCTGAAGAGTGGACTGATATTCCGGCGGCTGAGCGCCAATCAATCGCTGATGCGCTCACACCGAAATTAATCGAACTCGTCACCACGCGCACAACAGATGGTGGAATGACGCGTAAGGATTTATGGAAATTGCACGATGGAGTTCTCGTCGAATCCGTTTTGATGCGTTACACAGATCGCACGACGGTCTGTATCTCATCGCAAGCTGGGTGCGGCATGAACTGTCCATTCTGCGCAACAGGACAGGCAGGGCTAACGCGCAACCTTTCGGCTGGTGAAATTACTGATCAAATTGTTGCGGCAGCTCGAGCATGTGCCAATGGTGAGATGCCAGGTGGGCCAACACGACTTTCTAATATTGTATTTATGGGAATGGGCGAGCCACTTGCCAACTACAACGCAGTTGTGCGCACACTTCGTAACATCACCGACCCAAATCCTGATGGACTCGGAATCTCTGCCCGGTCTGTCGTCGTATCTACTGTAGGTCTGGTCAATGGAATCGAGAAGCTGATGAATGAAGGAATCAACTGCACACTTGCGGTTTCACTTCACACACCTGATGACGAGCTTCGAGACACTCTTGTCCCAATTAACAATCGCTTTAATATCCGTGAAGTTCTGGCTGCAGCCGATGCATATGAGAAGAAGACTGGTCGCCGCTATTCAATTGAGTATGCACTTATTCGTGATATCAATGATCAATCGTGGCGCTCAGATCTACTTGGCCGTCTACTTAAAAACCGCAATGCTCACGTAAATCTCATTCCTCTCAACCCGACCCCAGGTTCAAAGTGGACTGCATCACGTCGTGAAGATGAAGCAGAGTTTGTTCGCATCCTTGAGGGCTACGGAGTTCCTGTAACCGTCCGCGATACCCGAGGCCGCGAAATTGATGGGGCATGCGGGCAGTTAGCGGCTTCCGAGAAAGAGAAGAATTAACTAGTATCACTTCCATGACAACCGTGGATATGAAAGAAGTAGCTGCAGCATATGAAGCAGCATCACAGTATTTTCTCAATCTCGCTCGTGCAGTAACTCCAGAGTTAATGGATATTCACGCCGAGAACGAATGGTCTGCGCGTCAATGTATCCATCACATGGCAGATTCAGAGGCACAGTCCTATGTGAGATTGCGCCGACTTGTTGCAGAACCTGAAGGTTCAATTATTCAAGGCTATGACGAAGCAGCATGGGCCAACGAACCAAAGCTTGCTTATGCTGATAGCGATGTTGCAAATTCAATTGCAGTCTATGCAGCAGTGCGCGCAGCATCTCTTGATGTCATCAAGCGCCTCACTGAAAGTGATCTCGAAAGATTCGGCGAGCATTCAGAGAGAGGCAAATTCACCATTGCTCGCTGGCTCGAGGCATACACAAATCACCCCTACGATCACGGTGATCAGTTGGTTCGCGCTACGAAGGGTCAGGCATAATCTGTGAAGAAGTTACAGAATTTCATCAATGGAAAATTTGTTGATGGATCATCAGGTGAAACTACAACACTGATCAACCCTTCTACGGGCGAAGCTTTTGCCACAGCGCCAATCTCGAATAGCGCTGATGTCGATAAGGCTATGACGTCTGCAAGTGATGCATTTGCCGGCTGGCGTGATTCAACACCGTCCGAACGTCAACGAGCGCTCCTGAAGATTGCCGATGCGATTGAAGCTCGCGCCGATGAATTTGTAAATATTGAATCCGAGAACTGCGGAAAGCCAAAGAGCTTGACCGCATCTGAGGAAATGCCTCCGATGGTTGATCAGATCCGCTTTTTTGCGGGTGCGGCGCGAAATCTTGAAGGTAAGTCTGCTGGCGAATATATGCACGGTATGACCTCATTTATTCGTCGCGAACCTATCGGTGTCTGTGCTCAGGTAACGCCATGGAACTATCCAATGATGATGGCTGTCTGGAAATGGGCACCAGCTATTGCTGCCGGAAATACCGTTGTACTGAAGCCAAGTGATACAACTCCTGCATCCACTCTCTTTATGGCCAGCATCATGAGCGAGTTCCTGCCAGAGGGCGTTATCAATGTCATCACTGGAGAGCGCGCGACAGGTGCAGCACTTGTTGATCACGTTACTCCTGCAATGGTCTCTATTACTGGTTCTGTTCGCGCAGGTATGGAGGTTGCCGGGGCAGCTGCAAAATCTCTCAAGCGCGTCCACCTAGAACTTGGTGGGAAAGCGCCAGTTGTCGTATTCAATGATGCGGATCTACAAGCTGCTGCTGAGGGAATCGCAATCGCTGGTTATTTCAACTCTGGACAAGATTGCACAGCGGCGACACGCGTACTCGTGCAAGAAGGTGTTTATGACGAGATGGTCAAGCTTCTTGCTGATCAAGCAACCAATCACATCGCAATGGGTATGCCAGATGAAGATGTCATCGTTGGCCCAGTTAATAACGCATCGCAATTCGAGCGCGTTAGTGGATTTATTGCTCGCACACCATCACATGCACGTATTGTTGCTGGAGGACAACCACCAAATCGTCCTGGTTACTTTGTTGCACCTACTGTGATTGCAGATCTTAAGCAGAGTGATGAACTCATTCAGTCCGAGATTTTCGGTCCCGTCATTACGATTCAGAAGTTTAAGGATGAAACAGAAGCTGTAGCGATGTCTAATGGAGTCGATTACGGCTTGGCATCCTCTGTCTGGACCAAGGATCACGGCCGTGCGATGCGCATGGCCAAGGCATTTGATTTCGGTTGCGTCTGGATTAATACCCACATTCCTATCGTTGCCGAAATGCCACACGGTGGTTTTAAGCGCAGCGGATATGGAAAAGATCTCTCTGCCTATGGCTTTGAGGATTACACACGAATCAAACATGTGATGTCCAATATCAATGCATGAAATTGTCATTCTTGGTTCGACCGGTTCGATTGGCGTACAGGCGCTAGAGATTGTCGAAGCCAATCCTTCACTCTTTACCGTTGTTGCACTGTCAGCTGCTGGAACACACCCTGCACTTCTCATTGCACAAGCTCAGAAATTTAAGGTCAAAGTAGTTGGTGTAGCAAAGAATGCAGATCTGATTCGCCAGGCGCTACCCGGAGTAGAAGTAATTGATGGGCCCTACGCATCAACTGAAATTGCTGCAATCTCCTGCGATGTTGTCCTGAACGCAATTTCAGGTTCGATAGGACTCGCTCCGACTCTTGCCGCACTCGATGTAGATAATCGAGTGGCGCTGGCAAATAAGGAATCCTTAGTTGCGGGTGGAGATTTAGTCATCTCTCGCACCAAACCAGATCAATTACTTCCGGTCGATTCAGAGCACTCCGCTATCTGGCAGGCGCTTATGGGAGAAAAGAAATCTGAGATTTCCAAACTTATCCTTACTGCAAGTGGTGGGCCTTTCCGCGATCGTGCTGATTTATCGAGCGTCACTCTTGCAGAAGCGCTCGAGCATCCGACTTGGTCGATGGGTCCTGTGGTCACTATCAACTCTGCTTCGTTGATGAATAAGGGGCTGGAGATTATTGAGGCCCACTATTTATTTGGAATCCCATACTCACAGATTGATGCAGTCATCCATCCGCAATCGGTGGTGCATTCCATGGTGGAATTTGTAGACGGTTCAACAATTGCGCAAGTATCACCTCCCAATATGAAGGGACCAATCTCTCTAGCGCTGCACTATCCGCACCGTGTGCCTACCGCGACAACACCCATTGATTGGACCCAGTCTCATACCTGGAATTTTGCACCGGTTGATACTAAGCGATTCCCTGCGATTGATCTGGCGCGCACATGTGGGGAAATTGGGGGAGGACTCCCAGCAATTTTTAACACTTCCAACGAGGTAGCTGTGCAAGCATTTATTGATGGCCAGATTGGTTTCACATCGATTATCGACGTTGTTTCAGCTGTGGTGGATTCACTGCGCGCATCTGCGGTGCCCGTACTTCGAGATCTCGCTGATGTCAGTGCAGCCGAGGATGATGCGCGACGTACTGCTCGTGAACTATTAAAAAAGGTTGGTTAATGAAGCTTCTTGGAATTCTTGCATTTGCTACAGCTCTGCTTCTCTCTGTCATGGTCCACGAATTCGGCCACTACATCACAGCTAAACGCTTTGATATGAAAGTGACTGAATTCTTCTTAGGTTTTGGTAAGCGCATCTGGTCCTTCAGGCGTGGTGAAACTGAGTTCGGCATCAAGGCAATTCCCGCAGGGGGATACTGCCGAATCGAAGGTATGACGCCTCGCGATCTCATGCCAGCTGGCGAAGAAGACCGAGCATTTTTTACTGCCTCATCGCTTCGTAAATTAATTGTCTTGGGGGCAGGATCCTTCGCTCACTTCGTTATCGGATTCATACTCATCTTCGCAATATTCTTCGGCGTAGGTTTTAACGCACTGCTACCTACCGTTGCAAAGGTCTCACCCAATTCGGCAGCAGCAGTATCTGGATTCCAGGTTGGTGATGAAATTCTGGCTATTGATGGCGTAAAGGTAAAAGATTGGGCGCGAGATTCTCTCAAAATCGCTCAGTCAAAGGGCACACAACTTACATTTAGTATTCAGCGCAATACAGAGAAGATGACAATCACAGCCTCACCTACCTATCTCACAGCCGAGAAGCGTTACATGCTGGGTATCGTCACCAAAGTTGGAATCAAGCGCGAAGGATTTATAGCAGCGAGCAAAGATGCCACTAGCGCAAGTGGAGTCCTCATCCGCGAATCTGTTAAGTCGTTGGTCGCACTTCCGACCAAAGTTCCACAATTAATTCGCCAAACCTTTGGCCACGAAAAGCGCGATCCTAACGGGCTTGTTGGAATAGTTGGCGCAGCTCGAGTTTCAGGGGATGCAGTCAGCAGCAATAAGTTAAGTAATACCGAACGTATCGGCACATTTATTCTCTTGATTGCAAGCCTGAATATTTTTGTTGGGCTCTTTAATTTACTTCCATTGCTTCCACTTGATGGCGGACATATGGCAGTTGCAATTGCCGACGAGATACGCACCTTTTCCGCACGCCTTCGTGGAAAGCCTCGTCCTGCTGGAATTGATGTGAATGTGCTAACACCCATAACAATGGGGGTTTTTGCAGTGCTCGCAGTGTTGACGGTGATACTTCTTATTGCAGACATCTTCAATCCCGTCTCGCTCAATTTCTAGAGATAAGGCAGACTAGGGTCATGGTTGATCTCGGAATTCCAAGTGCCCCACCTCCAACGCTGCATCCGCGTCGTAAGACTCGTCAGCTTCGAGTTGGCTCAGTCGGAGTTGGTTCAGATTCACCCGTCAGTGTTCAATCAATGTGCACGACTCTGACTTCAGATGTCGATGCGACCTTGCAGCAGATTGCCGAACTCACAGCATCGGGTTGCCAAATTGTTCGCGTCGCAGTGCCATCTCAAGATGATGCCGATGCACTTGCGCAGATTGCTAAGAAGTCTCAAATCCCAGTTATCGCGGATATCCACTTCCAACCTAAGTACATCTTCGCTGCCATCGATGCCGGATGTGCCGCAGTCCGCGTTAACCCTGGAAATATCAAGCAATTTGATGACAAGGTAAAGGAAGTTGCAAAGGCTGCAGGCGATGCAGGAATCCCAATCCGTATCGGTGTCAATGCTGGTTCACTTGATCCGCGACTACTCGCAAAATATGGAAAGGCAACTCCGGAGGCGCTTGCCGAGTCAGCGCTCTGGGAAGCATCACTCTTTGAAGAACATGGCTTTGGCGATATTAAAATTTCAGTAAAGCACCATGACCCCGTAACAATGGTCAACGCCTATCGCATCCTGGCCGCAAAGTGTGATTACCCATTACATCTTGGCGTTACAGAGGCTGGACCTATCTTTCAAGGCACAATCAAATCTGCAACTGCATTTGGAATTCTTCTCGCTGAAGGTATTGGCGACACGATTCGGGTATCACTATCAGCGCCACCTGTTGAAGAGGTCAAGGTCGGAATCTCTATCCTTGAATCACTAAATTTGCGTCAACGTAAATTAGAAATTGTTTCGTGTCCTTCATGTGGACGCGCACAAGTAGATGTCTACACATTGGCCGAAAAGGTTCAAGCAGGTCTTCAAGGAATGACAGTCCCACTCCGTGTTGCTGTTATGGGCTGTGTAGTGAATGGCCCTGGCGAAGCTCGCGAAGCTGATCTTGGTGTTGCATCAGGAAATGGCAAAGGTCAAATATTTGTCAAAGGGCAAGTAATCAAGACTGTTCCCGAAGCGCAGATTGTTGAGACTCTTATCGAAGAAGCGATGCGACTTGCCGAAGAGATGGAAGCCGCAGGCGTTGCATCAGGATTACCTTCCGTCACAACCTCATAAACCTCTAGTAGGGTTCGCGTTATGTTGCGAATGTCCACCCTCTTCTTGCGGACTTTGCGCGATGACCCAGCAGATGCTGAGGTTCCAAGTCACCGTCTCTTAGTCCGCGCCGGATATATTCGCAGAATCGCAGCAGGTGTGTACTCATGGCTACCACTAGGTGTCATCACACTTCGCAATATCGAAAACATTGTTCGCGATGAGATGGATAAGGCTGGTTTTCAAGAGGTACATTTCCCGGCTCTACTTCCTAAGGATGCATACGAGGTAACGGGCCGTTGGAAGGATTACGGCCTAGACCTATTCCGCCTTAAAGATCGTAAGGGCGCTGATTACCTATTAGGGCCAACCCACGAAGAGATGTTTACCTTGATGGTTAAGGGCGAATATTCGTCCTACAAAGATCTGCCACTTGCTCTCTATCAAATCCAAACGAAGTATCGTGATGAAGCTCGTCCCCGTTCTGGCATTATCCGTGGCCGCGAATTCGTCATGAAGGATTCATATTCCTTCGACCTCACCGATGAAGGTCTTGTCGAGTCCTATATGCGCCATCGCGCTGCCTATATCAAGACCTTTGATCGCTTGCGACTTAAGTACAACATTGTCAGTGCAGTCTCAGGTGCGATGGGCGGATCTGCATCTGAAGAGTTCTTAGCGCCATGTGAAACGGGTGAAGATACCTATGTACTCTGTGAAAAATGTGGATATGCAGCAAATGTAGAAGCGATGACAACAGTTGTGGCACCAGGTGATGCATCCAAGGTTGCAGCACTTGAAGTCTTTGATTCTCCCAACACCCCAACAATCGATACTCTGGTGGACCTACTCAATGCAAAGTTTGGTGGGGGATACGACGGGTCTATGACTCTTAAGAATGTCATGTTGATGGCAGATGAGGAAGCGATTTCAGTGTTGGTTCCTGGAGATCGCGAAGTCGACCTGAAACGTCTGCAAGCAAATCTTGCAGGAGTCAACGAGATCCGTGTCTTTGAAGAAGCAGATTTTGCAAAGTTTCCAGGACTCGTTAAGGGATATATCGGACCACAAGATGCTTCGATGAGTGGCATTACTGTCTATGCCGATCCACGTATTGCACCCGGTACTTCTTGGGTAACAGGTGCGAACGCTAAAGATAAGCATGCGCGCAATGTCGTCAGCGGTCGTGATTTCACAGTCGATCATTATGTGGAAGCTGCCCAAATTAAGAAGGGTGATTCATGTCCGAAGTGTGCAACACCAGTCATTATTGATCGCGCTATTGAAATTGGTCATATCTTCCAGCTAGGTCCTAAATATGCAGATGCGCTAGGACTTACGGTCTTAGACCAGAACGGTAAATCTCAAGTAGTCACCATGGGTTCCTATGGAATCGGTGTATCGCGCGCCGTGGCTGCTGTTGCTGAGCAGAGTTATGACGAAATTGGCCTTTCCTGGCCCGTAGAAGTTGCCCCTGCAAAGGTTCACGTTGTTGCAACCGGTAAGGAAGATAACGTCTTCGAGATTGCTGAAAAGATATCTGTCGACTTGGAAGCGCGCGGAATTTCAGTCATGATCGATGATCGCCGCGGTACTTCACCAGGCGTTAAATTTAAGGATGCTGAACTCATTGGTATTCCCATGATTGTGGTCGTAGGCAAAGCCCTCGAGCAAGGTAATGTCGAGGTGCGAGTACGCAAGACTGGCGATAAATCCGAAGTAGCCGTTGCTGCAGCAGTCGATGAGATTGCAAAGACGCTAGCCACTCTCCAATAACGTGTTGTACGACCTTTCTGCGATAAATCTCACACTTCTTGCACTCGCAATGTTCTCCTCTGGTTTTATTGATGCTATCGCTGGTGGGGGAGGCCTGATTCAAACACCTGCAATGCTCCTCTCCTTCCCTGACCAAAACCCAGTATCTGTTGTTGCGACATCTAAAACTGCCGCCTTCTTTGGGACAACAACAGCTGCAATTAAGTATCGCAAGTCCATTAGGACCGATCCGAAGCTTCTTATTGCAATGGTGATTCCAGCCTTTATCGGTGCATGTTTTGGCTCTTTATTGGCATCTCAGATTTCACCTGAAAGCTTTAAGAGTGCGATCTTCTTTATGATGATTGCGATATTTATCTATACCTTGTTAAAGCCAGATCTAGGGAAAGTGCATGTTGAAAAACACTCTCCACAGAAGATGATGGTTATCGGTGCTATCGCTGCCTGCCTCATCGGCTTCTACGATGGGCTCATTGGTCCAGGCACCGGCACGATGCTGATGCTCGCACTCGTTGCGATTATGGGCTTTGCATTTGTTGGAGCATCGGCGATTGCAAAAGTAGTCAATGCAACGACAAACCTCGCCTCTATCATCGTGGTTGGCTTCCGGATCGGAATAATGTGGAAGCTTGGATTGTTGCTGGGAATCGCAAACCTGATAGGCGGATATACGGGTTCACATATGGCAATTAAGAAGGGCTCTAGCTTTATCCGCATCTTCTATCTCATTGTGACTGGACTTCTTATTCTGCGACTTGGATACTCGCTCTATATGCAGTAATTTTGCTACCAACAATTAAATAACAATCGAATAGGACGGCACCAGTTATGGCTCTGAAGGACCAGATCTCTGAATATATTTCACCAGCACTACTCAATGCTGGATATTTTCTCGAAGATATCAATCTTGTATCTCCTGGCCAGCACCGCATAGTTACCGTCATTGTCGATGGCGCCAATGCCCTTAATCTTGATCAAGTAACAGTGGCATCAAAACTTGTATCCGAGCTGCTCGATGATGCGCCATTTATGGGAGAGACTCCATTCACTCTTGAAGTCACATCTCCTGGAATTGATCGCCCGCTCACGCTCCCACGCCACTTTGCCAAGAACATAAAGAGACTTCTTAAAGTTACCAAAATAGATGGTGAAGTCGTCACTGGTCGCATCCTTTCTAATACCGAAAACGATGTAACGCTAACTGTGACTGAGAAGAAGGATGTCGAGGAAGTAACTATCATTCTGGTGGATATTAAGCGCGCACAGGTTGAGATCGAATTTAACCGTAAAGAGAGTGACAAATAATGGGTGTTGATATTCCTTCCCTCGTCCTACTTACTGAAGCAAAAGGTATGCCGATTGAACAGTTAATCCAGGCAATTGAGGTGGCAGTACTTTCGAACTATGCAGAAACGCCAGAAGCGCACCGTTATGCTCGCGTGCAACTCGATCGCGAATCCGGTGCAATACAGATTTTCGTACCGACATTTAACGAGCTTGGAGAACGTGTCAGCGAGGATGTTCTTGCGGTTGAAGGTTTTGATCGTATGGCAACGTCAACTGCTCGTCAAACGATTAAGCTACAAATGCGTGCCACTAATGATGCAGAGATTGTGGGAGAGTTCACCACATCTGTTGGTGACATCGTTTCGGGAATCATTCAGCAGGGGCGTGATCCCAAGATGATTCATGTCAATCTCGGGCGCATTGAAGGGAAGATTCCACCGCAAGAACAAGTTCCTGGTGAGGTCTATGCACATGGCGAACGAATTAAATGTTTTGTTGTAGAAGTCAAGCAAGGACTTAAGGGACCTGAAATTATGTTATCCCGTAGTCACCCAGCGCTAGTCAAACAACTATTTGCCCTTGAAGTTCCCGAAATAAATGATCGTATCGTTGAAATCATGGCTGTTGCTCGAGAAGCTGGCCATCGTACAAAGATTGCAGTGCGTTCGCACCGTGCTGGAGTTTCGCCAAAAGGTTCTCTCATAGGTCCTATGGGCGCGCGTTCTCGTGCAGTGATGGATGAACTCAATGGGGAGAAGATCGATATTGTCGATTACGATGAGGATCCAGTAAAGTTTGTGGCTCATGCACTCGCACCCGCAAAGGTCATAAGCGTCACAATTATTGATGAGGCGACGCGCTCTGCGAAGGTGATAGTGCCTGACTATCAACTCTCTTTAGCTATTGGAAAAGATGGACAGAATGCTCGTCTTGCGGCCCGCCTGACCGGTTGGCGTATCGATATCCATCCTGATGCACCGGTACCTAACGCGTAAGCCCCCCATGAAATAGGGAATTTCACCCTGATTCGCTAGACTCTACTCATTACGCAGGCGGTATTACGCGGGCGTCATTTACGAAATGGATGCGAAAGATATGAAACTCAAATGAGCTCGTTTACATCATGAGGTCGAACAACTAGGGCTCGCATCCCACAAGAATTTAAGCGGGCCAAGACAGGAGAAATGTGTCAAAGGTCCGCGTGCATGAGTTGGCAAAACAACTCGGTATGGAGAGCAAGGAAGTCCTTGCAAAGCTCCAAGAAATGGGCGAATTCGTCCGATCAGCATCATCAACAGTTGAAGCACCGGTGGTTCGTAAGTTAGTTGCGCTCTATCCAGATGCAAAGCCAGTTTCCGATGCGAAGCCAGTCAAGAAGGCAGCTGCAAGGAAGAGTGCTGCCTCAAAGAAGACTGCCGAAGTAAATCCAGAACTTGCCGCCGAACTTGCCGCCGAACTTGGTGTAGACCTGGCAGCTCTTAAAGCATCACGTGATGCTGAAAAAATGGCGCATGATGAAGCGAAAGCCGCAGCGTCAGAAGCAATTGCACCTGCGACACCAGCTGCAACTGCAACTCCGCCAGCTGCACCACGTCCTGGGAATAATCCATTTTCCACAGGTGGCGCACTTCCACGACCACCACGTCCTGGAAATAATCCATTCTCAACAGGTGGCGCAGTTCCCCGCCCACCACAACGTCCGCAAGGTCAATCTGGAATGGGAACGGGAGCACCACGTCCAGGAATGACAGGCGCGCGCCCAGGTTCGGTTCGTCCAGGCTTTGCAGCACGCCCTGGTGCAACACGCCCAGCAGGTGCTGGAACTGGAAGCGGAAATTACCCACCACGTACAGGTGGCGCACCAACATCGCCTGGTCCATATCGTTCACAAGGTGCAACTGGTGGAGCACCAGGTGCAGCAGCAGGTGGACCACAACGTCCAGGCGGCGGCGGTCCTAATCGCGGTCCAGGTCGCGGCGGTACTGCTGGTGCATTTGGAAAGAATGCAAGTAAATCTTCAAAGCGTAAGCAGAAGTCACGTAAGGCGCTGCGCGAAGAGTTTGACAATATGCAGGCACCACAACTTGGTGGCGCAGTTATTCCTCACGGTGATGGAAAGACAAAGATTCGTATGCGTCGCGGTTCATCGCTCGCAGACTTTGCCGAGAAGATTGGCGCAGATCCAGCAGCGCTCGTTTCAGCGTTATTTCACCTTGGTGAAATGGTTACTGCGACGCAATCAGTGGATGCAGATACATTCGAAATTCTAGGAGCACAGCTTAAGTACCAGATCGAGATTGTTTCTCCAGAAGATGAAGATCGCGAACTCTTGCAAGACTTTGATATCGACTTAGCCCAAGAGCTAGAAGATATGAACCCTGATGATCTGGTTGCACGCCCACCAGTAGTCACTGTTATGGGCCACGTTGATCACGGTAAGACCTCTCTCCTTGATGCAATTCGTAAGACTGAGGTCATCAAGGGCGAAGCAGGTGGAATTACTCAGCATATCGGTGCTTACCAAATTCACCATGATCACGATGGAGTTAATCGCGCAATCACCTTTATTGATACACCAGGTCACGAAGCCTTTACGGCTATGCGTGCACGTGGTGCAAAGGTCACAGATATCGCAGTGCTCGTAGTTGCTGCAGATGATGGCATCATGCCTCAGACAATTGAAGCGCTTAATCACGCCCAAGCTGCCGATGTTCCCATCGTTGTTGCAGTGAACAAGATGGATAAGGAAGGCGCAAACCCAGATAAGGTCCGCCAGCAATTGACCGAGTACAACTTGATTGCTGAAGAGTACGGCGGAGACACAATCTTTGTAAACGTTTCTGCAAAGAAGGGCGAAGGCGTCGACACGTTAATCGAATCAATCTTGCTGACAGCAGATGCAGCAATCGATCTTCGTGCAGTTGCTGCCGATGATGCTCGTGGTGTTGCTATTGAAGCTCACCTTGATCGTGGTCGCGGTCCAGTTGCAACTGTACTTGTTCAACGCGGAACACTTAAGGTTGGAGATGCAATTGTTGCAGGTGGAGCATTCGGTCGCGTTCGTGCGATGCTTGATGAAGATGGCGTCAGCGTTGATGAAGCAGGTCCATCACGTCCTGTGCAGGTTCTCGGTTTCACATCTGTTCCAAATGCTGGAGATACATTCCTCGTTGCAGAAGATGACCGCACCGCACGTCAGATCGCAGAAAAGCGTCAGGCAGCAGAACGTAATGCGCAATTGGCTAAGGCTCGCAAGAAGGTCTCACTTGAAGACTTCATGGAGCAGTCCAAAATCTCCACCCTTAACCTCATCCTCAAGGGTGACGTTTCAGGTTCTGTCGAAGCCCTCGAAGATGCTCTTATGCAACTCGATGTCGGAGCAGAAGTTGATCTTCGCGTTATCCACCGTGGCGTAGGTGCAATTACCAAGAGCGATATCACTCTTGCATCTGCATCAACTGCTGTTGTTATCGGCTTTAACGTTAAGCCAGAACCACAGACAGCTATTTATGCTGATCAGGAAGGTGTTGAAGTTCGCTTCTACTCTGTTATCTACAATGCAATCGAAGAGATTGAACTTTCGCTTAAGGGTCTTCTCAAGCCAGAGTTCGAAGAAGTTGTGCTCGGTAGTGCAGAAGTCCGTGATCTCTTCAAATCATCAAAAGTTGGAACTATTGCAGGTTGTATCGTTACCGATGGAGTTATTCGCCGCAATGCAAAGGCGCGCGTCATGCGTGAGGGAGCAGTCATCGCAGAAGAGGTCACTATCGAATCTCTCAAGCGATTTAAAGATGATGCCACTGAGGTCAAAGAAGGTTTTGAGTGCGGTATCGGCGTAGGTAAGGGTGCTGACCTTCAAGTAGGAGACATCATTCAGGTCTTTGAGATGCGAGAAAAGAAGCGCGCATAACTCGAGAAATGGAAAAGTAAATTGGGAAATTCACACCGCAGCCACAAGGTTGCAGACCGCATCAAGGTGGTAGTGGCACAGCTGCTTGAGACAAAGATTAAAGATCCGCGTCTTGGCTTTGTCACTGTTACCGATGCGCGTGTTACTGGAGATCTCCAGAATGCGTCGATCTTCTACACCGTTCTTGGTGGGGAAGACGAACGTGCTGCCACTGCTGCGGCTCTCGAATCTGCCAAGGGTGTTATCCGTAGCGCTGTTGGTAAAGATTTAGGAACTCGCATTACTCCTTCCCTTGAGTTCATTCTGGATGGTTTACCTGAATCCGCTCAAGCCCTCGACACGTTACTTGAGCGAGTTCATCAACTTGATGCAGAGGTTGCAAAGGCGCGCGAAAATGCAAAGCCTGTAGTTGAAGATGCCTACAAAATGCCACGCATCATCACAGAAAATTAATCGCTATGGTTGATGGCTTCTTAGTAGTCGATAAAGCCGGTGGCATGACAAGTCACGATGTTGTCGCAGTCGGACGTAAAGCGCTCGGTACACGCAAAGTTGGTCATGCAGGAACTCTGGACCCAATGGCGACAGGTATTCTTGTCCTTGGCTTTGGTAATGGAACACGTTTATTGCAATACATCACTGACGGCGATAAGTCTTATATAGCAACGCTCGTGCTCGGTGCATCAACAGTCACTGATGATAAAGACGGCGAAGTTTTAGTATCTGCAGATGCATCGAAGGTAAGTGACTCTGATATTAAAAAAATTCTTACAGAGATGATTGGAACTATTGCACAACGTCCCTCATCAGTATCTGCGGTAAAGGTAGATGGAGAGCGGGCTTATGATCGCGTCCGAGCTGGCGAAAAGTTTGAACTCGAAGCGCGCCAGGTAACGATTACACAGTTAGATATTTCTGCCATCCGCCATTGTGAGGTGACCACAGAGATAGATATCGAAGTGACATGTTCTGCAGGAACATTTATCCGCGCTATCGCTCGCGACCTTGGCAGCGCGCTTGATGTTGGGGGACACCTCAGTTCCTTGCGTCGCACACGAGTTGCAGGGTTTACTGAAAGAGATGCTGTTCCATTTGAAGATCTCAAATCACAGAAATTCACACTCTTAGCCCTTTCTGATGTGGCGCGCACTACATTTACCCCACGAGAGCTAACACTGGATGAAGTTAAAGAACTCTCCTTTGGAAGACCACTTTCTGAAAATGGAAATACAGTTATCAATGCAGGGCTTTCGCCTGATAATCGTCTTATTGCCCTACTCAAAGATGAAGGCGGCAAGGCCAAGCCCATTGCAGTTTTTGCGGCAGCGAACTAGGTAAGGCAAGATTCAGGCATGAGTGAAAGCAACGTCGTGGTAATTGGCGTCTTCGATGGTGTTCACAAAGGGCATCAAGCACTTCTCAACCATGCAAAAGAGATTGCAGATGGCCGAGCAATCATCGCTCTCACCTTTGATCCTCATCCCACAACAGTCTTTGCGCCCGATAAAGCACCAACGATGCTCACAACTCTTGCCGACAGAGTTGAGTTACTGAAAATTCATAACGCTGACCAAGTGGCGGTGATGAAGTTTAATGAGAAATTCGCTGCCATGTCCTCCGAGGATTTTGTGAAGACAATTCTTGTCAATCAACTTCATGCAAGCACGATTATCATCGGTAAAAATTTTACCTATGGACATAAAGCGGCTGGGAATGTAGACACTCTTATCCAATCAGGAGTGACTCACAATTTTATTGTCGATGTCCAAGAATTGAAAGCGGATACTGAAGTCATTTCTTCATCACGCATTCGTGCACTTGTCATAGAGGGAAAAGTTGAGCAAGCGCGCGAGCTCCTATCCAGACCACATCGACTCGATGGCTTCGTAGTTCACGGTGAAAAGCGAGGTCGTGAAATTGGATATCCAACCGCAAACCTTGGAAATATTGATGGACAGACAATTCCCGCAGATGGAGTTTATGCAGGCTGGCTCACTGTCGGAATAAATTTCTGGCCGGCAGCCATTTCAATTGGCACCAATCCGACATTTGAAGGCGCGCGTGGCAGGCAAGTAGAGGCATATGCTCTCGATCAAGAAGGGCTGGATTTATATGACAAGAACGCATCGATTGAATTTGGTTGGTACCTCAGGCCTACCTTGAAATTTGATGGCCTTGAACCACTTCTGGAACAGATGAAGAAAGATTGCGATAAAGCGCGAGAACTCACAGAGAAATAGGTTGATTTCACCCTCAATTTCTCTTATCCACAGCTCACAGGTAAACTTCACCCGTCCAACGAGAAAGTGATTTCCCGTGATTCAAACCGGGAAGCCTCTTGAACAGTACTGACGTACTTCACATGAAAAGGAAATAGAAATGTCATTAACGCCGGAAGTAAAGAAAGAAATAATTGCAAAGTACGGAACATCAGCTACTGATACAGGAAGCCCTGAAGCTCAGGTCGCTTTATTGTCACGTCGAATCGAAGACATCACAACACACCTCAAGACCAACCCGCATGACCACCACAACCGTCGTGGTCTCTTGTTGCTCGTAGGTCAGCGTCGCCGAATTCTTCAGTACCTCGCGAAGACAGATATCAATCGTTATCGCGCAATTATCGAAAAGCTCGGTATTCGCCGCTAATTTAGAGAATTAATTACACGCCTGGGGACAATGGTCCTCGGTAGTGGTTTCCAGATGGTTACATCTGTGAACTTCGATCGAAGATTCATTTGTTTCGCCTCGCGTGTAGTTACCGCTCCAAGGTGCGTTCAGCGTTCCTTGGAATAGAAATACGAATCAAAGGAGGACCCATGGAGGGTCAAGACGTTAAGACAGCAGTAGCCGTTATCGATAACGGAAAGTTCGGAAAGCGCGAGATCAAGTTCGAAACAGGACGCCTCGCAAAGCAGGCAGCAGGAGCTGCAGCTGTGTATCTCGATGATCAGACAATGATCTTCTCAGCAACAACAGCATCAAAGACACCTAAGGATCAATTCGACTTCTTCCCACTTACAGTCGATGTTGAAGAGAAGATGTACGCCATCGGCAAGATTCCTGGTTCATTCTTCCGTCGCGAAGGTCGTCCATCAGAAGAGGCAATTCTTACCTGCCGTTTGATTGACCGCCCCTTGCGTCCATCATTTATTAAGGGACTTCGTAATGAAGTGCAGATCGTTGTGACTGTTATGGCACTCGATCCAGACCACATGTACGACGTCATTGCGATCAACGCAGCGTCAATGTCTACACAGCTTGCAGGTTTGCCATTCTCAGGTCCAATCGGTGGTGTACGTGTTGCACTCATCGACGGTCAGTGGGTTGCCTTCCCTAACCATTCACAGGTTGAGAACGCTGTCTTTGATATGGTCGTTGCAGGTCGCGTCACTCATGATGATGTAGCAATCATGATGGTGGAAGCCGAAGCAACTACACGCACAATCGGTCTTATTGCAGAAGGTGCGAAAGCTCCTACTGAAGAGATTGTTGCTCAGGGACTCGATGCCGCAAAGCCATTTATTAAAATTCTCTGCGAAGCACAGTCAAAGCTTGCAGCAGTTGCTGCAAAGCCAACAGCTGAGTTCCCAGTCTTCCTTGATTATCAAGATGATGTATTTGCTGCCGTTGAAAAGGCTGCAAAGGATGATCTTGCAAAGGCGCTCACAATCTCAGGTAAGCAAGAGCGCGAGACAAAGATCGATGAGATTTCTGCATCAACTAAGGAATCAGTTTCAGCTGCCTTTGTAGGTCGCGAAAAGGAAGTTCCTGCAGCATTTCGCTCACTCACGAAGAAGCTTGTTCGCCAGCGCGTACTTCGCGACAAGATTCGTATCGATGGTCGCGGACTCCGCGACATTCGTGCGCTCTCTGCTGAAGTTGAAGTTATTCCTCGCGTTCACGGTTCAGCAATCTTCGAACGTGGTGAGACTCAGATTCTCGGAGTGACAACTCTTAATATGCTTAAGATGGAACAGCAGCTCGACACCATGAGCCCTGAAAAATCAAAGCGCTACATGCACAACTACAACTTCCCACCATATTCAACTGGTGAAACAGGTCGTGTTGGAACACCTAAGCGTCGCGAAATCGGCCACGGAGCTCTTGCTGAGCGTGCTTTGATTCCAGTACTTCCAACACGCGAAGAGTTCCCTTACGCAATCCGTCAGGTCTCTGAAGCACTTGGTTCAAATGGATCAACATCAATGGGATCTGTTTGTGCATCAACATTGTCAATGCTTCAAGCAGGTGTTCCACTCAAGGCTCCTGTTGCAGGTATTGCAATGGGACTTATCTCAGATACTGTCGATGGCAAGATTGAATATGTTGCTCTCACAGATATTCTCGGTGCAGAAGATGCATTTGGAGATATGGACTTCAAGGTCGCAGGTACTAAAGACTTCGTTACAGCTCTTCAGCTCGATACAAAGCTCGATGGAATTCCTGCATCAGTTCTTGCTGGCGCACTTCACCAGGCAAAGGAAGCGCGTCTTGCGATTCTCGACGTCATGAATGAGGCAATCGATACACCTGATGAGATGAGCCAATACGCTCCTCGCATCATCTCTGTAAAGATTCCAGTAGATCAAATTGGTGCAGTAATCGGGCCTAAAGGCAAAATCATCAACCAGATTCAAGATGAAACTGGGGCAGAAATTTCAATTGAAGATGATGGAACCATCTACATCGGTGCAACCGACGGACCTTCAGCAGAAGCTGCTCGCGCACAGATCAATGCAATCGCTAATCCACAAATGCCAGAAGTTGGAGAGCGCTACCTCGGAACAGTTGTAAAGCTTGCAACATTTGGTGCATTCGTATCACTGATGCCAGGTAAAGATGGCTTGCTCCACGTATCTCAGATTCGCAAGATGCATGGTGGAAAGCGCATTGAAAACCTTGAAGAGGTGATGAAGGTTGGCGACAAGATTCAGGTTGAAATCGGTGAGATCGATCCAAAGGGCAAGCTCTCTCTGGTTCCAGTTCTCGAAGATGGAACAACTCCAGCAGCTGAATAAATGTCAGTAAAGAGATCAGTTCACTCAAGTGGCCTACGCATTGTTACGGAAGAAGTTCCGTCGGTACGCAGCGCCGCTGTGGGAATCTGGGTCAATGTAGGTTCACGTGATGAAGCACCGGCAACTGCTGGTGCTTCTCACTTTTTAGAGCACCTTCTCTTCAAAGGAACAACGAGTCGAACAGCGCTGGAGATTTCGTCTTCTATCGAATCCGTTGGTGGCGAGATGAATGCCTTTACCTCTAAGGAATACACCTGCTTCTATGCCCGTGTCATTGATACAGATCTGCCGATGGCGATCAATGTAGTCAGCGATCTCATTACCTCATCCATAGTGAGCGCCCTCGATGTTGATGCAGAGCGCAAGGTTGTTCTTGAAGAGATTGCAATGCGCGATGATGATCCAAGTGATCTGGTACACGACTTCTTCAGCGATACCTATTATGGAGATACTCCAATAGGTCGTCCAATTTTGGGGACAGTCGAATCTATCCAGGGCATGTCGCGCAATACCGTCTTTAATTACTATAAGAAGAAGTATCTTCCGCAAGATTTAGTTGTTGCAGTTGCTGGCAATATCAAACATAAGCGTGTTGTCGCGATGGTGGAGGAAGCGCTCTCACAAGATAATTTCCTTGATGTACTTGCTGCCCCTGTTGTACGTCCAAATACCCTTGTGAAAAATACCAAGCAACAATCTGTGGGTGTTATGTATAAGAAGAGCGAACAAGCGCACATGTTCTATGGCATGGAAGGCGTTGCTCGCGCCGACGATCGTCGCTTTGCAATGGGAGTCCTCTCGGCAGCTCTCGGCGGCGGAATGTCTTCGCGGTTATTCCAAGAGATCCGTGAGAAGCGCGGTCTTGCATACTCGGTCTACGCATATGCACAACAATTTGCGGGCTCAGGTGTTCTTGGATTCTACGCAGGATGTAATCCATCCAAGGCAATTGAAGTTGTCGAGATCATTCGTAGCGTTCTTTCAGATGTTGCCGACAATGGAATGACTCATGAAGAGATTGAACGCGCTAAGGGCGCAGTCCGTGGTTCCCTTGTCTTGAGCCAGGAAGATTCAGGTTCACGCATGAGCCGCATCGGCAAGAATGAGATTGTCTATGGCCAAGTCATGGATTTTGATGACATTCTTAAATCAATCGCACGCGTAAGCACTGAAGATATCCGTGAAATTGCCAACGAGTTCTTGGTCAAAACGCCTACCCTTGCTCTTGTGGGTCCATTTAAGAATGAGTCTAAATTTGAAAAGGTGCTTCAGAAATGATCAAAGTAGGAGTACTCGGTGCACGTGGTCGCATGGGGTCAGAGGTAGTTACAGCTATTACTGAGGCACCAGATCTCGAACTCATTTCAGCTCTTGATCTTGGAGACTCACTCGATGCCTTGGTCACAAGTGGTGCGCAAGTGGTTGTTGATTTTACAACACCAGATTCCGTCATGGCCAACCTTGAATTTCTGATTACTCACAATATCAATGCAGTCATCGGCACTACCGGCTTCGATGATGCGCGTATTGCAAAGATTAAATCTCTCCTGGCCAATTCCAAGTCTGGAGTTCTCATCGCTCCCAATTTTGCTATTGGTGCAGTATTGATGATGGAGTTTGCAACAAAGGCGGCTAGATACTTTGAATCTGCAGAAATCATTGAACTTCATCATCCCAATAAGGTGGATGCGCCATCAGGAACTGCAGCGCGTACAGCAGAACTGATGTCAAAGGCTCGCAAAGAAGCAGGTCTTGCTCCGATGCCAGATGCGACAACGACTGCACTCGATGGTGCACGTGGTACAACAGTGGGGGATATTCCAGTTCACTCAGTGCGACTTCGTGGCCTTGTGGCACATCAAGAAGTATTGCTTGGTGGAATCGGTGAAACACTTTCAATTCGCCACGATTCAATTGACCGAGTAGGTTTTATGCCAGGAGTACTTCTTGGCGTTCGTCAGGTTGTTTCTCATCCAGGGCTGACGTTTGGCCTTGAAAACTTTATGTAGGTGGAGGAAAAGTTCATGGCACACGCAGATATCACAATGTACGGCGCCGATTGGTGTGGAGATTGCCGTCGTTCAAAGCGACTTCTTGAGGAGCTCGATATTCAGGTCAATCACATCAATGTTGAGGTTGATGAATCTGCAGCTGCAAAGGTGCAAGAGATCAATGGGGGAGCAAAATCAATTCCTGTCTTGGTCTTCTCAGATGGAACACACCTGACTGAACCTTCAGATAACGATCTCAAGGCTAAATTAACTTCCCTTGGCCTTATTTAACCAGCGATTTATTTAATTCTGTAGATCACTGCTGAAGTGACTGCAGCAGAGATTACTACAACAAAGTATGGCGCTTTTAAGCGAAGTGCCATGAAGGCCACCAATACTCCAGCTAGTCGTTGATCCATAACCCATTTTCCTTTTTCGGTAAGTGTCTGTACTCCAACCAACGCACTCAAGAGTGCAATCGGAATAAGGGTATTGATGCGGAGCATCCGTGGGTTGGTCAGAAATCTCTCTGGGATTGAATGGCCCATGAACTTTAAGATGCAGGCGATGGCACTTGTTCCTAAGACGCCAATCCACAGAGCGCTCATCGTCGAGCCTTCCAGCCGAACGCCACGGCTAATAGCGTGGTTGTAATAATTGGAAGACCAGCAGAAATTATTGGCGTAAGTGCAATCGCAAGCAGTACCGCAGATGCAGCAAGGGCACGTTCAAATCGCCCTAGTAGACGTGGCCATACCAATCCTAAAAATGCTGCAGGTACAGCTGCATCGAGTCCCCATGCGGATGGATTGCCCATTGCTTGTGCACCCAGGGCACCGACTACGGTGAAGATATTCCAGAAGAAGTAGACACCAAAGCCCGTTATCCAGAAGCCATGTCGCATAGCTTCATTGCCGAGATCTTCCTGGCCAATGGATACACCTGTTGACTCATCAATTGTTACTTGAGCAGCAACAATTCGCTTTGCTCCGCGAACTTTTAGAACTGGAGCCATACGCAATCCATATAATCCATTTCGGATTCCAAGAAGTGACGCAGTGGCGATTCCCGAGAGAGCGCTACCTCCTGCACCCATCACGCCGACGATGGCGAATTGAGATGCTCCTGAAAATGTAAGCAGGGAGAGTGCGCATGTTTGCAGGATTGAGAACCCGGCGGCGATTCCAGCTGCCCCAAATGCGATTCCATAGAGACCAACAGTGAAGGAGACGCTCAAACTCTGCGTTGCGGTGGTGCGGTTCACTCTGGACACGCGGTTATTGTGCCCTAGATATCCAATGAGCGGAGGGGGGTTGAAAGATAAGGTGCGCACATGTCTGAGACGATAATTTTTAGAGACGATGTATCTGTCGAGCTAATCAAGGCAAGCGCTAGTGATGCCGATGTGATTTGGGCGGCGCGCGTATCTACAGCGGGTGAACAATCTCTGGATGAAATTGGTGAAGACCCAGCCCGATCAGCAGGCTTAATCAACTACCTTGCTCGCGAACGACATGGTTCTCCATTTGAACATACCTCAATGACATTTTTTATCTCTGCGCCCATCTTCGTATTCCGCGAATTTATGCGCCACCGCATCGCTTCATACAATGAAGAGTCAGGTAGATATCGCGAACTCAGGCCAGTCTTTTATGTTCCGGCAAAAGAGCGCAAGTTAGTCCAAGTGGGAAAGACCGGTGCATACACATTTGAAGATGGCACAGAAGAACAATATGAAGTAACAATAAAGGCTATGAAAGAGGCCTACTTAGTTGCTTACGATTCTTACAAAAAGATGCTTGATGTTGGCGTAGCGCGCGAAGTCGCGCGGGCGGTATTGCCGGTCGCTACATATTCATCGATGTATGTCACTATGAATGCGCGCGCACTGATGAATTTCCTCTCACTTCGTACAGCACGCGAAGGATCACATTTTCCAAGCTATCCGCAACGTGAAATTGAGATGGTTGCAGAAAAGATGGAAGCTGAATTCGCGAAATTAATGCCACTTACATACGGGGCATTTGAAAAATCTGGTCGTATCGCGCCATAAGCGATACGATGCCCTGATGGATACGCAAGCGCCTTTCGGACGACTCCTCACCGCGATGGTGACCCCTTTTGATAAGGATGGAGCGATTGACTGGGCTGGCGTAGAGAAACTCGCACAACATCTTGTTGATAATGGCCATGATGGCATTGCAGTCAATGGCACAACAGGTGAGGCTCCCACTACTAAATCTTCTGAAAAACTTGAGATCATAAAGGTTGTGAAGAATGTTGTTGGTTCAAAGATTCAAGTGCTCTCTGGCGCTGGCGATAATGAAACCGCGTACACAGTCGAGCAGGCAAAGCGATCTGAACAAGCTGGAGCAGATGGACTTCTAGTCGTCACTCCTTATTACAACAAGCCACCCCAAGCAGGCATTGAGGCTCACTTCCGTGCAGTTGCTGCGGCGACCACTCTTCCCGTCATGATGTATGACATCCCCAGCCGCACAGGCGTTGAAATTGAATCTGACACAATCGTCAAACTCTTTGAAAGTGTCGAAAATATCGTCGCTCTCAAAGATGCAAAGGGAAATATCGCAGCTACTTCGTGGGTTATTAAGCGCTGCAATATTCCTGTCTACTCAGGAGACGACATTCTCAACTTACCATTCTTATCTGTTGGCGCAGTTGGATTTGTATCGGTCTGTGGCCACACTGTTGGACTTCCATTAAAGGCGATGCTTGAGGCCTGGTTTGCTGGAGATAGAACGAAAGCTCTTGAGATTCATCAGCAACTCTTGCCAGTATTTACCGGCACATTCCGCACACAAGGTGCAATTTTGACCAAGGCAGCGATGTCTCTCATGGGACTTCCCGGAGGAACAACACGTCTGCCACTCGTTGATGCAACACCAGAACAGATAGATCAGTTACGTAAAGATCTCACTGCTGGTGGCGTAACGCTCAAGAGCTAAAGCAAAACTGCATGACACAACATCCCCACCCAAATCTAGGCACTCCTACCAAACTGGTTGCTGACGGGCTGCGCATAGTTGCACTGGGTGGAATTTCAGAAATCGGCCGCAATATGACTGTCTATGAGATCAATGGAAAGTTGCTTATTGTTGATTGTGGCGTGCTCTTTCCCGAGGATAACCAACCGGGTATCGATCTCATTCTGCCTGACTTTAGTTACATTCGCGATCGACTTAGCGATGTCGTAGGGCTTTTTCTTACTCACGGCCATGAGGATCACATTGGCGCTGTTCCATACTTATTGCGCGAGCGCGGAGACATTCCTGTTTATGGATCTCCATTAACAATTGCGCTGATTGCAGCAAAATGTAAAGAACATAGAATCTCACCACTTACTCATGAAGTTTGCGAAGGTAATCGAGAAGATGTCGGGCCATTCGAACTCGAATTTATCGCAGTAAATCACTCGATACCCGATGCGTTAGCAGTTGCAATTCACACCAGGGCTGGCATCGTCTTACATACAGGTGACTTTAAGATGGATCAATTGCCACTTGATGGTCGTATTACAGATCTGCGCACCTTTGCTCGCCTGGGTGAAGAAGGAGTCGATCTATTCCTTGTTGACTCCACAAATGCAGATGTTCCGGGCTTCACTCCATCTGAGCGTGAAATCATGCCTGCACTCAACCGTGTTATTGCATCGACAAAGCGCCGCGTCATAGTTGCATCTTTCTCATCCCATGTACACCGCGTACAACAAGTAATCGATACAGCAGCGATACATAATCGCAAAGTTGCCTTTATCGGTCGCTCAATGATTCGCAATATGAAAATCGCACAGGATATGGGTTACTTAACTGTGCCATCAGGAATCCTCTTTGATGCCCGCGAGCTCGACAATTACGATGATCGTGTTGTTCTAATCTGTACAGGATCTCAAGGTGAACCCATGGCGGCTCTGTCGCGCATGGCAAATGGTGATCACCAGATTCGTGTGGGGGATGGAGATACTGTCATCCTTGCATCATCACTCATTCCTGGTAATGAGAACTCAGTCTTTCGAGTTATCAACGAACTCACACGCTTTGGCGCCAAGGTGGTTCATAAAGCTAACGCAATGGTGCATGTCTCTGGACACGCAGCTGCGGGTGAACTCTTATATTGCTACAACATAGTCAAGCCAAAATATGTGGTGCCCGTGCATGGTGAATGGCGCCATCTCAAAGCTAATGCCGAGATAGCGATTCAGGCAGGTGTTCCTCGCGAGAATGCCTTAATTATTGAGAACGGAATCGTTGTTGATCTTGTGAATCATAAAGCAGAAGTTGTTGGTTCGGTGCCATGTGGTTTCGTTTATGTCGATGGTCAGAGCATTGGAGATATCACAGAGTCATCACTGAAAGATCGTCGCATTCTCGGTGAAGAAGGTTTTATCTCCGTCATCGTAGTAATCGAATCTCAAACAGGGAAAATTATTGCAGGACCAGACATTCACGCGCGAGGCTTCAATGAAGATGAAGCGTTATTTGATGAAGTCCGCGGACAGATAGAGAAAGCACTCACTGCGGCAGTTGCAGATGGCGTCAATGGAACTCACCAGCTTTCGCAAGTTGTACGTCGCACTATCGGAAGTTGGGTCGGACAAAAACACCGACGTCGCCCGATGATTGTCCCTGTCGTTGTTGAGGTATAGGTCGGCGCGCCTACGCCCGCAAGAATTACCCTCCACCTAAGATTGAATGTGTGGCTAAGAAGAAGAAACGCACATCTGGTAAGTCTTTTCTCGGTGTAGTGGCTTTATTCTGCTCAGCAATCTGGCGCTTCGTTGCAATGACTTTGGGATCTGCAATTCGCTTCGTCGCTCGCGGGGCTAGAGATTTAGATCCCGAGCATCATCGTGACGGGGCTGGCCTACTTCTTCTTCTTCTCTCACTGTCTGCATTTGCAGGAACTTGGTTTAGGGCCGATAACTACGTTGGACGTATTTTGTACTCATTCTTCTATGGCGCATTCGGTCGCATTGGTTTTATGGCACCCCTGGTTCTTCTCCACTTTTCAGTGAGGCTTTTTAGAAAACCGCAGGATAAACGCACAACAGGGAGAATTACAGTTGGGACCGTGACTCTCCTAATCAGCGCTACAGGGCTTGCACATCTTCTCAATGGTTCACTCGGAGGCCTTAACCCACAAGGTGCAACCGCAATTCGAAATGGAGGAGGTCAACTCGGATATTGGGTTGCAAGACCTCTCGTTGCCCTGATGACTTCTCTGCTTACCTACCCATTGCTTTTTGCAATCTTCTTCTTTGGATTGCTCATTATCACTGGAACGCCGCTATCCAAGGCGGGAATTCGAATAAAGGTAATTGTGATTTGGCTCTGGTCTAAACGCCCACAGCGAAGTAGTGGAGACTTTGAAGTATCAGATACCCCACCATTTGAATCTCCCGTTGTGGCATGGAATCAAGAAGATGATGAGCTTGATGAAGATGAGTTCGATGAAGAATTCACAGTCGAAATTCCTCGGACACCACTTGCTACCCAACTTCAAGAGGCCCCAAAGTCTGAGAAACGTCCAGAACAGTTGCTCTTAACCAGTGATATGAAATACGAACTCCCATCTCAAGATCTACTCAAAGTTGGGCCAGCAGCAAAAGCCAAGAGTAAGGTCAATGAATCAGTAGTGGCTTCGTTAACGGAAGTATTTAAGCAATTTGATATCGATGCTCAAGTGACAGGTTTTATGCGCGGACCAACAGTGACTCGCTATGAAGTTGAGCTAGGAAATGCGGTCAAAGTTGAGCGTATTACCGCCCTGTCAAAGAATATTTCTTATGCGGTTGCAAGCAGCGAAGTTCGCATTCTCTCGCCTATTCCAGGCAAATCAGCGGTAGGAATTGAAATCCCTAATGCAGATCGAGAGATTGTTGCCCTCGGAGATGTCATGCGATCAAGTGTTGCCGGTCAAGATCATCACCCAATGCTTGTGGCCCTTGGTAAAGATGTTGAAGGAAATTTCGTCTGTGCTAACTTAGCCAAGATGCCCCATCTTCTCGTCGCTGGAGCCACAGGTGCTGGAAAATCTTCGATGATTAATGCCATGATCACCTCTATTTTGATGCGTTCAACTCCTGATGATGTTCGTCTAATTTTGATTGACCCAAAACGGGTGGAACTCACAGCATATGAAGGAATCCCACACCTTATTACTCCAATCATTACCAACCCCAAAAAGGCTGCCGATGCGCTGACATGGGTAGTTCGTGAGATGGATCTTCGGTATGAAGATTTAGCGACCTTTGGATTTAGGCATATCGATGATTTCAATAAGGCTGTGCGAGCAGGGAAAGTTGTTGCGCCCCCAGGTTCAGATCGAGTGGTTGAGCCATATCCATACTTGCTAGTCATCATTGATGAGCTTGCAGATCTCATGATGATTGCAGCACGCGAAGTAGAAGAATCAGTAGTGCGTATTACTCAGTTGGCTCGTTCTGCCGGTATTCACCTTGTACTTGCGACGCAACGCCCATCAGTGGATGTTGTTACTGGCTTGATTAAAGCAAATGTTCCCTCACGACTTTCCTTTGCAACATCATCTCTTGCCGACAGCAGAGTTATTCTCGATAGTCCGGGGGCTGAAAAACTTATTGGACAAGGTGATGCACTCTTCATTCCTATGGGTGCAAGTAGAGCAATTCGAATTCAAGGTGCATATGTATCAGAGCGAGAAATCGAAGCAGTGACAAGCCATGTAAAGAAGCAACTCGCACCGCGTTATCGCAATGATGTCACGCAAGTTGCGCAATCAAATAAGAGTATTGAAAAAGAAATTGGCGCTGATTTGATTTATTTGTAAATGTCCTGATTTGATTTATTTTTTGCTAAGGCTGGCAGATTGATGGATCTCATGGAGTCGCGAGGAATCGTTGGCCCATCGGAAGGGTCCAAAGCCCGCACCGTGATGGTCAAGCCCGATGAACTCGATTCAGTCCTGGCAACCTTGCGCGATTACTAAATCTGAGGTTAATTCTGGGTTGCTTCTAGGGGTGAATTAACTTAAATGGCTCTCTAGTTATTTCTTTTACGAAAGTCTACAGTTAGAGTTGGGAGGTAACTCTCACACAGTTGGGCGGCTCACCAGATGACTTTAGGCAGAACTATTCGCGATGCCCGCGAGGCTTCTCGCATGAGTGTCGCCGCTCTCTCTGAATTAACGAGTATTCGTATTGGTCTCTTAACTGAGATGGAGGCAAATAATTTTATACATTGTGGTGGAGATACATATGCACGAGGTCATCTGCGCAAGATTGCCGTTCTAGTAGGTCTTGACCCTCAAATTTTAATAGACCTCTATAACGACCAACATGGGATCGCGAGTCCACGCATTCAAGATTCACTAGCCGATAACAATGTGATGCAACTTCCTCGTGAAAAAAAGTTACGATCGTGGAAAGCTCCAGCCTTAGCATCAGTTCTGATTCTGGTAGTCATCGGGGTAGTTCAGATTGTGATGTCAAATCAGAGTTCAATCCCAATGGCATCTCCTACAACTTTAGCAAGCGCTTCTGCTTCTCCCAGTGCAAGCGCTTCTGCTTCTCCCAGTGCAACCGCTTCTGTAGCCGCAGCCGCTACACCATCGACTTCATCAACTCACGGCCCCGTTTCACTGGTGGTTTCTGCACCGAGAGGAAATTCATATATCGATATTATTGTTGACGGAAAAGAAATCGAGAAAGGTTCGATATTCCAAGGCCAGACCAAGACATATAAAGGATCCACGGTCATCAGTGTCTATTTCAGCAATCCAGCGGGTCTTGATGTGACAGTCAACGGAGAGCTATTGGCGCCTTTGGGGGGCGAGAACGAAGAGGTACGACGAACCTTCCGCTAACATCACTCCATGTCCCGCACTGTTGCAATTGTCACGATGGGCTGCGCTCGCAATGAGGTGGATTCTGAAGAGCTCGCTGGACGGTTAGAAGCAGATGGCTGGACTCTTGTCAGCGATGTTGAATTAGCAGAGGTTGCAGTAATTAATACCTGTGGATTTATTGAGTCGGCAAAGAAAGATTCTGTAGATGCACTTCTTGAAGCTAATTCACTTAAAGGCCACGGTGTTACTCGCGCTGTTGTGGCTGTGGGATGCATGGCAGAGCGCTATGGCAAGGAACTGGCTGATGCACTCCCAGAAGCGGATGCCATCTTAGGTTTTGATGATTATCAAGATATTTCCGAGCGCCTGCAATCGATTATCAGCGGAAAATCACATGCACCTCACGCTCCTCGTGATCGACGAGCGTTGCTTCCGATCGCACCAGTGGAACGAGCTGCAGCTCGTGATGAAAGATTCGCTTCATCAGTTGGCGCTGGCGGCTCAGTTTTCCGCAAGAGGTTAGGTGATGCGCCGTGGGCCCCACTCAAGATTGCATCAGGGTGCGATCGGCGCTGTTCTTTCTGCGCGATTCCATATTTCCGAGGTTCTTTTATTTCTCGTAGACCGACAGAAATTTTGCAAGAAGGACTTTGGCTTGCTCAACATGGAGTAAGTGAACTCTTTCTTGTCAGCGAAAACACAACTTCATATGGAAAAGATTTGGGTGATCTTAAATTGATGGAGAAGATACTCCATGAATTTGCCGAAATTGAGGGTATCGAACGAGTGCGTCTTTCATATCTTCAGCCAGCAGAGATGCGACCTTCGCTCCTGCAAGCAATGATTGAAACTAAAAAGGTCGCACCGTACTTTGATCTCTCATTTCAGCATACAAGTCCAACTGTTCTGCGTCGGATGCGACGATTTGGTGATTCAGAGAGGTTTCTCCATCTGATTTCACAGATTAGGGCGCTCTCGCCAGAGGCCGGTATTCGATCTAATTTTATTGTGGGATTCCCGGGTGAGACGCAAGCTGATTACAATGAGTTAGCTGATTTCATTACAGCAGCAAAGCTAGATGCCGTGGGTATTTTTGGTTATTCAGATGAAGATAAAACTGAAGCGCTAGATTTGAGCGATAAGGTGGCGGAAGAAGTAATTCGCGAGAGAGTAGAGGCGCTTTCTTCTCTTGCTGATGAAATGGTCTCACTACGCGCCCAGGCTCGCATTGGCGAGCACGTGCGTGTACTCATTGAAGATGGCGACTTACAAGAAGGTCGGGCTGCACATCAAGGACCTGAAGTAGATGGCACGACATCATTTATTGGAACTGATTTTACAGCTGGCCAATACGTTGATGCCGTTATCGTTGATTCAATGGGCGCAGATTTAGTCGCGGAAGTTCGATGAAAGCTCCATCCTTTATTACCCCTAACACTCTGACTATTACACGGATCCTCTTTATTCCTGTTGGTGTATTTACCATCTTTTTTGATGGTGGCGATAATTCTCTATTTCAAATTCTTGCATGGACCATCTATTTTCTCTTAGGGCTTACAGATATCGCCGATGGCAAGTGGGCGAGGCAATCTAATCGTATAACCGCACTTGGCACTTTTCTCGATCCTGTCGCAGATAAGGCACTTATCGGTTCTGCAATGATTTCACTCTCGATCCTTGGACGCTTTCCGTGGTGGATAACTGTCCTAATTCTCTTGCGCGAAATTGGAATCACAGTATTTCGACTAATAGTCATCAAAGCTGGAGTCATTCCCGCTAGTAAGGGTGGCAAACTCAAAACTGGATTCCAAAGTTTTGGTGTTGGTTTTTTTATGCTGCCGCTTCCTACCTGGCTGGATTGGTTTAAATATTCATTTATCAGCATCGCAGTTATCCTGACTATCACAACTGGTTATGACTACTTACGCACGTGGTATCAAAGGAGATAGATTTTACTCATGTTAACAAGTGTCTACGCCAGAACGATTATCGAGACCCTCAAAGCTCGTGGTGAAACTGTTTCAGTTGCAGAATCACTTACCGGTGGGGGATTAGGGCACGCCCTGACGCAAATTCCAGGAGCATCGGAAGTTTTCATCGGTGGAATCATCGCCTACACAGCAGATGTGAAAATTAATTTCTTAGGAGTCCCGCGCGCAGCGATTGATGAATTTTCTGTAGTCAGCGAGGAAGTTGCTGTCGCAATGGCAAACGGGGCCCGTGAGAAGATTGGAACAACATGGGCGATTTCGACAACAGGTATTGCAGGACCAGGTGATTACATGGGAATCCGTGAAGGCACGGTTTGGATCGCCATCGCTGGGCCAATCAATCAAACCTTGGTCTTGACCCTCGATGGAGGGCGAGATGGCGTACGCCAAGGAGCTATATCCAGCGCGATTGGTAACTTTGCGCGTATCCTGACCTAAGGTTTTCGAAGGGGATTTGAGAGGAGTAAGCGATGGCGCTGTTGCGTGAAGCAGTTGGTCACACACTTCGTGATGCTCGCACCTCGCAAGCTCGCACACTGCGTGATGTAGCTCGCGAAGCTCGAGTCTCACTTGGGTATCTCTCTGAAGTAGAGCGTGGCCAGAAGGAAGCTTCTTCAGAACTACTCAACGCGATCTGTGCTGCACTAGGTCTTACCTTGTCATCTGTGATGACTGGCGTTGCACGCGAACTCACATCTCGTGAAAGCGCAAAGCTCTCCGTTGTCGACGCAGCCTAAGTACGCCTTGCAAGGCGGGATTCATCGTCGCACCGAGAGCGCAATTCTCGAAAGTACAAAATCCCTCATCGCCCTTCACGGCATCTCTAATATTTCTATGATCGATATTGCAAGTGCATCTGAGGTATCGCGAGCAACTTTATATAACCACTACCGAGATAAGAGCGCTGTGCTCGAAGCGTTGATCACTGCAGAAGTACATCGCCTTGTGGCAATTGCAACAAAAGCTGGGACTCCTGCAGATGCACTAGAAAAACTTTCGCAAGATATTTCTGCTGATACAGCACTTGCCGCAATGCGTATTCATGATTCCACTGCCTTGATTGCAATCATGTCACATTCAGAAAATCCCCTTTATCTCGTTGTGGCCCGTTGCATCTTTGAAGCCACTAAATCTGAAGCAGGTACTGGACTTGCCATGCGTTGGTTATTGGGGCAAGTAATGCAGCCGATTTTACCTAGACAGTCGCGCGAGCAAGCTGAACTTCTCGTCGAACGCACACTCTTTTAAGGTATGCGCATCTCGGATCTTCGAGAGCGATTAACGCTTTCCTTCGGTGAATCATGGGCACCCTCTTTCTCGCAAGATATTGCTATCAGTGAGCTGGGTTCCATGACAGTCAATGAAGCGCTCAACGCAGGACGCGAAGCCGATGAAATTTGGCGCGCTGTATGCGAGCAATGTCCCACCGAGACCGCGAAATATCGGTTTTAATCTTGCCTGTTGTCTCGGAAGTATTTACAAAAGATAAGAGCCTGCCTGCGCTAGTTCTCGTTCATGGGCTTGGCTCTGCGGGCAATATCTGGAAGACGCTGCATGCCGGCCTTGAAGATTCATTTACGATTTATCCAATCGATCTGCCTGGCCATGGAAGAGCACCATTGGGCGATGAAGCACTCGATCCGCAATCACTTGCGCGCTCAATTACTGAGACACTTGAACGCGACCATGGAGTTTCAGAGTTTCATTGTGCAGGAAATTCATTGGGTGGGTGGATTGCCTTGGAAATCGCTGCGCAATATCCAGATCGCGTCAAGAGCGTTACTGCACTTGCACCAGCCGGTTTGTGGCATAAGGGACCTACGCAGTTGTTGCCACCGAGTCTGGCAGCGAGAATTCTTGCAAAGATTTCACAGTACTTTCTTCGTACCGCCTATCGTTTGCCGCCGCTCAAAGCACTTGGATACAGGAAGATTACACATCTCTGGCGCGAGCTCTCCTTTGAGTCATGTAGAGATTCAGTGATTGCTATGGCTCATTCAGTTGGATATATGCCAATGTGGAAATCAATTCGCTTTAAGAAATTTGATGCATTAATTCCAGCAACAGTGCCTATCTCAATTGTCTTTGGAGATTACGATCTCACTCTTCCGCACCCATGCGCCCAGACACGAGAATCAGCACCTCACCACTCAAAGTGGATCGTTGTAGATAATTGTGCACATGTCATTATGTGGAACTACCCGAAGCTGACCGTCGATTTTATTAAGCGAACTGCTTTCATACCGCAATAACTTCGAGGATCCACGGCTGGACTCCATCAGATGGTGTTAAGGCGCAGGGATATTTCTCAGAAACAATCGCATAGAGATCTTCGGGAGATGTCGGCAGCGACCGTGATTGCAGTAACCAACGCGCTATCTCACCGCGAGTCTTCTTTGACATATGTGTGACGATGGTTCGCACTCCATCGATAACCGTAGAAACTCTTACCTCTACGGTGATATCAACGGGTGCGCGCCAGACTGTCTTGTAGGTAGATGAGCGACAGTCGATGATGAGCGTACTCTCAGCACCATCAAGTACTGCAGCAATGGGTTGGCGCATCGCGGTGTTATCAATCTTCTGCTTATAACTTTCAATGCGCTGTGATGGGCGAACGACTCCATACTTGGCGGAGATAATCGCAACAGCGCGTTCGCCGCGTTTTTTGGCGGCGGGCGAGAGAGATTGCCAATCGAGGGCTTGATATAGGACGCCTGCATAGACGCTGATGGCTGAGGTGGGTTTGAGCGTGGCCTCCTTCTTTTCAGAGGGGGGTAAGAGGATCAGCATGCGACACACCCTACTTGTCAGCGGCGCCTGCTACCTTTCGAACAGATGTTCGGATACCCTTACGACATCACGCAAGTGATGGGCCACCCAGGTGGCCACGTTCATCCAGAGCGGTGCTCAGCGCCCACCCACAGCGTCTCTATAACGCCAGGGCCGTCGCAGAGAACTTCCGTACCTTCTGGGCCGATACCAACGGCTGCGCTCGCAGACGTTCGAGATGAAATGGAGAATACAGTGGCTGCAGAAAAATCAAAGCCTGAAGAGAAAAATGTATCCGATCGCCAGAAGGCGTTAGATACCGCGCTAGCTCAAATCGAACGACAGTTTGGTAAGGGCTCAGTAATGAAGATGTCCGATCGTCAAAACCAGATTGTTGAAGTAATTCCAACTGGTTCAATCGCACTCGATATTGCACTTGGTATCGGTGGCCTTCCACGTGGTCGTATCGTAGAAATTTATGGACCCGAAAGCTCAGGTAAGACAACTCTCACCTTACATGCAATTGCCAATGCACAGAAAGCTGGCGGAATCTGCGCATTTATCGATGCAGAGCATGCATTTGATGCAGAGTATGCAAAGAAGCTCGGCGTCGATATCGATGCCCTTCTTGTTTCACAACCAGATACTGGTGAGCAAGCTCTTGAGATTATGGATATGTTAATTCGTTCCGGCGCTCTCGATCTCGTCGTTGTCGACTCAGTTGCAGCTCTTGTTCCTCGCGCCGAAATTGAAGGCGAGATGGGCGATTCACATATGGGGCTTCAAGCACGCCTTATGTCACAAGCGCTTCGCAAGATTACTGGCGCACTTCACCAATCAAAGACAACAGCTATCTTTATCAACCAGCTCCGCGAAAAAATCGGTGTCTTTTTCGGTTCTCCTGAGACAACAACAGGTGGAAAGGCGCTTAAGTTCTACGCATCTGTGCGTCTCGATATTCGCCGCATTGAAACTCTGAAAGAAGGTACCGAATCTGTCGGTAACCGCACACGCGTCAAGGTCGTCAAAAATAAGATGGCTCCACCATTTAAGCAGGCTGAATTCGACATCATCTACGGCGTCGGAATCTCACGCGAAGGCTCACTTCTCGATATGGGCGTTGAGCTTGGTATCGTGAAGAAATCGGGCGCTTGGTATACCTATGAAGCCGATCAACTTGGCCAAGGTAAAGAGAATTCTCGCGCATTCCTCATCGATAATCCAGATCTCGCCAATGAGATCGAATCTAAGATCCGCGCTAGCTTCGTACCCGTTGAAGTTGATGCAGAGATGATTGCAGAGATCGATGAAGCAGCAGCAGAGGTTGATTTCTAATTTCACTGCAATTTGCAAAGGTCGAACGTGGTGAGGGCTCCGACCCTTACGAAGTAGCTCACACACTTGCGCTCAACGCACTTGTGACTAGAGCGAAAAGTAAGGGCGAGCTTCTCGCTTACCTTAAGACCCGTGGCGTTGAAGACGATGTAGCGCAGGCTGTCGTATTTCGATTGCAAGAGAGCGGCCTGATCAATGATCGTGAATTTGCTGCTGCCTGGGCTACATCGCGCCATAACCATAAAAAACTGTCGAAGCGAATCATCGCCGGCGAACTTCGCCAGAAGGGTGTTACTCAAGAGCAGATCGATGAGGCCCTCGACGGCATCGATGATGAATCTGAATATCGGGCAGCCTTTGATTTAGGATTTAAGAAGTTCAACACTATGTCTCGTCTAGAACCGGATGTACAGATTCGCCGTATTCAATCGCTACTTGCGCGAAAAGGTTTCAACTTTACAATCATCTCCCGAGTTCTGCGTGAACTCGATCTCATCAATAACTAACTTACTTACCTTGTTTTAAATGCTCGGTCAGCCGCTCTGCAGTTGCAACAACAGCTGCTGCATGCAATCGGCCTGGCTGGCGTCCTAAACGCTCAATCGGTCCGCTAATCGATACAGCTGCAATCACTTTTCCATTAGGACCGCGTACTGGCGCAGATACCGATGCAACGCCTGCCTCACGCTCTCCGACAGATTGTGCCCAACCGCGGCGGCGATCGGCAGCTAAATGCGCTGCTGTAAAACGCGCATTCCTCAACCCGCGATGAATTTTCTCTGAGTCCTCCCACGCCATCAAGATTTGTGCAGCAGATCCCGCCTGCATCGTAAGGGAAGCACCAACTGGAACAGAGTCACGTAAACCCGAAAGACGTTCGGCCACTGCAACGCAGATGCGGATATCTCCTTGGCGGCGATATAACTGCGCAGATTCACCGGTTGCATCGCGTAGAGCGGCAAGTGCCGGGGCAGCGGCAGCAATCAGCCGGTCTTCACCGGCGGCGGCTGCCAGCTCGGCAGAGCGTGGACCTAAGATAAATCGACCATTGAGATCGCGAGCCACAAGACGGTGGAATTCAAGGGCTACAGCCAATCGGTGGGCGGTAGGACGGGCAATACCGGTGGCTGCGACGAGCTCAGCGAGTGAATGTGGACCGGATTCGAGGGTGGCAAGGACTCCTACCGCTTTATCTAATACGCCGACTCCGCTATTCTTCCTATCCACAAAGTGATATTAGCATCCCACTTGTTGAGATGGCAATAGAAAGAAGTTTCTATTGCGTTTGAGATGCAAAGTATTCCAACTTTAAAGGAGCACACCTGCTGATGGGAAAGACGCTAGCCGAGAAGATTTGGGATGACCATATCGTTCGACAGGCCGAGGGAGAGCCAGATCTACTGTATATCGATCTGCAACTTGTGCACGAAGTAACAAGTGCGCAGGCTTTCGATGGATTGCGTCTTGCAGGTCGTAAAGTCCGTCGCCCTGATTTAACGATTGCGACAGAAGATCACAACACTCCGACCCTCGACATTTTAAAGCCAATTGCAGATCCAGTCTCAAGGCTGCAGATCGATACTTTGCGCAATAACGCAAAAGAGTTCGGTATTCGTATCCACTCACTGGGAGATGCCGACCAAGGTGTTGTGCACGTTGTAGGCCCACAGCTTGGAATTACGCAGCCAGGTATGACAATTGTCTGCGGCGATTCACATACTTCAACACATGGAGCATTTGGTGCGATTGCATTTGGCATCGGAACTTCTGAAGTAGAGCATGTTCTTGCTACACAGACTCTGCCGTCAAGTCGACCCAAGACGATGGCTATTAATGTAGAAGGAACTTTGAAGACTGGCGTCACAGCCAAAGACATCATCCTTGCCATCATTGCCCAAATCGGTACAGGTGGGGGACAGGGTTACATCATCGAATATCGCGGATCAGCTATTCGCGATCTATCGATGGAGGGCCGCATGACTGTCTGTAATATGTCTATCGAAGCCGGTGCTCGTGCTGGCCTCATCGCGCCAGATCAGAAGACATTTGATTACATCAAGGGCAAGCCACACGCACCTGAAGATTTTGCAGCTGCGCAGAGATACTGGCAGACTCTTTATACAGATAGCGATACACAGTTTGATCGTGAAATCACACTCGATGCCAATACTCTCGAGCCTTTCGTTACATGGGGAACTAACCCGGGACAAGGTTTGCCGCTGAATGCATCTGTTCCAAACCCTGCCGATATCAAGGATTCTGACGAGCGTGGAGCTGCAGAGCGCGCGCTCGAATACATGGGGCTTACAGCTGGCACACCCCTGAAAAAGATAGCTATTGATACTGTTTTCTTGGGTTCCTGCACCAACGGCCGCATCGAAGATTTGCGCGCTGCTGCCTCAGTTGTGCAGGGCAAGAAGATTGCACCGAAACTTCGCATGCTAGTTGTTCCGGGATCAGAACGCGTGCGTCAGCAGGCGATGAAGGAAGGCCTCGATAAAGTCTTCTTAGATTTCGGTGCTGAATGGCGTAACGCTGGCTGTTCTATGTGCCTTGGTATGAACCCAGATCAACTCGCTGTTGGTGAGCGTGCTGCATCAACATCTAATCGGAACTTCGAAGGTCGCCAAGGTAAGGGCGGACGCACGCACCTCGTCAGTCCACTTGTTGCAGCAGCGACTGCAATCCGCGGAACACTTTCATCACCGGCAGATTTGTAAAGGGGCTATGAGATTAAAATGGAAAAATTTATTACGCACACAGGCACTGGAGTTCCTCTTCGTCGCAGCAATGTCGATACAGATCAAATCATCCCTGCTGTCTACTTAAAGCGCGTTACACGTAATGGCTTTGAAGATGGCCTCTTCTCAGCCTGGCGCAACGATCCTGAGTTCGTCCTCAACAAGGAGGAGTACAAGGGCGGAACAGTTCTTGTTGCAGGACCTGAGTTCGGTACTGGTTCATCTCGTGAGCACGCTGTGTGGGCCTTGCAGAATTATGGATTTAAGGCAGTTATTTCAAGCCGCTTTGCCGATATTTTCCGCGGTAATTCACTCAAGGGCGGACTTCTTACCGTTATTTTGCCGCAAGAGGCGGTCGAAGCTATCTGGCAGGCAATTGAGGCTGCACCCAGTACTTCGATCACCGTCGATCTTGATACTCGCACAGTGAGCTATAACGCTGTCAGCCTGCCCTTTGCACTCGATGATTACACTCGGTGGCGTCTCATGGAAGGTCTTGATGACATCGGTTTGACCTTGAAACATACTGATTCCATTGATGTTTTTGAAGCTCAGCGAGCTGCTTACAAGCCAACCACACTTCCTGTTCGCATTTAAGGGCGAGAAAACGAGCGTAAAACGCTGATTTCTTCGGTGGGGTGAGCAGATTGTGTAAAAGTCTCAATACAAGAATGAGAGTTATTTACGCATAAAAAGTGAGTTTTTTGCAAAATATTTACTCGCGACACGCGCGCGTTAATAACGCCCTAACCCCTCACTTAGGTTTAAGTTTTACGCAGTTAAGCAAAAGCTTAATTATTTACGCGTAAACATAAGGGGAATTGAATGAATAAGGCCCAGTTTATCGCTGCGTTGGCCCCACACTTCAACGGCAGCAAGAGAGAAGCTACACACGCTGTAGATATCGTTTTTGACACAATCACACGCAATATGTCAGCCGGAAACGATGTCATGATCAATGATTTCGGAAAGTTTAAGAAAGTTGATCGCAAAGCACGTATGGGACGTAACCCATTCACAGGCGAGACAATCAAGATCAAGGCTTCAAAGAAGGCACGTTTCCTTCCTGCGAAGGCACTCAAGGAGATTGTTGCTGGCGATCGCAAGCTCGGTCCAGCGCCAAAGCCAGAGGTAAAGGCAGTTGCTAAGCCAGTAGCTAAGAAGGCTGCAGTTAAGAAGGTAGCTAAGAAGAAGCCAGCAGCTAAGAAGAAGCCAGCAGCTAAGAAGAAGCCAGCAGCTAAGAAGGTTGCGAAGAAGGCTCCGGTACGTAAGAAGACAGCTAAGAAGGCTACCAAGAAGAGTTAATTCTTCCTATATAACTCGTTATTGAAAAATCTTAAGAAACTGAGGCCCGCTTTCTGTGGGCCTCAGTTTTTTTATGGTTAGGATTTGAAACATGGCTGAGTTCACAGTTCGCTATGAACCTCCTCGTGGATATCCACTCGGTACCAACCCCACCTTTAACATCTGCACAAATATCATTATTCCAATCTTCAATCTCGTAATGAAACGAGATTGGCAGGGTGCAGAGAACATTCCTGCAACTGGTCGCGTTATCGTGGCCAGTAATCACATGTCATATCTGGATGTCTTAGTCTTCACCCAATTTCTCTTTCAGAATGGTCGCGCCCCCAGATACTTAGGAAAGTCTGGAATTTTTAAAGTTCCCATTATCGGCAAGATCCTGCTTGCAGCAGGACAAGTTCCTGTCGAACGGGAAAGCCTTGATGCCAAGAAGGCAGTTGATCATGCAAAGCTGATTTTGGAGCAGGGACATATGCTCGGTGTCTACCCAGAGGGCACTCTTACCCGAGATCCAGATATGTGGCCGATGATTGCAAAAACTGGATGCGCCCGTCTTGCGCTTCAATCAAATACTCCAGTGATTCCAATTGCTCAATGGGGATCCCAACTCATTGTTCCTAATTACACAACCAAAGTCAGACTCTTTCCCCGAAAAACGATCATCATTCGCGTTGGCATGCCCGTTGACCTATCGAAGTGGTTTGGCAAGGGCGAGGATCCTCAGGCTCTCATCGAAGCAACTGCCGAAATCATGCGTGCAATTACCGAGCTCTTAGAGCAAATTCGTGGAGAGAAGCGACCTCAAGTAATCTTTGATCCACACACATCGAATTTGCCGCGAACAGGAAACTTCAAGAAGAAGAGAGCATGAGCACAGTTACGGTCTTCGGAGCAGGCGCATGGGGTTCCACAATGGCGCAGGTTTTATGCGATGCCGGAAATGAAGTCTTGTTGTGGGGACGTAGCGAGCAGGTAATCGCAGAAATCAACTCATCACATACCAACGTGAAATATTTAGGAACTCATATTTTGCCATCTGCCTTGGTGGCGACAACGGACCTCGTGGCTGCTTTTAATTTTTCAGAGATATATATCTTGGCTATTCCTGCACAGCAGCTGCGCTTGACTCTGCAGGAATGGAAGCGCTATTTCGGGCAAAATTGCACAATAGTCAGCACTCTCAAAGGTATTGAAATCACTACCCAATTTCGCATGACCGAGGTAATTGAAGATGTGCTCGGCCCACGCAAAGTTGCTTTGATAACAGGACCAAATCTGGCTGATGAACTTGTATTGCGACAACCGGCTGGTGCAGTAGCCGCAGCCTCAACGATTGAAATCGCAGAACAGATAAGTGATCTATTTCGCACTCCGTATTACCGCGTTTATACATCCATCGATGTAATGGGGTGCGAACTTGCAGGTGCTATCAAGAGTGTTATCGCACTTGCAGTGGGAATCTCAATCGGTATGGGCTTTGGCGAAAATACACAAGCAATGCTGATTACGCGCGGACTCAATGAAGTCGCACGACTATGTGCAGCCCATGGTTCAGATCCATTATCTGCTGCAGGTTTAGCAGGTATGGGAGACCTCGTAGCTAGTTGCGGATCTCCTCTCTCGCGAAATCGCACCTTTGGTGAAGCACTCGGCAGAACTGGATCGATGGCGAAAGCCCGCGAAGAAGTTGCTAAGACTGTTGAAGGTGTTGCATCAGCTGGTGCCGTTGCCGAAATTGCTCATAGAGTCGGCATTGAAGTGCCTGTCATTGAGGCGGTCGGGGACATTGTCAGTGAACAATTAACTCCCCAGGCAGCCCTCCAGAGGTTGATGGAGATAACGACAAAAGCAGAGAATTTCATTCGATGAAGCGCGTAGGAATATTATGCGGAGGACCTGGTAGCGAACACGAGATTTCTTGTCTATCCGCAGGTGGGCTTCTTTCAGCTATCAATCGCGTTGAATATGAACCAATCCTGATTGGCATCACACGTCAAGGAGAGTGGATGGCTTTGCCGTTGGATTATCCACTATCACTTGAGAACGGAGCTCTTCCATCCGTCAGCGGAAATTTTCCGAGAGTTACTCGAGGGAAAAATGGGATAACTATTGACGGCTCTCAGCTGGTGATTGATGTGATTTTTCCTGTTCTCCACGGCACTTATGGAGAAGATGGGCAGCTGCAAAGTGATCTTGAACAAATTGGTATTCCATATGTAGGAAGCGGGGCAATTGCATCTGAGCGCGCGATGGATAAGTCAGAGGCAAAGTCATACTTTTCATCAGCAGGTATTGCTATAGCTCCAGGTGTTACGGTCACCGAGATTGAGTGGAAGCGCAGCCCTGAAGAAGTCGTGCAATCAATCGAGCAGCTCGGGATGCCTTTATTTGTAAAGGCAGCGCGTGGAGGTTCCAGTCAGGGGACTGTGAAGGTTAGGGAGTTAAGTACATTTGCTTCTGCAATGAAAGAAGCGCTCTCTTTCGATTCTAAAGTATTGATTGAAAGCGCCATTGACGGGGCAGAGGTTGAATGCGCAGTTCTAGAAATTGATGGCGGTGCACAGGCATCAATTCCAGGAAAAGTTTGGATTGATCCTCAATATGAGTTTTACGACTATCAGGCCAAATATCTCGATGGTGCGACGCGAATAGATATTCCTGCGCCTTTTAACGCAGAGGTAATTGAAAAAATTCGGAGCTACGCACTCATTGCATTCAAAGCGATCGGGGCAAAAGGTTTAGCGCGTGTTGACTTTTTCGTAGCTCCAGGTGGAAAAATTATTATAAATGAGATCAATACAATGCCAGGTTTTACGAGAACTTCAGCGTACCCCAAGATGTGGCAAGCAACAGGAATCGGATATTCAGAGGTAATTACGCACTTATTGCAGAGCGCTTTAAGTCATTAATTAACTAGTTACGGGACAAGTCAGAGTGCGAGTAATTCCTGGAACTGCTTGCACTTTGGACAATATTACGCGACCAAAATCTTCCATGGATGGAGCCTCAGCGCGCATAATTACATCGTATGGACCAGTGACCCCTTCAGCTAGTGATACGCCTGGAATTGATTGAATAGCGGCAGCAACTGATGACGCTTTGCCAACTTCGGTTTGAATCAAGATGTAGGCCTGTACTGACATAAGTAATCCTCTCGCTTCGCCCTAACGCTATCTCATCCAATAGTGTTATGGCTATGGGATTTCAGGAGAGCGATGTTATATCTGCGCTACAGAAGATATTCGCAACCCACGATCCCCGAGTAATCGTTGGAATTGGCGATGATGCTGCCGTTCTTGCTACATCTGAACGGACACTCGTTTCCTCGGATATGGCAGTCGAAGATGTGCATTTTAAGGTGGAATGGTCATCTGCCTTTGACATTGGACGCAAAGTAACGGCTGCAAATGTTGCTGACATTCTGTCAATGGGTGGCCGTTGCGACTTCCTTACAGTTTCCGTCGCTCTCACGGGCAGAGAAACCATTCAATGGATAGAAAATTTAGCCAGAGGTATGAAACACGAAGCCGATCTCGCGGGAGCACATATCGTCGGTGGAGATATTGCACGGGGTGCAAAAGTTGTTATTTCAATGACAGCGCTCGGATATGCGGTAACTCCCATTCTTCGTAGTGGTTCACGCGTTGGGGATGCAATATTTATCTCATCCCTTCCTGGGTGGTCAGCAGCAGGGCTTGAACTTCTCACACGCCAAGTTGCGATTAACTCTCCACACGCAGAGAAGGCGCTCTCTGAATTCTCTGCACCGACAATTGATTATGCAATTGATTTCTCTTGCGCAACAGCCATGTGCGATCTCTCTGATTCTCTTCTAATCCAAGGAGAGCAATTAGCCACTGCTTCACAGGTCTCACTCAACTTTGATGAGGAGCTCCTTGCGCAAGCCCCTGAGTTTGCAGAGCTTTCAACACTTGCCGATCAGTTAAGTACCGATGTATTCCAATGGATATATGCAGGAGGTGAGGACCATGTTCTTCTTGCCACTGGTATTGAATTACCAGGAATTAAAATTGGAACTGTGGCTACAGGAAGTGGAATTTCTGGAGTGAAAAGCAAAGTGGCCCCAGTTTCCTGGAGCCACTTTAATGAAAGTAAGTAGTTAGCGAGTAACTTTCCCCGCCTTGAGGCATGAAGTACATACATTCTGACGCTTAGATGCACCAGCAACCAGAGTTTTTACGCGCTGGATATTTGGATTCCAACGACGACGTGTCTTCACCTGTGAGTGTGAAACGTTATTGCCAAAGCTAGGGCCTTTGCCACAGATGTCGCATGAAGATGCCATCTCGTTACTCCTTCTAAATTACAAATTCCTTAGATCTAAAGAATTTCTCGTTCCTGTCAGGAACAGGGTGAAAGGGTAGCAAGAGGGGGTGGGGTAGGGCGAATCCGCCAAAATCCATGCGAAAAGTAAGGGCGAGTGGGGACTTGTAAGGAGAGAATAACGCCATGGCCACCCTGGATTCAAAACTTGTCGGAGTTCTGGGTGATCGCACGACAAAGGTATTGAAAGATTTATTTGGCTATTTAACTGTGGGGGATTTGCTTCATCACTACCCACGACGTTATTTAGCACGTGGTGAGTTATCAAATATTGCTGAACTTAACGAGGGCGATGAAGTCACAATTCTTGCCGAGGTATTTAGTGTTTCAAGTCGCAGATTACAGGGACGTAAAGGAAATATCCTTGAAGTAATCGTCACCGATGGCTCGGCTAAGTTATCTCTGACCTTCTTCAATCAAGCCTGGCGCGAGAAGGAACTCAAAGTTGGTAAGCAGGGGCTCTTCGCCGGCAAAGTTGGCGTATTCAACGGTAAGCGTCAACTCGCCCACCCTGATTATGAGCTCATAGCCGATGGTAACGATGTCGATACCGCAGTGAAAAGCTTTGCTGGGAAGTATCTGCCAATGTATCCGGCAAGTGCAAAGTTACCTTCGTGGAAGATCGCGCAGTGCATTGAACTTGCAATCGGTGCACTAGATGAAATTCCAGATTTCTTACCTGAATCGCTACTTGATAAGTATGGCTATCCCACTCTGCACCAAGCCCTTGTACAACTGCACAACCCAGTAGATCTTGATTCTGCGGAGAAAGCGCGCGAACGCATTACCTTCGATGAAGCGTTCCTCTTGCAATTACTTCTCTTGACTAGGCGACAGGAGCTTAAGAACCTTGATGCCGTGGCAAGACCTGCGCGTGGTGGCAGATTGCTTGATGCCTTCGATGCATTGCTCGCCTTTGAACTCACTGCGGGCCAAAGAGAAGTTGCCAGAGAAATTGCCGAAGATGTTGCCCAGCCACACCCTATGCATCGATTACTCCAAGGTGAAGTCGGTTCAGGTAAGACGGTTGTTGCACTTCGCGCCATGTTGTCCGTCATTGATAACGGGGGACAGGCGGCCCTACTCGCACCCACCGAAGTACTTGCAGCGCAACACCTTCGCACTATCGAAAAACTTCTTGGTCCACTTTCTCATGGAGGCATGCTCGGTGGCTCTGACATCGCTACACAAGTAACTCTTATTACAGGATCTCAGAGTGCTGCCGCACGCAAGGATGCTCTTGCACTAGCTGCATCGGGCGCAGCAGGAATTGTGGTTGGAACACATGCCCTCTTAGGTGAGAGCGTTGCATTTAACGATTTAGGTTTGATTGTTGTTGATGAACAACATCGCTTTGGTGTGGAACAACGCGATGCTCTCAAGAGCAAGGCCCAGAATCCTCCGCATCTTCTCGTGATGACGGCAACTCCAATTCCTCGAACTGTTGCAATGACTGTCTTCGGTGATCTCGATGTATCGACTCTGCGAGAATTACCTTTGGGACGACAACCCATCACAACACATGTGATTCCTGTTCTCGAAAAACCTGGTTTTCTAGAACGAGCGTGGGAGCGAATCGGTGAAGAAGTCTCGCAAGGTCATCAGGCATATATCGTCGCTCCGCGAATTTCTGCGGGAACTCCTGAAGATTCAGATATTGATTTCCTCATGGGAGAGAGCAGCACAGAAATTGCATCTGTTGAAGAGCTAGGACCACTACTTTCTGGAGGAGCACTTAAAGGCGTAAAAGTTGCGCCGTTGCATGGGCGACAGAGTGCTGAGCTAAAAGATTCAACGATGAGAGCATTTACAGATAGAGAGATAGATGTCTTAATCTCTACGACTGTCATTGAAGTAGGAGTCGATGTCCCGAATGCAACAGTGATGGTGATCATGGATGCGGATCGTTTTGGAGTCTCTCAGCTGCATCAATTACGTGGTCGCGTAGGTCGTGGAACATCCCCAGGTCTCTGCCTTCTCGTCACAAGCGCACCTGCAGAAACTCCAGCGCGAGAACGATTAGATGCTGTGGCTGGAACTCTTGATGGATTCGAACTCTCGCGCATAGATCTGGAACAAAGACGAGAAGGAGATGTATTAGGTGTTAGCCAATCAGGCGGACGATCACACTTGCGATTGCTGCGAGTCTTGCGTGACGAATCAATGATCGAGCAGGCACGTGAAGATGCATCTATCATTCTCGAATTAGGACTTACGCAATTCCCACTTTTGGCGACAGAGCTTGCAGATATTCAAGCAGATGCAGCTTCTGAATATATAGATAAGGCATAACGATGAGAATTATCGCCGGTCATGCTAAAGGACGCTCCATCGATGCGGTTGCATCCGCCACCCGCCCTACATCAGATAGAGCACGCGAAGCTCTCTTTTCAACCTTAACCTCCGAGTTCGGTGAATTCGATGGACTTAATGTTTTAGATCTGTACGCAGGAACAGGTGCAATCGCACTTGAAGCGCTCTCGCGTGGAGCGGTGCTCGTTCATGCGGTCGAGAAAGATGATTTTGCCGCCAAGGCAATCGCAAGTAATTTGGAGAATCTCAAGAGCGCGGGGTGTCCCGGAACTTTCCATTTGTACTCAATGAACGTCCATCGCTTCTTAGAAGATAAAGCAGCGCAGCCGTATCACTTCATCTATATCGATCCACCATATGATTTTGATGATGTTGATGTCATTGAAACTCTCATTCAACTTCGCGATGGTGGCTTTATCGATGAACAGGCTCTTATCGCAATCGAACGCAATAGTCGTGTGAAAGAGATTTCGTGGCCCGAAGGACTGGAAGAAGTTCGTCAAAAGAAATATGGGCAGGCAACAATATTTTATGGAGTTCCTACGCGTATAGAAGGCGAAAATGGATAACCTCAGCAATCATTGCTAGCGTTTGCACTATGAAACGCGCAGTGTGCCCGGGCTCCTTCGATCCCATCACCTTTGGCCACCTCGACATTATCGAGCGCGCCAGTGGGCAATTTGATGAAGTAATTGTGGCAGTCTTCGTGAATCGTAATAAATCTGGGCTCTTTACAGTTGAAGAGCGCATGAAGTTGATTAGCGAAAATGTCAAGAAATTCCCTAATGTCAGTGTCGATTTCGGAAGTGGTTTGCTCGTTGAATACTGCAAGAAGAACGGCGCCCAAGCAATCGTCAAAGGGCTTCGCGCAGTGACCGACTTTGATTACGAGCTACAGATGGCACAGGTGCATATCCAAGCATCGGGAGTTGAAACCATGTTTATGGCAACATCCCCGACCCACTCATTCTTATCATCATCAATCGTGAAAGAACTAGCCTTTTACGGTGGCGATGTCTCATCGATGGTTCCAACAAATGTCCATGAGGCTTTACGAGCTAGAGCGGGAGAACAAGAATGACAATGGACTCGATTGAAAAGCTCAATACAGCAATCGCAGTTGTTGAAGAGGCTCGAGGAGTTCCACTCTCTGCCTCATGCGTAGTGCACCGTGGCGAGATGCTCGAGATCCTCGAAGGAGCTCGCGACTTCCTACCCGCAGATTTGGATGGTGCTGAATCAATCATCGCCGATAGGGATCGCATCATTGAAGAAGGTCGTATGAGCGCTGAATCAATGATCGCCTCTGCGCGCGAAGATGTCGCTCGGATGGTTGAACAGACCTCTATCGTGCAGGCTGCTCGTGATGAAGCGCAGCGCATCCTTCATGAAACTCGCGAAATTGCAGAAGATGAGCGACGTGAGGTGGAGGCTTACATTGATGGACGTCTTGCAACCCTTGAGGTAATTCTCAATAAGACCATGGATGCTGTTGCACGTGGTCGCGAACGACTTGAAGGTGCAGACGATAAAGATATTCTCTCGCACCTCAATGCTGATAATTAGTTAAGAGTTACTCCATGAGCAAGAAGATCAACCCCTTTATTCTCAATACCTATGAACTTCCCCGCCGAACTGGCGAGCTCAAGGAGTACGAGCTTGATATTGCGGCGCCAACGCGCATTGGCGTGCCGCTGATTGCCGTTCCTGAAGGCGATGTCATTGAGGCAGATGTTCGCCTTGAATCGGTAACCGAAGGAGTGCTGCTCAGCGCTGAAATTTATGCTGTAGCAATGGGCGAATGTATCCGCTGCCTCGAATCAGTTGAAGTCATCATTGACCGAAAGATTCAAGAGCTCTATCGATATGAACCTACTCATGAGAAGGGTCGCAAGAAGAAGCGCGATGACGAAGATATTGACTTGGATATTGATGATGAACTCCAGATGGAAGGTGACCTTATGAACCTTGAGATTCCGATTATTGATGCAATTATTTTGACCTTGCCCGTGAACCCACTGTGTTCGGAGGAGTGCTTAGGGCTCTGCCCTGATTGCGGGGAGAAATGGGCGAACCTGCAGCAGGGGCACGCTCATGAGGTGATCGATGCGCGGTGGTCGGGGCTAAAAAATCTCAATTTTGGCAATCCTGACAAATAAGCGATACTTACCCCATTCCGGAAGCAGACCACACGTTTGTAGCTCACTAGATTTCATCAAGATAAAGGACGAATACCGTGCCAGTACCAAAGCGAAAGATGTCTCGTTCGAAGACACGTTCACGTCGAAGCATGTGGAAGACAACTGCAGCGGCAATCTCAACATGCCAACAGTGTCAGCAACCAAAGCTCAACCACGTTGCATGCCCAACGTGCGGAACATATAACCGCCGTCAGGTTTTAGAGGTCTGATCTGTACTCAAAACTTCTTGAGCAACTCGGAATTTACCTCTCTCCCGAACTGCTTGAGTTAGCATTTACCCATCGGTCTTATGCATATGAGACTGGGTTAACCGCCACCAATGAGCGCCTTGAATTTCTAGGCGATTCTGTGCTCGGTCTCATTGTTACCGAAGAGCTCTATATTAAATATCCAGATTTGGATGAGAGTCGCTTATCCCCACTTCGGTCCGGAATAGTCAATATGCGTGCGCTCGCAGATATTGCGCGCACACTCGAACTTGGAAAATATATTCGGCTCGGTAAGGGTGAAGAAGTTACCAATGGTCGAGATAAGAACTCACTCTTAGCAGATGCTTTAGAAGCGCTATTTGGCGCCATTTATCTTGAGTGCGGTTTTGAGGCCACAACACGAGTTATCAGCGCACTCATCAAAGAGACTCTCGATAGTGCAATGGCTAAAGGCGCTGGACTCGATGGAAAGACTGCACTACAAGAATTGGTCGCATCTCTTGGAAAAGGCTCGCCTGAATATCTCGTTACCGAGACCGGACCAGATCATGATAAGAGTTTCACTGCTGTTGCAATGATTTCAGGTGAAGCAATTTCTGAGGGCCTTGGAAAAAGTAAGCGAGAAGCAGAACAATCTGCAGCACGGACAGCATATGAATTACTTTCTCAATCACCAGAGTAAACCCTCAAGTACAACTTGAACTGAGTCGCTTTTATACCAATGGCGCACACAACGGTAGGTTTGCCGCGTGTATTTGAAGAGTCTGACCCTCAAAGGATTCAAGTCCTTTGCTTCGGCGACCACTCTGCGCCTCGAACCAGGAATCACCTGCGTAGTCGGCCCCAACGGTTCAGGAAAGTCCAACGTTGTCGATGCCCTCACTTGGGTTATGGGTGAGCAGGGTGCAAAGTCACTTCGCGGCGGAAAGATGGAAGACGTTATCTTCGCTGGAACATCTGGGCGTGCACCACTTGGTCGCGCAGAAGTTGCAGTCACGATTGATAATGCTGATGGCGCGCTTCCAATCGACTATACAGAGGTAACAATCTCTCGAATACTTTTCCGTAATGGCCAGAGTGAATACCAAATCAACGGTGAAGCATCGCGACTTCTAGATATTCAAGAGCTCTTAAGCGATTCAGGTATCGGTCGCGAAATGCATGTAATCGTAGGACAAGGCCAGCTTGATGCAATCTTGATGGCAACACCGGAAGAACGTCGTGGATTTATTGAAGAAGCAGCTGGTGTTCTTAAGCATCGTAAGCGTAAAGAGAAGGCGCTGCGCAAACTTGATTCTATGCAAGCAAATCTTGCACGTGTAAATGACTTGACTGTCGAACTTCGCCGCCAATTACGACCCCTCGGCAAGCAAGCAGAGGTGGCAAAGAAGGCGGCAACTATTCAAGCTGATCTACGCGATGCAAAGTTGCGTCTGCTTGCAGATGATTACATCTCACTTTCGAAGACTCTTGATGCTGAAGTAGCCGATGAGAATGCGCTTCGCGAACGTAGGGGACAAGTCGAAGCAGAACTCGACAAGGTGCGGCGCCGTGAAGAAGAGCTCGATGCCCAATCAGCGCTTGAAAGCCCACTACTTTTAAGAGCACAAGAAAATTTCTACTCTCTCAGCGCCTTACGTGAAAAATTTCGTGGGACTCAATCTTTAGCGCAAGAGCGTTCTCGATTCTTAGCTGAAGAAGCTGAAGAAGCTCGCAGCGCTGGCCG
>JBBAMS010000007.1:54367-58910 GCA_040402415.1 Candidatus Planktophila sp. | reverse complement strand
CAGAGAATGACATCGCACCCTGCAATGACAACGTGCGCGAAGGCCATGTAATCCATTGTTGGGTTGATTCCGAAACTGCGAATGACATCAACAGCGTTCGGTCCTTGAAGTGCAAGAACCGCAAATTCTTCATGCAGATTGGTGACGGTAACTCCAGCGGGAACGTTCTCATTCAATACTCGAACTACATCAGTTGTGTTAGATGCATTTGGGATGAGGAAGAAATCTGAAGTTGAATTTCGATAAGCGATGAGGTCATCAACGACTCCACCATCAGGGTTGCAGAGCAAGGTGTATTGCGCCTTGCCATCTCCGATGCGATTGAGATCATTGGTGAACATCGCATTGAGAAATTCAAGGGAGCCGTCACCGGTAACGCTGGCCTTACCGAGATGAGATACATCAAAGAGCCCCACCCGTTCACGCACCGCTGTATGTTCAGCGAGAACTCCAGATCCTGGATATTCGATAGGCATGAGCCAGCCCCCGAAATCGGCCATCTTCGCCTGCAGGTCGAGGTGTTTCTGATGTAAAGGTGAGTTTTTCACAGCGACAACTTACACTTACGGCTCGCATCTGTTCATAGTTTCGGCAGGGCGAGTTCACTTGACCAGAGTTTTCTAGAGGAGCCTTATGACCACGATCCGCCTTTCAGACGGAATTGTTAAAGATGAAGTAATCGTGGTCGGTCTGGCTTTCAAGGCAGGTAAAGCCACCAAGTCCGGTTCGCTATCTCTGCAGATCGAAGCCGGTGATCTAGCAATCGATACCAAAGGCCTCATGCAGGCACTGGTTGATTTAGGTGCTACTGGTAAAAATGATGAAGTAATCAAGGTTACACATTCAACAGCTCGCCTAGTCGTATTCACTGGCCTTGGTAAGTCGGCTACAACCTATGACAATGAAACATTGCGACGCGCAGCAGGTGCAGCATCTCGTGCACTTGCCGGTAATGCCAGCGCCACCTTCGCACTTCCTACCAAGAGCATCGCGGCTCTGAAAGCTGTCTCGGAAGGCGCAGCACTTGGTGCATATAACTTTGATCAATTTAGAGGGTCTACAAAGTCTGCACAGAAAGCCCCCATGAAGACAGTCACAATCCACTCGGATTTAGCGTCGCAGCCTGCTGCAAAGCAAGCCATCAAATCTGCTGAAATTATCGGAACCTACACAAACCTCGTTCGTGATTTAATCAATACTCCCCCAAGTCATCTGACTCCCGATACTTTCTGTAAGGCGATTGCCGATGCAGTAAAGAAGGCAGGCGGTGCGGCGGCCGGTCTCAAAGTTTCAGTGATGACAGATTCACAACTTAAATCAAAAGGGTATGGTGGCATTATCGGCGTGGGACAAGGATCCGTTAACCCACCTCGGCTTCTCAATATTTCTTATACCCCAAAAGGCGCTAAGGCGAGGAAGAAATATGCCTTCGTAGGTAAAGGAATTACCTTCGACTCTGGTGGCCTTGCTCTCAAACCTGCAAAGGGTATGGAGGCTATGAAATCAGATATGAGTGGTGCAGCCGCTGTGTGCGCAGCAACAATTGCAATCGCCCTTTTAAAGTTGCCGGTTGCGATTGAGACGTGGGCACCTTTGGCCGAAAATATGATTAGCGATACTGCAACACGACCAAGTGATGTCATCACCATTTATGGTGGCAAGACTGTTGAAGTTCTCAATCCAGATGCAGAAGGTCGTTTAGTGCTTGCAGATGCGTTAGTGAGAGCTCAAGAGACAAAAGATCTCGATGGAATTGTCGATGTAGCAACGCTTACAGGCGCACAAGTCGTTGCTCTTGGTACTCGCACCAGTGCGGTGATGACTAATAACTCAGATTTCTCATCTCACTTTATGGATGTGACGAAAGAGACAGGTGAAGCTTTCTGGCCGATGCCACTTCCCATCGAATTGCGCGCATCGCTAGATTCTCCTATCGCAGATCTTGCAAATATTGGCGAACGCATGGGCGGAATGCTTGTTGCAGGGCTATTTTTGAAAGATTTCGTGTCAGATGAACTGCCATGGCTACATCTTGATATCGCAGGACCTGCTTATAACGAGAGCCTGCCCCACGGTTACACCCCAGTGGGTGGAACTGGTGTGGCGCTTCGTTCTCTGGTTCAACTCGCAGTATCTGCAAGCTCCTGACCCCGCCTAAGCGAGTTATGCATCTAGGTATCTAGGCTGGCAAGATAGGGCCGTTAAGCTCGGGAAAGCGAATGGCTTCGAGCGAGGGAGTGTGTTGGTGGCAAATTTTGATCTCGTAGTTCTTGGTGGCGGAAGCGGCGGCTACGCAGCAGCCCTTCGTGCTTCGCAACTTGGTATCTCAGTTGCTCTCATCGAGAGAGATAAGGTCGGTGGTACCTGCCTGCACCGTGGATGTATCCCAACAAAGGCGCTCCTTCACGCAGGCGAAGTCGCAGATAGTGCACGCGATGCTGCGCAATTCGGAGTAAAAGCGACTTTCAACTCGATTGATATGGGTGGTGTAAACTCATACAAAGATGGCGTGATCGCGGGCCTGCATAAGGGTTTGCAAGGTCTAGTCAAGTCTCGCGGAATTACATATGTCGAAGGTGTAGGTCGCCTCGTTTCCAAGAACACGATAGAAGTAAATGGCGAGCAATTCGTTGGCAAAAATATTGTTCTTGCTACTGGTTCTTACGCTCGAACATTGCCAGGTTTAGATATTGACGGTAAGAAAGTCATCACATCTGATCATGGAACACAAATGGATTACGTACCCAAGAGCGTCATTGTTCTCGGCGGCGGAGTCATCGGTTGCGAGTTTGCATCAGTTTGGAAATCATTTGGCTCAGAAGTGACAATAATCGAAGGCTTACCCCACCTGATCGCACTTGAAGATGAATCCTCTAGCAAGTTACTCGAGCGAGCCTTTCGCAAACGTGGAATCAACTTCGAACTAGGAGTTCGCTTTACATCTCATCACGTTGATAAGAAGGGCGTCACGGTTACTTTGGAGGATGGACGCGAATTCACTGCAGAGGTGCTCCTTGTCTCTGTCGGCCGTGGCCCTGTCACTGAGGGCGTTGGTTATCAAGAAGTTGGAATCGCAATGGATCGCGGATACATCACCGTCGATGATCACTGTCGCACCAATATCCCTGGCATCTTCGCAGTTGGTGACATCATTCCAACCTTACAATTAGCTCACGTTGGCTTCCAAGAAGGAATTCTCGTGGCTGAGACAATTGCAGGACTCAACCCTCGTCCAATCAATTACGACGGTGTGCCCCGTGTTACTTATTCCGAGCCAGAGGTTGCATCTGTCGGACTTTCAACAAAGATTGCTAAAGAGCGCGGCTACGACGTTATCGAAATTGATTACAACCTCGCAGGAAATGGCAAGGCGCAGATTCTTAAGACTGCTGGTTCTATAAAACTCATTGCTGAAAAAAATGGTCCAATCCTTGGTGTACACATGGTTGGCTCACGTGTTGGTGAACTTCTTGCAGAAGCGCAATTGATCTTTAACTGGGAGGCGTCAGCAGATGATGTTGCACCTCTTATCCATGCACACCCAACACTGTCTGAGGCAATGGGCGAAGCTCACATGGCTCTTGCAGGCAAACCACTGCACTCGCACGGTTAGGTAAGAGGAGAAAATAGCCATGTCATTCTCAGTCACGATGCCCGCTCTCGGTGAGAGCGTTAGTGAAGGAACAGTTACTCGATGGCTTAAGAATGAAGGCGACATGGTCGCTGTCGATGAACCGCTCCTCGAAGTTTCTACAGATAAAGTCGATACCGAAATTCCATCCCCTGTTGCCGGAATTCTTTCGAAGATTGTTGTTGGCGTAGATCAAACCGTTGCAGTCGGTGCAGAACTTGCAGTGATAGCTACAGAAGCTGCCTCAACTCCAGCACCTGTTGCAGCACCTGTTATTACAGCACCCGCACCTGTTGCCGTAACTCCACCTCCTGCAGCACCAGTAGCAGCGCCGGCCCCAAGTGGTGGCGGAACAGTCATCACTATGCCAGCACTCGGTGAATCCGTCAGCGAAGGAACTGTTACACGTTGGCTCAAGAATGTCGGTGATTTTGTTGCAGTAGATGAAGCGCTCCTAGAAGTTTCAACAGATAAGGTCGATACAGAAATTCCTTCACCCGTTGCTGGAACACTTCTTGCAATCGATGTTGCAGTAGATACAACTGTTCCAGTTGGTGCACGCCTTGGACTTATTGGCTCATCATCAAGTGCTCCATCGGCACCAACTCCAGCCGCTCCAACACCAACCCCGATTCCCGTAGCACCCGCGGTCGCCACACCTGCGCCCGTGGCGGCGACTCCAGTAACTCCTTCCACTCCGGTATCACAACCGCAAGATGCCTATGTGACTCCGATTGTTCGCAAACTTGCTAATGAACTTGGTGTCAATCTTGCCTCTGTTCGTGGAACAGGAATTGGCGGACGTATTCGCAAAGAAGACGTTGAAAGTGCGGTGTCCCAGGCAGTTGCATCTGCGCAAGTTTCAGCATCTGCGCCAGTTTCAGCATCTGCGCCAGTTTTAGCATTTGCGCC